>NZ_LT859958.1:2252627-2574431 GCF_900184705.1 Brevefilum fermentans | reverse complement strand
ACTAATCTTGCTAAAAATATCAGAATCTTTAAGACACTGAAACCTTAAAAAGTCTGATTTATGTGGTCAGTATTAAATGCATCACTTCGCGTAGCAATGGACCCCTTTTGTAGGGAGCCCCAAGAGATCGCCCCCCACTTGTGGGGGTTATGAGGCAGAAAACAGGCTGTATGCCCATAAATCAAGGGAGCATAAAAAATGATGCTTGTAACAAATGCTCATTTGTTCGAAATCGAAACGCGGAAAATGGAATCAAGGGCTTTTATCCGCAATCATCATCCTTGCCGCGCGCCGACCGATCTCGACCGCGAAGTTTGTGCCCCGGTCCCAGGGATAAACCTGGCTCATGCTGGCAAAATATAAGCCCTGTATGGGAGTGCGGATCGCAGGAATATTCTTCGAGTGATTCACCAGGGGCACTGGCTGGGCATACCGGGTGCGCGAGAGCCAGGTGCGCTTGACCCAATCCGGTGAAAAATCCGGGTTGAAGTGGGCTAACTGGGGGATGAACCTGGCTTCCAGTTCGGTTTGCGAAAGCTGAAAGTATTCATGGTCGACCGGAAGGTAGTCGCCGACATAGACGATGTGATCGCCGCCGAAATACGCCGGCGAAAGGTAGTTGGTATGTTCCACCAATGAGAGGAAAGGGAAACCGGAGCTTTTTGGAAGGTTGAACCAGTAATAGCCTTCTTTCGAAAGTTGATGCTTAAGGGAGAGCGTCATCACCACCGCACCCATGCTTTTAAGTGACAGGAGACCTGCCAGGTAATCCCGGGGGAGATCCGGCGCCAGCCGCGCCAGCAACCCTGGCGAAGTTGTGAACAGAACCTGGTCGAAGGTAGAGTTGCTGCCATCTTCCAGCGAAACAGACAGCTGGCCCTCACCACGAGGATTGATGGCGCTCACGGGTGTATTTAAGTGAATCCCCACACCTAAAGCGCGCAGGTGATCCGCCAGGCGATCACAAAAGACTTGAAATCCGCCCGTGAAGGTGCCCAGGCGGGTGGTACGAGCGTGCAGGCGCGCCCAAAACCAGGCCATGTTGACCACGCTGGCATATTCTTCCCCGAACTTGCCGATCATCATGGGTTCCCACATGGTCGTATAGACTTTATCACCAGCCCATTTTCGCATCCAGGCATCGACGGTCGTCTTCTCAAGCGCCTGCCAGTTGTTGGTCAGCCGCAGGTACAGACCGACCAGCCCGAAGCGCACTTTGTTGATCCCCCAACCGAGGCCGGGATAGCGTAGAGCGGCGAGGATCGAATCGAAGGGATAGAACTTCCCCTGGTGATACATCACCGTCACCGGTCGTGGAAACAGCACCTGGTCCATCCAGCCCAGTTCATCGATCAAGCCCAGCATGTGTTGGTCAGATTGGAACCAGTGGTGATAATATCGCTCCACGCTCCAATCCCAGTGCGGTTCTTTAAAGCCTGCTGCCAGCCCGCCGACAGCATCGGCGGCTTCAAACAGTGTCACCCGCTTACCAGCCCTGACCAGGTCGTAAGCGGCAGACAGCCCGCCAATCCCCCCGCCGATGACCGCTATATTGTCCTGCCGTACATGCATCTTTTCAACCTTTCTAATCACTGGAATCCAGGGTTTCGGCCTGGGCTTGCATTTTGCTGATATCAAGAGTCCACGTTAACCCCTCGCGGACAAAATAGAGGGTTCCCAGCAGAGTAATGGGCAGCCAGATAGCAATCCGCAGAACCAGCGTGTAACCCAGAGCGGGCTCAGCAGGGATGCCGTATGCCTCCAGTACGGTTCGACCGGCTGCGTCAAAGGTGCCCAGGCCGCCCGGCGCTGCCGGGATCAATAAAACCATGTTGACCACGCCGTTCAGCAGCAGCAATTGGTTGAAGGTGAGGTGCAGGTTAAGGGCGCGGCTCACCCCCCAATACAGCCCGGTTTCCAGCAACCATACCAGGATGGAGGTCAGCAGGATCATCAGGGCGTTCGCGGGCGAGCGAAGACTCATCAATCCATCAAGGAATTTGTCGATGATGTTGTATAGCGGGTTGCGCCAGCGTTCCGGGATGATTTTGGCGATGATCCCGTGCAACAGGCGCTGGGCAGGCTGGGGGAACATGGCAATCGCCACAAAGAGCGCCAATCCCACCAGGAAAATCACCGCAGACCAGGCTGCCAGTCCGCTGATTTGCGTCAGCGCCATCCCGCCAGGCAGCCGTGCCAACTGACCCAGGTTGAGCAGTACAAACCCGATCACAACCACCGCATCAAAGATTTTTTCAACCACAATGGTCGCCAGGCTGCCCGAAATTGCCACATCAGCACGCCGTTTGAGGACCACCGCACGCAGAACTTCGCCCATCCTCAGTGGGAAGACGTTATTGCCCATGAAACCGATCATCAGGATCTGGAACACATTTCCAATCGATACCTTTTTAAGGGGTTTAAGCAGGACCTGCCAGCGCCAGGCACGCACCAGCATTCCCCCAAAATAAATTGCCAGTCCCGGCGCCAGCCACAGCATTCGAGTTTGCTTCAGGGTGTGCCACAGATCGCTGTAATTGATCTTTCTAAATGCCAGGTATAAAAACACGGCTGAGATGACCAATCCAAGCCACACCAGGCCGCGCTGATAGTTGCGTTTCATAAATAAAATTTTACCATGCAAAGCTGAGCCAGAAGGATGACCCGTATCCTCTGCTACCCGGCTGGTTTACCGGGAGCTCAAAATGGTATACTTTGGCTATGTCACTGATCATCGCTTCTGACCTGGCAAAATCCTTCGGTCCCGATGATATTTTTGAAGGGATTTCGCTTTCCATCCCACACGGGGCACGGATCGCCATCGTAGGAGCCAACGGCGTGGGCAAGACCACTCTTCTGCGCATCCTGGTCGGGGAGGACTTTCCCAGCGCTGGCTCAGTTCAGCATGCCAGAGACCTGGTAATCGGGTACCTGCCGCAGGTCGCCACCCTGAGTAAAGAGGGCACCCTCTGGACGCACTGCCTGGCGGTGTTTGAGGATCTTCTCACCCTGCAAGATGAATTAGAAACCTGTGTGGCAGCCATGGCTGACCCCGAGCTGGCTGAAGACGCTCTGACCCGCTACGGAAACCTGGAACAGGCTTTTGAGCAGCGCGGCGGCTATACCTACGAGGTGCACATCAAGCAGATCCTTTCCGGGCTGGGTTTTGATGAAAGAGATTATCACCGCCCGCTTGGCCAGCTTTCGGGCGGGCAGCGGACGCGGGCGCTGCTGGCTACGATCCTGTTAGAGAACCCAGATGTGATGATCCTGGACGAACCGACCAATCACCTCGACATCCAGTCTGTGGAGTGGCTGGAATCTTTCCTTAAGGATTGGGAAGGCGCCCTGGTGGTGGTATCTCATGACCGCTATTTCCTGGACCAGGTAGCCAACACAATCTGGGAAATGACGCCCAGTTTGGAGATTTACCGCGGCAACTACTCGGCATACCTGGCACAGCGCGAAGAGCGTTATACCCGTCGCCTGGCGGAATACGAAGCGCAGACCGCTTTCATTGAAAAAGAGCAAGAATTCATCCGGCGGAATATCGCCGGGCAAAATACCAGCCAGGCAAAGGGTCGTCGACGCCGCCTGGAGCGTTTGCTGGAGGATGCCCGTTTAGCCCCGCCGCCTAAAGAACCGCGCCGCATGCATATCAACTTAAAAACTCAGGGGCGTTCGGGGAATCTGGTGCTGCGCACGCACAACTTGCAGATCGGTTATCATGATGAGGGTCAGCCCCTGTTTGATTGCCCGGACCTGATTTTACAGCGTCAGGAATGCGCTGCGATCATTGGACCCAACGGGGCAGGGAAAACGACCTTCCTTAAAACCATCCTGGAAAAGACTCCGCCCTACTCTGGCAAGGTTCAGCTCGGCGCCAGCCTGGTGATTGGTTATTTTGCCCAGGCGCACGAAGAATTGGACCCCAACAGAACCCTCATGCAGGAAATCGAAGCGCTGACGCCGAATCTTCTTCCAGCCGAGGTGCGCAATTACCTGGCTCGCTTCCTGTTTACCGGCGACGACGTCTTTCGCAAAGTTGAGACCCTTTCCGGCGGGGAACGCGGTCGGCTGGCACTGGCCAAGCTTTCACTTTCGGATGCGAATCTGCTGCTGCTGGATGAGCCCACCAACCACCTGGATTTGCCCACCCAGGAGGTACTTGAATCGGTGCTGTCAGACTTTTCTGGAACGATCATGCTGGTTTCCCATGACCGCTACCTGATTGACTCGCTGGCTTCGCAGATCTGGGAGGTTGAACCCCAGGGGCAAACCCTGCAGGTGTTTCAGGGTTCTTATACGCAATTTAAGGCGCATAAGCTCAAACTGCAGGAAGCAGGAACGCTTCCAAGCCAGGACGGAGTGCCCAAAGCCAGCTCTGCATCCACAACGGCGGTAGAGGGTCAGGCTCGGGTCAAGCCGCTGTCAAAATTTGCCCGCAAGCAGATCCATGCCCGGATTGCAGAAATTGAGGCACAGCTTCATGCCCTGGAGCACGAGCAATCCCGACTGGCTAAGTCCCTGGAAACACCACCCGCTGACCCGACCGAAGTCCACCTTTTGGGCGAACATTACGTGAATGTTCAACAGCAAGTGGACGCGCTGCTGGGAGAGTGGGCTGAGCTTGAAGAAAAGTTAAATTATTGAATATTTTAGATACACGGAAACGTGTTTGGAAGCGCAATCTCAGCGCAGTGAAAGGTGGGTGGCGACCCCGTGTACTGGAGTTGCATTCCGTTCTAAGCTCTACTCGTTACCTGCCCCTGTTGTCACATTTTTCTTATCCATGTATGATTAAGCAGTGATGACCGAATAAGCTTGGAGATTTCATGACTCGCAGGTTCATCCTGAGCTTTCTTTCAGCTTTGTTAATTCTCTTACTGGCTCCCCTGGTCCCGAGCGCTGAAGCCCAGGCGTCCCTGGTGGCAGTGCGGGTTCCAGTTGCTGGACAGGAACTCTGGGCGCGCTCTGGAATTGCGGACGAGCTGGTGATCGATTACGGCGCCTTCACCTGGGCGCTGGTCTCCCCCGCTGAACTGGTTGCGCTCGAGTCCGACGCTGACGCGTTTCAGGTTTACCCCAATCCCTACGCGCTCACCCTGGGCGGGGAGACCTTTGACCCCCTGCTCTCACCGCCGCGCGTTAGCCCGGAGTTGAGCGTCCTTGCCGACCCAGGTAAACCCCGTCTGCACCTGATGCAATTCTATGGACCGACCAAGAGTCGTTGGCTGTTGGAGCTTGAGGCGTCTGGGCTGGAGATCGTACAGTACATTCACCCCTTTACCTATGTGGTGTGGGGGACGGCGGATGCGCTGGATGCGCAAACCCAACAAGACTTCCTCCGCTGGACAGGTGACTACTTGCCAGCGTATGCATTGTTGCCCATGTACCGCACCCAAACGGATGAACACGTGCGGGTGCGTATTCTGATCCACCCCGCAGCCGGGCTGGAAGAGACTTTGCAGGCAATCGCAGCCCTGGGCGGGACGCAGATAGAGGCACAATCGGGCCTGGACCCGGTTTTTGACCTGGTCACCGTAATCCTGCCCGGGACCCAACTGCCCGCAGTTGCAGCGCTGCCGGGTGTGTACACCCTGCAACCCGTGTCTACCGATGGCGGCGACCGCGGCGAGATGAGCAACCAGGTCAATGCCGGCAATGTCTTCAGCAATAACCGTGCTTATCCTGGCTACCTGTCATGGTTAGGGCGGGTGGGGCTTTCCGGTGCGGGCGTGGTGATGGCCAACGTGGACAGCGGCGTTGACCAGGAGCATCCGGACCTGGTCAGCCGTGTGCTGCCCTGCAGTGGCTTTACCTGTGGGGATGATGCTGCCAGTCATCACGGCACCCACACTGCCGGTATTATGGCCGGGGATGGTTCCTCTGCGGTGATGGACAGCAACGGTTTTCTGCGCGGCTTGGGGATGGCGCCTGGTGCTATGCTGGTGGAACAATTGTATGCGCCCACTTACTACGCTCCGGGCGGCATGTTAACCCTGATGACACAGTCCTATCGTAATGACGCGGTGATCTCCAATAATAGTTGGGGACCTGGAAGCAGGCCTGTGGGCTACGATGCGGACACACGCCTGGTCGATGTCGGTGTGCGCGATGCTGACCCAGAACAGCCGGGCAACCAGCCCCTGACCTACGTGCTTTCGATCATGAATGGAAACGGCGGCACCTCTTCACAAGGAACACCGGATGAAGCCAAGAACGTCTTCAGCGTGGGGTCTACGCAGATGCAGTACTCAACCGGAAGCCAGAACCTGGAGATCAATAACCTGTCGATAAACAGTGCCTACGGGCCAGCCCTGGATGGACGCAACCTGCCCCTGATGGTCGCCCCGGGCTGCTACGTGGATTCGAGCGTGTTAAGCTCCGGATATGGCATGATATGTGGTACCAGTATGTCCGCCCCCCACGTCAGCGGTGCTGCAGCACTGTTTTTTGAGAAGTATCGGGAGCAGTTCGGTTCCGATCCCAGCCCTGCACTGGTTAAAGCTGCATTCCTGCCTGTAGCCTATGACCTGGCAGGACATCTTGACGCAAACGGCAGGGTGCTGGGTCACCCCTTTGACTCCAAACAGGGCTGGGGGCGTCTGAACCTCGCTGCGGTCCTCAACCCCCCGGACGAGGTGCTATATTTTGACCAGGAGTATGTCTTTACGGAAAGCGGGCAGACCTGGACGGTGGAGATTACCCTCAAGAAGCCCGCGGATATTTTACGCGCGATGCTGGCATGGTGCGATGCCCCCGGGCACGGTTTGGGCGGCACGACCCCGGCATGGGTTAATGATCTGGATTTGTCTATCGAGATTGATGGGCAGACCTACTATGGCAACAACTTTGGTGATGATGGCCTTTCCATCCCCGGCGGGACGCCGGATGACAAAAACAACACCGAGGGCATCTTCCTGGGCTCCCTGCCAGCCGGTACCTACACCCTGACAGTCACAGCGGCGAATATCAGCGCTGACGGTGTTCCTAATTTTGGCGGCGACCTGGATCAGGACTTTGCAATGGTGATCTATTTTGGCGAACGGCTGCCGCCTCCGCCTGTATTCAGCTATATCTTCCCCCTCTTTATTAATCGATAGCTGCCCGATATCGCGCAATATCCACGATGTTGACAGGGGTGCCACTTTCCTCAACCGATGGTACGCGGCTAATTTGACCCAGCTCGCCGTCAGACCGAGGTGGCGACCCTCGCTCCTGAAAATCTGGCAGGATGGGTCTACAGGGTCAGCCATTATCCGTGAAGATTAAGACCGATGGACAGCCTTCAGCGTTGAATTTTCCCACACCACGGGTGTCACAATCCCGGTTTCGCCCAGAAGGGGTAATAGCAGCGCCTCCAGGCTGGCGGATTCCCCGCTGGTGAAGAATTGCAACCTGCCTGGCGCTTGTGAAGTGTTGAGCCAGCCATGTTCGTCTAGCAAACGCTGAGTTTGCCGGGCGATGGCTGGTGCGGGATCAATGGTGTGCACATCCGGACCGGTGATGTCCTGGATCAGGGGAATCACAAAAGGGTAGTGCGTGCAGCCCAGCACGATCGTATCAACATTTTCTGCCAGCATGGGTTGCAGCGCTGCTTCCAAAATGGCGCGGGTGGCAGGAGCCTCCAGCTCGCCCCGTTCAATTTGCTCAACCAGGCCGGGACAGGTATTTTGATAGATCTGAATGCCCTGTGCGAAGCGGTTCACCAGGGCATGGTACATCTCACCGGCAAAGGTTGTGGGAGTAGCCAGCACGCCCACTCGCCCGGTTTGACTCTGTGCGGCAGCAGGCTTGACCGCCGGTTCCATACCCACAAAGGGGATTTCAGGGTAACGCGCACGCAGATCATGCAGCGCCACTGCGGAGGCGGTGTTGCAAGCCACTACGATCAGCTTAGCACCGCGATCCAACAAAAACTCCGTGATGCCAAAGGCAAAGTCCCGGATGTCCTCCCTTTGGCGAGGGCCGTAAGGGATATGCGCCTGGTCAGCCGTGTAAAGGATGTGCTCTGCAGGCAGAAATTTCCGCATAGCGCGCAGGATTGACAGCCCTCCGACCCCGGAATCGAAAATGCCGATCGGCTTGTTGGACAGTGTGTTCGTTTGCATGGCGTTTATTGTATCACGGGGGGAAGACAGCAGAATAACGAGAAAAACCCAATCAAACGCGCGGGGTCTCCAAAGCGGGGGTGATGAACACAACGTTTTCGTCCGTCCTCTGTCTCCTTTCAGAGTTCACCGTTCACCGACCTTCTTCCCATCAACGCAGTAATTAAATTGATGTATACTCTAAATACCATGCCGGATTTAAAACATCGCCTGGGCACACAGGACCTCGGTTTTCTTGAGATCGTCGCTGAATTATGGGGCGTGGAACTGACAGTGCGTGACATCCGCCTTGCCCTGTCACCGTTGATCCGTGCCATGCTGGACCCGACCCTGGTGATTGAGATCATCGAATCTCTGCCAGGGAATGCCCGCCGAGCGTTGAATACCCTGGTCGCAGAAGGTGGTTGGCTGCCCTGGGCGCGCTTCAACCAGGAATTTGGTCCCCTGCGCGAGGTTGGACCTGGCAGGCGTGACCGTGAAAAACCATTTCTTGACCCGATCTCCCCGGCTGAAATCCTGTGGTACCGCGCCCTGATCGGGCGCGATTTTCTCCGACGGGGCGGGGAACTTCAGGAATGTGCCTATATTCCCGATGACTTACTCACCCTGATACCGCCCGTTAAGCAGACAAAGTCCGGACCCCCGGGCAGAGCTGCCTCTCCGGGTGAAACCTCGCACATCCTACCGGTCACAGACCGCATCCTGGATCACACCTGTACATTACTGGCTGCCCTGCGCCTGGGCGACCCGCAACGCTCCCCCGCTGTGAAGACCTGGCGCCCTCCGCTGCATGTGGTTCACGCCCTGCTGGGAGCTGTGAAATTAATCACCTCAGAAGAACAACCTGTCGCTGAAGACGCACGTCCCTTCCTCGAAATGCCCCGGGCGGAGGCTCTGAGCTGGCTGGTGCGGGGCTGGCGCACCTCGCACCTGTTTAACGAACTGCGCCTGGTGCCCAGCCTGATCTGTGAAGGCGCCTGGCAAAATGATCCCGTCAGCACCCGCGAGCGCCTGCTTGCCTTGCTCAGCGAGCTACCTGAGGGCATCTGGTGGCACCTGGAATCCTTTGTTCAGGAGGTCTTTAAGCGAGCGCCAGATTTCCAGCGACCAGCAGGAGATTTTGACACCTGGTTGATCCGCGATGCCCACAGCGGCGAGCCTCTGAACGGCATCCAGCATTGGGACCGGGTGGATGGCGCCCTGCTGCGCTACCTGATCACCGGACCGTTACACTGGCTTGGAATGATGGACCTGGCGGCACCTGCTGAAGGGCAGCCGGCAACGGCGTTTCGATTTTCTGCCTGGGCAGAGCAGCTCCTTTTGGGGCTGCCGGTGACCCAATTGGCTGATGAAGATCAGCCCGTGAGCGTCTTTTCAGATGGCAGGCTGGCTGCCAGTGTCCATACCCTTCGCCTGGCACGCTACCAGTTAGCTCGGTTTTGCCTGTGGATCGATGAAAACGAAACAGAATACATCTACCAGATGACCCCGGCCTCCCTGGGAACTGCATCCAAACAGGGGCTAAAAATCACCCACTTGGAAATACTGCTGCACAAGTATGCGGAATCCACGCCGCCCAACCTGGTGACTGCTTTGCGCCAGTGGTATAAAAAGGGCGGTCAGGCACACATTCAGCCTGCAGTGATTTTGCGGGTGGAAGCACCTCGCATCCTCCAGTTGCTGCGCGAGTCTCCTGCTGGGCGTTTTCTGGGCGATTCCCTCGGTCCCACCAGCGTGATCCTCAACCCGGGCACACAAGAAAAGGTGGCGGCAGCCCTGGCACGGTTGGGCTACCTGGCGGATATTGAATATCCCGAAAGCTCGGACCCTGAGGATGGACCCGGTTTATAATCAACCCATGCCAGAACTTCAACCCACACCGCATTCCCCCGACCGTTACCGGCGACCAAAGCGTTCCTTGCCGCTCATCCTGATCGGGTTGGTTTTTGCCCTGTGGACTGTGTTGGGCTGGTTGCGCTTTTTCGGTGCCCTGGCGAGACGGGAGCTGATCGTGAGCCTGGTCGGCCCGGGCATTCATGCCTATTTGCTGCTGGCCGGCCTCGCATGGGGATTGTTGGGGTTGCCCGTTCTGTGGGCGCTGACCTTTCGCTCTCATTGGGCGCCGCTTGCCCTGCAGCCTGCCGCTGCACTCTACCCGGTGCTCTACTGGCTGGAGCGCATTTTGCTCTGGCGGGACCCTGGCGCCCATCGAAACTGGCCTTTGATGCTGCTCTTAACCATTGCCTGGGTCGGGTTGGTGTTTTGGGGGCTGCGCTCAGCACAAAGCAGCGGTTTTTTTAACCGTAAACACGACAATACGGGAGGTGGATGATGTCAGACCAGGAACGCGAAGTTAAATTCTATATCCAAGATTTGGAGGCGATGGCGGAACGCCTGCAAGCAGGCGGCGCCGACCTGGTCCGTCAGCGCACATTTGAGCTCAACCTGCGTTTTGACACCGCCTTCCACGAGCTGCATAAAAGCGGACGCCTCCTGCGCTTGCGTCAGGATGACTGTGCCCGGGTGACGTTTAAAGGAAATGCTCACGTTGAAGGGGGAGTCATTGCCCGCACTGAACTTGAATTTACCGTGGATGATTTCGCCGTGGCGCGCAGGCTGTTTGAAGCGCTGGGTTACCAGGTGGTGGTGTCCTACGAGAAGTACCGGCGCATTTATCGGTTGGGGGATGTGGAGGTCGTGCTGGATGAGCTGCCCCTTGGGAATTATCTCGAAATTGAGGGGCCGACCAACGCTTTGATCGCAGGCGTGGCGCTGCTGTTGGGCTTGGACTGGTCGAGGGGCATTACCACCAATTACCTGGGCTTGTTTGAGATCGCCCGCTCAAAGAGGGGCTTTACCTTCAACGACCTGACCTTTGAAAACTTCCGCGGTTTGACTATTCAGCCGGAGGATATGGGGGTGAGCCCTGCGGATGAGTGATGGACTGAATATAAAAAATCGGGTATTCATCCCCGGTGTTGATCAACTTTATGCTGTGGTGAATCTGCATCAGCTCAGCAAACCTGGGTGAAAGCCGTGCGGTATGCAGGCGGAACCCCACGGGGGTATAATACTAAATTGCGCGTTTGACGTATTTACTGAAACATTTGTGCTATCATAGATTGAATGAGTGAAAATAAGATGATGACAGCTCGTGATAGTTTGCGTGTGGTCGGAGCACGCGAACACAACCTGAAAAACATCACCGTGGAGATCCCCCGCGATAAGCTGGTGGTGATCACCGGACTCTCCGGTTCCGGGAAGAGTTCCCTGGCGTTTGACACGATCTTTGCTGAAGGACAGCGGCGCTATGTCGAATCCCTGTCGGCTTATGCTCGCCAGTTTTTGGGTCAGATGCGCAAACCCGATGTGGAATCCATTGAAGGGCTTTCCCCCGCAGTTTCTATCGATCAAAAATCCACCTCGCACAATCCCCGCTCTACGGTGGGCACGGTGACCGAGATCTACGATTACCTGCGCCTTTTATATGCTCGCGTGGGTATTCCCCACTGCCCGATCTGCGGACGGGTGGTGCAGAAACAATCCGCTCAGGAGATTGTCGAGGCGATCGAAGCCTTGCCCGAGGGTAGCCGCCTGCAGATTCTGGCGCCCCTGGTGCGCGAGCGCAAGGGCACTTACCAGGCTGTCTTTGATGAGATCCGTAAGGCTGGCTTCGTACGCGCCCGTGTCGATGGCGAAATCCGTTCCCTGGATGATGAAATCAACCTCGAACGCTATAAAAAACATACCATCGAAGCTGTGGTAGACCGGGTGATCCTGCATGCTCACGAGGATCCTGAAGACGCCAAAGCATCCCGCTCGCGCCTGACCGATTCTGTTGAGACAGCCCTCAAATTCGGCGATGGTTACGTCACTGTGCAAATCCTCTCAGAAGGGATGGAACAGGATATCCAGTATTCAGAGCACCTGGCTTGCCCGGAGCACGGCAGTGTAATCACCGAGATCGAACCGCGCACCTTTTCCTTTAACACCCCCCATGGCGCCTGCCCAACCTGCCAGGGACTTGGCAGTCGTCAGGAAATCGACCCTGATCTGCTGATCCCCGACCGCTCTGTGGCGTTGATTGATGGAGCCATTGCGGATGATTCCTGGCATGGTCCCAAAGAAAACGGCGGTTATTACTGGCAGATGCTGGAAGCCGTTGCAAATCATTATCGCATCGACCTGGAAGCGCCGGTGTCCACCATCCCCGATGAAAAGCTGAACATCCTTTTCTATGGTTCCGGCGGTAAAGAGCTGACCGTGTCCTTTACCGGGCGCAACGGTCGCCAGAGTACCTTCAAAGCATCCTTTGAGGGTGTGATCAACAATATTGAACGCCGCTACCGCGAGACAAATTCCGAATATGTGCGCAGCAGGATTGGCGAATTCATGAGTGGCAAACCCTGCCCAACCTGCCAGGGTAACCGTTTACGACCAGAAGTACTGGCAGTGACCATTGACGGGTTTAATATCGTGGAAGTTACCGCATGGCCGGTAAAACACAGCCTGGAATGGATCCGGAACCTGGCAAGTGACAATTCTCCCCTGAGTGCGCGCGAACGCTTGATTGCCGACCGCATTCTTAAAGAGATTGAAAGCCGGCTGGGCTTCTTGGTTAACGTCGGGCTGGACTACCTGACTCTGCAGCGCTCAGCCGGTTCCCTGTCGGGTGGGGAGGCACAGCGCATCCGGCTGGCCACCCAGGTGGGTTCGCGGCTGATGGGCGTTCTATATGTGCTGGATGAGCCCTCCATCGGTCTGCACCCGCGTGACAACGACCGCCTGCTGACCACACTGGAAGGGATGCGCGATCTGGGCAATACCGTCCTGGTGGTCGAACACGATGACGAAACCATCCGCAGGGCAGACTGGATCGTCGACCTGGGTCCTGGTGCTGGCGACATGGGCGGCGAGGTTGTTGCTGAAGGTCCCCCGGATACGATCATCAACCATCCCGAATCGATCACGGGCGCCTACCTCTCCGGCAGGATGTACGTCCCCGTTCCTGACAAGCGCCGTACCGGCAACGGTGCACACCTGCGTCTGCATGGTGCCCGGGTGAATAATCTGAAAAATGTCACCCTTGATTTACCTCTGGGCAAGTTTATCTGTGTGACCGGCGTTTCCGGATCGGGAAAATCTTCGTTGTTGATCGACACCCTCTATCGCAGCCTGGTCCGTCAACTCCATGGCGCCCATACGACACCCGGTGAATATGATTTTATCGAAGGGCTTGAGCACGTTGACAAGGTCATCAATATCGACCAATCGCCAATCGGTCGCACACCGCGCTCTAACCCCGGTACCTACACCGGTTTGTTCGATGCCATTCGCGATCTGTTCGCCGAATTGCCCGAAAGCAAAATGCGCGGCTATAAAAAGGGACGTTTCAGCTTTAATGTCAAGGGGGGACGCTGCGAAGCCTGTGCCGGTCAGGGACAGTTGAAGATCGAAATGCAATTTTTGCCCGACATTTACGTGCCCTGTGATGTGTGTCACGGCTCGCGTTACAACCGTGAGACGCTGCAAATCCTGTTCAAAGGAAAGAGCATCGCCGATGTACTGGATATGACCATCGATGCCGCTATCGAATTTTTCCAAGCCTTCCCCAAGATTATCCGTCGATTGGAGACCTTGCAGGATGTGGGGCTGGGTTATATCCGGCTGGGTCAATCGGGTACCACGCTCTCAGGAGGAGAGGCACAACGTGTCAAGCTTTCCAAGGAGCTCTCACGCCGGTCCACCGGCAGCACCCTGTATGTTCTGGATGAGCCATCGGTGGGCCTGCACGCGGCCGATGTGCACCGATTAATCGATGTTTTGCAGCGCCTGGTGGACGAAGGTAATACCGTGGTGATCATTGAGCATAACCTGGATATCATCAAGGTGTCGGACTGGATCATCGATCTGGGTCCCGAAGGTGGTGATGCTGGCGGCGAGATCATTGCCGTGGGCGAACCTGAAGAAATCTGTGAAATGGAGCATTCCTACACCGGTCAGTTTATGAAGCGCATCCTTGAATGCAGAAGGTCAAACCTGCCTGCATGAACCATGCCTTTTGACATGCTGTTGTTGGTCACGCCGCTTTGACAAACAAACTTTCCAAAACGTGTTGACTCGACCAAAATTTGATAATCGGATAAAATGGAATTAGAATTTTTGATGGATTCGGGGCTTTCCGGCATATTTTCCGGATTGATATAGAAAAAGAGGAAATCTTATGAGCAAAAAAGATGCGAAAAACGTGATTTCATCTTATCGGAAAAAACAGAAGATGGGACCTTACATCCTTGGTGGACTGGCAATTCTTCTGGTGGTCGTCGGTATTGTTCTGCTGGTGGTCTACCTAATCGGCGGTGGGTCTGGATTAAAGCCCTCGTTTTTGAACTCACCCACGCCAACGTCTACAGAGACGCCAACGCCAACGCCCGTCACTCCCACGGCGACCTTCACCCTAACACCGACGATCACCAATACCCCCACGCCGACATTGACCAATACTCCTTCGGGTCCTATTGAATACGAGGTACAGGAATTAGATAACTGTACAACCATCGCTGAAAACTTTGAAGTGGACGTTGAAGTTCTGTTGGTGTTGAACAACCTGGACAGCCGTTGTTTGATCTACCCTGGGCAAACCATCCTGATCCCGGCACCTGGTCAGCAATTGCCCACACCCACGCCCCTCCCGGATGACACCCCTCCCGGCACGTTGATTGAGTATCGTGTACGCCCTGGCGACAGTCTGTTTGTTTTAGCCACGCAGTTTCATAGCGAAGTTAGTCGTATCATGCAAGAAACCAATCGCTATCGGCGGGAACATGATCTCAAACAAATGGAAGAAGAGACTGACATTTTCGTCGGCGACATTCTGATTATCCCGGTCAATATTGTGCCAACGCCAATTCCAACCGCGACAGCAACGGAAACGCCGACCCCCTGATTCAAGGCCCGATTTAAAAACAACACCGCAGCGGCTTGAGCTTTTGACGTTTTAAAAAAAAGCCAGGCCGCTGCGCTTGCTTCACTTCGATCGTAATCACGGGGTGTGGATTACGCGCCCCAATCCCCGTTCAGTGTTTCGCGTAGATATAAAATCAAAGTCGAAAGCGCCCGATCCACCTCAGCCAGTTCGCCCAGGTCAAAATCCTTTTGTAGCGAGGGCAAAGCGTTCTGCCAGGACTCAAGGGAAACCAGCAACTTGTGAGCCTCTTCACTTAACGCCTTCGGCACAGGGACACGCGTTTCTACGACCTTTTCAGGCAGCGGCTGGACCGTGTCCAGGTCGTGGGCTTTTAGCGCATCCTTTACAAAATCTGCTGTTTCCGGGTCCTCAGCCAGACTTAACAATGCCTTTTTACCTTCCGGGGTCAGGAAATCAATCTCAGCAAGGCATTGCGCAACCGCTCGCCTCACATATAGGTTAAGATCTTCCGAAAGGTCAACCAGATCCGCCAGCGCGTCTTGCTCTAAAAGGCGGGTGAGCGCAATCACTGCCTGGGGGCGAACAAAGGGGTTGGGGTCGCTGAAGGCAATCTCGCGCACATCATCAATTGAGACCTTATCACCCCATTTTGAAACCGCAGCCAGCGCTGTTTCGCGTACAGTGATGGCTTTGTCTTTAAGCAACGGTCGAATCAGCGGCAAGGCTGCAGTGTAATCTGCCTTGATCATCATTTCAATCAGGTTGCGACGCAAGCTGTAGCTGGGATCATTCAACAAGGGTGAAAGGATCGCTGCAGCCTCATCGGCATTCATATCTACCAGAGCCTCCACCGCTGCACTTCGCAACCCTACTTCGTGCTCAGCTATTCCAACCAGGGTGGGGATCGCTTCCCTGGCGTTTAACCGGGTCAGGGCTTCAATGTAAAGCTTGGGAAGTTTGAGATCATGCTTGCCATTGGTTTGCATCAAATCCTGCAATGCTTGCAAGATTAAACCGCTGCAAAAATCCAGTTGTAGCCACCCGCATACCCTGACCGCAGCCAGATGGACCAGGTACTCATCTGATTGTAAGAACGCCAGCAATCGGTTTTCAATCCGCTGGGGGTCGATACGCGCCATCGCCAGGATGGCTGCTTGCACCACAATCGGCTCTGCATCGTCCAAACATGCCTCGATCTGGTCGATTGCCTGGGCGGCTCCCAGTAGCCCCAGGGAATTGACCGCTGCCGCACAGACATAATGATTCGGGTCGTCAATTGCGGTCAATAAATGTGAAATCACCTCCGGCGCTGGCAATTCCACTGAGCGTCCAAGGGCTTCCGCTGCTGCAGAACGAACAAATCCATTGGGGTCCTGTAATAATTTCATCAGGATATCAGGCCTGGACTTCAATTCCCCCAGGCGCTTGGCAGCAAATGACCGGTCGCGGGGATTCCGGGACTGGATCAGTGCTAAACAGCGTTCAACTTCTTCTGATTTATCATTATTTCTTTTTATGTGGTCGTCCATTATTCCTTAAGTCTACCCCATTCAGGATTGATCCGCTTTTCTCACTGAATGGGTCGTTTAGAGGGTATACCGGTACGGCGTGGATATTCATCGGGCGTTTGGGCAACTTTATCCACGATCACAATAAAGCGCTCCTCCACAACCCCTGGCAACTCGATATGAACCAGTTTATGCAACTTTCCCCCCAGCAGGTGGATCGCCCGGCTGGCACTGTGAGTTTCCACCGGGGCAGTTTCCCCTTTCATTGCCAGCACCTTGCCGTTTCGGTGAACCAGGGGTAGCAGGTACTCCATCAGAATGGGCATGCGGGCTACCGCACGCGCCACAGCCAGTTCATAGGTCTGGCGATGGTCCGGGTCCTGACCGACCACCTCAGCGCGTTCAGACAAAATCGTCACCTGTTCCAATCCGAGGCGCTGGACAATGTGGCGACAAAACTCCGCCTTCTTTCCCACCGATTCAACCAGCGTAACCCGGGTTTTGGGCCACAGCACCTTCAGGACCAGACCGGGAAAGCCAGCGCCGGTGCCCACGTCAATCAGCCGTTCAGGTGGTACGCGCTTGCCCCAGGCTTTCTGAACCGTCATCGAGTCGAGAAAATGTTTAACCCGCACGCCTTCAGGATCGTTAACCGCAGTGAGATTAACTTTCTGATTCCATTCTAAAAGCTCATTTTCGTAGATTTTCAGCAGGGCGATTTTTTCGTTTGAAAGCTCAAATCCTAACACGGACCTGACCTGGTCAATAAGCTTTTGCATGCAAAGTCGTTTCCTATCCTGAGCAACCGCAGTGTTTTAGCGATTTTTGCCAGACAATTAAGATCATCGTCGGGCAAGGAATGATCCAATCGAACAAGCTAATTTTAACCACAACGCGCCGTTAATACCAAGTTTCTACCCTTCCCCCTGGGTACTTCATTAAGGAGTTGTCTTGCGCTCTATCCCAAAAATCTGTGAAACGAGCGTGCCGATTAATATCAAACCAGCGCCGAGCAGAGTGCGTGCTGCCATCGCTTCATGGAGGAACAGCCAACCGCCCAGGGCGGCAAAAGCGCCCTCCAGGCTGAGGATGATGACCGCATGGGTTGGGTTGGCAGTTCGCTGCGCGATGACCTGCAGTGTATAAGCCAGACCAACGGATAAAAATGACCCATACAGAAGCGTCCATAAGCCGTCGCGAATTTCGCTAATGGTAATCGGCTCAAAAAACAATGCGGCAGCCAGGCTCAGGAACCCGCAAACAGCAAACTGCATGCAAGCCAGCCGCACCGGTCCCACAGGGTCGGCATATTTGGCAATCAGGTGCACATGCACTGCCCAAATAAAAGCTCCCGCGAGGAGAACCAGGTCATAGGGTGAGATCGTCCAGCCACCTTCGAATGACAGCAGATACAACCCGAACACAGCCAGCAGCGCGCCGGTCCAATGGGCGATATGTGTGCGCTGCCCCCAGAATAAAGCCAGCAAGGGCACCAGGATCACATACAATCCGGTAATAAAGCCGCCCTTGCCAGCAGTTGAACCCATTAACCCGACCTGTTGCAGTGATGAAGCGATAAACAAAACGGCGCCCGTCAATCCAATCGGCACAGCGTAGGTCTTCAGGCTGAATCCTGCTGTAGCTGGATTCTTCCTACGTTGCCAGATCAGAATCGGCACCAGGGAAAGCGCGCCCAGGCTGAAGCGGATCCCGTTAAAAGTAAACGGCCCCATGTGGGACATGCCAACGCGTTGAGCAACGAAGGCAAAGCCCCAAATAGCAGCCGTTAAAAGTAATAAGAGGTCGACCGTCAAGAGGCGCTCAGTTCTTCCTGTCTGAATGATTACGAATGTGCCAAATCACCTTGCCGTGCACCCGTTTTCGTGGAACCGCTCCGAAATTGCGGCTATCCGTACTGGCAATCTGCGTGCCGCGCACTTCAAAGGACTGACCATTCCCCAGCACGCGGTGAACGCGCTTGATCAGCGTGCCATAGCCGGGCTGCTGAAAGACGATCACATCGCCAGTTTTGATCTTTCTGGCAGGGAAAGGAAAGCCAGCCGCCAGGACATAATCGCCCTCGCGAAAATCAGGCCACAGGCTCGAACCGCGCACCTTTAGCAGACGGACCATATGGATTAAAGGAGCGGAACAACGATTTCATCGGTGACCGGGAAGGGAGCCGCCACCCGCTTTGTTTCCTTGCCTTTGATTTGCCAGAAAATTTCTGCAAACTCATTAACCGCTTCCAGCAGCGCCACACCTGTCTCACGGTTAACGGTTTGGCGGGCTTTGGAGCCAAGCTCCAGGATTTTGTGCACCAGGCCGGGCAGTTGTGGGTAGGATTCGATGTGCTGATCTTTGATGAAATCACCCCAGATAACCCGGATCTCGTGCTTGGTTAATTCTGCGTGTTCTTCTTTAACCGCCACATAGCGTGCCATGCTGTTGAGATATTCTGCATCGATAGCGTCGCCATGGGCTTCTACCAGGTTGTTGATCAGGTCAATCATGCGAATTACGGTCAACGCACCGATCAATGCAAGGTGCGGATCATAAATGCCGCAGGGTATATCGCAATGGGCGTCTACAACCTCAACAGGGTTGTGCTGGTCAATTTTTTGGACGATTTTGTGTAACATGTTTACCTCCAGTTTAATATTGAAAATGGTTTACGAGCACTTGTCGAGATCATTATATTTTTTATAACATGGTTCTGCAAATTAATGGGAAAACCGCGCAGGTTTATCGCGGAATACCGGTTAATTCAACAGAAATTGATGCAATCCAAGCTTTGCCCAAGCAATCCAGACCGTTTCAATCCCGGGCATGGTCCCGATAAGCGCTGATCACAGCCATCAATGCTGCCATGTCATCCAGCCTTGCCGCAAATTTTGAAAGGGCCAGGCGAGGCAACGAGCGGGCTTCTCCACCACCATGACGCAGGACAGCATCCCGCAAGGGTTCCAGCAGAGTCTCACCCAGCAGATCTGCCGGATGACCGAAGACGATCAACTCCGGGTCAAGGGTAAGAACCAGCCACAGCAAGGCTTTTCCCAGGTGCTCGGCAGATTCAACGATCACCTGCTGTGCTTCTTCCTGCCCAGCGTTAGCAGCGCTGACGAATTCATAGGGTTTTGGCGGTACAGGCCACAGCCCGGGATAGCGCATGTGGGCTAATTCTGCCATGCCCAATCCGCTGGCAAACCCGGTCAGAGAACCTGGATAACCCAGCCCAGCCGGCCCGGCTGGAGCCATGCGCATGGATCCAATCTCTCCAGCAGCATCATTTGCACCGTGATAGATTTTCCCATCCTTGATAATGCCGGCGGAAACCACCGGTTCCAGGTCCAGGAAGATTTGATCTGTAACGCCAACCCCGGCGCCAAAAACCATTTCTGCCAATGCACCGGCATTGCTGTGCTGTTCGATCATCACCGGCAGGTTGTAGCGAACGCCCAGGCGACCTTTGAGCGGTACATCATCCCATTTGGGCAAATCGGGTGCAGACATGACAATACCCCGACTGAAATCTACTGAACCACTGACCGCCACCGAAATCATCTCGGGGCTGCTTAATCCCTGGGCTCGGCAGACTTTGAGCAGCGCATCCACCAGAGCACAAATGGCATCGAATGCCTCCGGAAAGGCGTGTCCGGAGATCGCTTCCATTTGATTTCGCTCGTAGATCAACCCGGTCACATCTCCAAAAACGGCGCTGGTTTTCTGCCCGCTAATGTTTATTCCCAGGATTTTAGCGGTTGGGCTCAGATCATTAAGGATCTCAAGTGGTCGTGATGTCATGCTATTAGCTGCCAACTCCTCATCATTCGCTCGTTGTAATGATTATACGATATCCTGAAGCAGATACACCCGGGATAATTGAGCCTGGTACACCATCCACTACCGCCACTCGATATTAATTGCCGGGGATTGACATTCGTCCATTAACTTAATCCATCAAAAACGGCGATTTCTTTGACTTTTGTTCACGATTGTCTTAAAATGGAAGATTGCATGTCATTATCTAAATTGCATCATATTTTAAGGAATTAGGAAGGCCTCTTAGATGAAAGAATATAAAACCGAGTCAATCCGTAACATCGTCCTGGCCGCTCACAGCAGCGCAGGTAAGACCATGCTGGTTGAAGCCCTGGTGAATTACACCGGTGGAAGCACGCGTATGGGCCAGGTTGAAGATGGTTCAACAATCTCTGACTTTGACGAAGAAGAAATCCGGCGCGGAATTTCGCTCTTTACCTCAGTCGTTCCAGTAGAGTACAACAACGTCAAACTCAATTTACTCGACACCCCGGGCTATACCGATTTCATCGGAGAGGTCATCTCTGCCATGCGTGTGTCTGATGGTGCGCTGATCCTGGTTGATTCTGTGGCTGGTCTCGAGGTGGGAACCGAGATGGCGCTGCAGTACAGTGAAGAGTTCAATATCCCCAGAATGATCCTGATTAACAAGATGGAACGGGACAATGCCAACTTTGAAAAGGTGCTCAAGTCGGTTCAGGAGCATGTTGAAACGCGCCTGATCCCTCTGCAGTTGCCCTGGGGTGAAAAAGCGAATTTCAACGGTGTGATCGACCTGCTCTCCATGAAGGCGCTTAAAGGCGATGGGAATGAAGCCGTAGCAATCCCGGCAGAATTCCAGGAGAAAGCTGAAGAGGGTCACCTGGCGCTGGTTGAGGCTGCTGCCGAAGGTGAAGATGACCTGATGGAAAAATACTTCGAAAATGGTGATCTAACCGACCAGGAGATCATGCGAGGTTTGCGCAGCGTCATCTGGGCGGGTAAATTCATCCCCGTGCTGGTTGGTTCAGGCGCTCATAAAACAGGCATCGCACCCTTGCTAAACGCATTGATTAATCTGATGCCTTCCCCGGCAGACGCAACGCCTGCCATTGCGAAAAACGCCAAGGGCGAGGAGGTCACCCTCGAACCTGTGGATGACGGTCCGCTGGCAGCTTATGTGTGGAAAACCACGGCTGATCCTTTTGTTGGTAAACAAACCTTTTTCAGGATTTATTCCGGGAAGATGGTTGCCGATGATCGCGTGTGGAACAGCAACAAGGGAGAAGAAGAGCGCCTGGCTGGTATGCAAGTTCCCTTTGGCAAAGATGGGAAACCAATCAATGTTTTGCACAGCGGTGATATCGGTCTGGTCGCCAAGTTGAGCGCCACCACGACTGGTGACACACTGTGCAAAAAGGCAAACACCCTGACCTTGCCCACAGCCAACTATCCAAATGCGCTCTACCAGGTAGCGGTTTTCCCCAAAACCCAGTCGGACGCGGCTAAGTTGAGTATCACCCTGTCTCGCCTATGCGAAGAAGATATGACCCTCTCGTGGCACAATGAACCCGCCACCCGCCAGACCATCCTGCAGGGCATGGGCGACCAGCACATCGATGTGACTATTCGTCGTGCTGAAGGCAAATTCCAGCTTGGGCTTGATATCCAGGAGCCAAAGGTACCCTACGAAGAGCGCATCACCCGCGAGAACGCTGCAGTTTACCGCCATAAAAAGCAAACCGGCGGAGCCGGTCAGTTTGGCGAGGTGCACCTGCGGGTCAGCCCGCTCCCTGAAGACGATTTTGAGTTTGTCAACGATGTCTTTGGTGGTTCAATCTCAAGCAACTTCATGCCCTCGATTGAAAAAGGTATTCGCAATGTGATGAAGGAAGGCGTAATCGCCGGTTACCCGGTGCACAATGTCAAGGTCTCGGTGTATGATGGGAAAGAGCACCCGGTGGATTCCAAGCCGATCGCCTTTGAAATTGCGGGGCGAGAAGCCTTTAAGCTGGCTTTCAAGGACGCGGGTGCAGTTCTATATGAACCCATCATGCGCGTTGAGGTGATCGTCCCCGAAGCGAACATGGGCGACGTGCTGGGGGATATGAACTCCCGCAGGGCGCGCGTGCAGGGAATGGACACACAAAAAGGTCGCTCGATTGTCAAAGCCCTTGTGCCCCTGGCAGAGATGCTGCGATACACGACCACCTTGCGCTCGATGTCCGGCGGTCGCGGTTACTTCAGCATGGAATTTGACCATTATGAAATGGTGCCTCAGCACCTGACCCAGGACATTATCGACGCCAAACGCCGCGAAGACCAGGAAAAAGAAGATTAATGATCTTCACGCAACAGGAGTACATCAGAGAGGCTGTCATAAAAGGCAGCCTCTTTGTTGATTAAATTGAGGAAAACCTGCTATTGAGTGAGAAGATAAGAAAACAGGCTGCCTCATTACCTTTGTGACAGACCCGCGGCAGCCGGTTCGGTTTGGCGGGTCGTTGTCGCCTCCCCCCTTCAGACTTCCTCCATCACACCCCAGCTTTTTCCAACCCTGGCTTCGGTACCGATGGGAATGGATAAGGTGTAGGCGTTTTCCATCACTGACTGCACCAGTTTCACCGTTTGCTGCAGTTCGTCCTCGGGCACTTCGAAGATCAACTCGTCGTGCACCTGCAGCAGCATGCGCACTCCCAGGCCGGCTTTTTTGATCTCGACCGGAAGCCTGAGCATCGCCAGTTTGATGATGTCTGCTGCCGTGCCCTGGATGGGGGCATTGATCGCTTCGCGTTCCTCGCGCTGGCGGATGTTGTGCGGCGCACCGCTTTTCAGGTTGGGGAAGTACCGGCGGCGACCCAAGAGGGTCTCAACATAGCCCTGCTGCGCAGCCTGCTTACGGATGCCCTGCAAGTAATTTTTGACCCCCGGGAATTCCTTAAAATAGGCTTCGATAAAATTTTCGGCTTCAGCCAGGGTCAGATCGGTGGCGTTGGTCAGCCCGAAGGCGCTCATCCCATAGATCAGGCCGAAGTTGATCGCCTTGGCATGTCGGCGCATTTCAGGCGTGACTTCCGCCAGGTCGATCCCGTGGACGGCTGCCGCCGTGGTGGAGTGGATATCCTGCCCGGCTCTAAAGGCAGCCAGCATGGCTTCATCCTGCGACATGTGAGCCACGATGCGCAGCTCAATTTGCGAATAATCCACCGACATTAACAACCAGCCCGGTTGGGCAATAAAACCTTCCCGCACCCTTCGACCGATTTCAGTCCGAATGGGGATGTTTTGCAGGTTGGGGTTGGAAGAGGCAATCCGCCCGGTGACGGTGCCCGTCTGGTTAAACGAGGTATGCACGCGCCCGGTATCGGGGTTGACCTGCAAGGGCAATGCATCCACATAGGTGGAACGCAATTTTTCCAGTTCGCGGTATTCCAATACCCAGGCCACCACGGGATGCTGCCCGGTCATCGCCTCTAAAACATCAGCCGCCGTGGAATACAAGCCAGAACTTGTTTTGCGCGCCCGATCGGGCGGTTCAAGCCCGAGCTTATTAAACAGGGCTTCTGAAAGCTGCTGGGTGGAGTTTAAATTAAACGCATATCCCACCGCAGTTTGAATCCGGGCTTCGATCTCTGCCAGTTTACCTTCCAACTCGTGAGAAAAATTTTTAAAGAAAGCGGTATCGAGGCTGAAGCCGACTTCTTCCATTCCAGCCAGCACCGGTACCAGGGGCATTTCCATGGTATCAAAGAGTTTTTGTGCGTTGTGGCTGCCCAATTCATCCCGCAGTTGTGGAATCAAGCGCAGGCAGATGGCCGCGTCCGCTGCAGCGTAACCGGCTGCCTCAGCGATCGGCACCTGGTCCATGGTCTTTTGTCCTCGCCCTTTGCCAATCAGTTCTTCAATCCGGGTCATTTCGTAGCCCAGGCGCACCCAAGCCAGGTTCTTCAAGCCCAGGTTGCGCGAAGCCGGGTTGATCAGCCATTCAGCGACCATCGTATCAAAGGTCAGTGGCTCCACGGTCAGTCCGGCGCGCTTGAGGACTAAATAATCAAATTTCAGGTTGTGACCGACTTTGCCGATGTTTTTGTCCGTCATCGCCCCTGCCAGGGCTTTAAAAACCTCCTCAATGGTCAACTGCTCGCCCTGCTGATGCCCGAGTGGGATGTAGTATCCGTGCTCGGGATCAACTGCCAGTGAAATGCCGACCAACCTGGCGCGCATCGGGTCGGTATCGTTGGTCTCGGTATCAAAGGCGATCTGCTCAGCACCAGAAAGGACCTTTGCCAGTTCTTGCAGCCTTTCGGGTGTATCAACAATCGTCGTTTTCACCAATCCAGGTTGCTCTGAAGCAGGCAGGTTTGATGCGGCCTGGTCAAACAAGTCCATCTGGCCGCTCCGGGTCGCCTGCGGATGCATTTTCCCCACCAGGGTATTCAATTGTTCAACCAGGCTGCGGAATTCCAGCTCGCGGAACAGGTTCTCCACCGCTTTGGGGTTGAAATGGTCAATACGTGCCTGATCTAAATTGACTTTTATGTCCAGGTCGGTAACGATCCGGGCTAATTCACGGCTCATGTAGGCGGACTCCCTGCCCGCCTCCAGGGCGGATTTAGCCCGCCCGGTGATCTCGTCCAGGTGCTCGTAAATGCCATCCAACGACCCGTATTCATTCAGCAGTTTTACAGCCGTTTTTTCACCGATGCCCCTCACGCCAGGGATATTATCGGAGGGGTCGCCGCTCAGGGCTTTTAAATCAACCACCTTTTCAGGTGGCACGCCCATTTTCTCCACCACGTCTTCTGGAAAATAATCTTTAGCCTCCGAGAGCTTGGTGCCCGCCAGGTTAACCACCACCCGGTCGGTGACCAGTTGCAGTAAGTCCTTATCGCCAGTGATGATCTTAACGCCTAGCCCCTGCTCTTCGGCAGCCCAGTGTGCCACGCTGCCCAGCACATCATCGGCTTCGTAATTCTCCAGCTCCAAGCGGGGGATGTTGAAAGCGTCCACAATCTCCCGCATGCGCTCGACCTGCCCGCGCAGGTCATCGGGCATCTTTGCCCGGGTGCCTTTATAGCCTTCATAGATTTCGTGACGGAAGGACTTGCCTTTATCAAAAACCACTGCCAGGTAATCCGGGTTTTCCTGTTGAAAGATACGCATGAGGATGCTGGTAAAGCCATACACGCCCGCGGTGGGCTCACCGCTGTTGGTCTGGAAGGCATTGGAGCGGGTGCCGCCTGCGGTCAGGGCAAAATACGCCCGATACGCCAGACCGTGACCGTCGAGTAAATAAAGGATTGGGGGCATGTTGACTCCTTCAGGCTAGAAAACGGCATTGAACAATTTCATTTTATCCTGATTTTTGCTGAAAACAAAGCCGCACATAGCGTGTATGCACAGGCACACCGTACAGGGCATTCAGGTGTGAAGGCAAAACGTGCTTCGCGGAGGGAGAGAGTCGTAAAGCCCTTTCCGCTTTACAGGAGCTCTTTATATTTTTTTACATACAGGTTTTTTACGATTGTCACCAACACCATATACAGGACAACCGTAATGCCCAAATACACAAAATAAATACTGGGCAGCGGCGCGAGGCCGATCGAGGCGCCAAAACCGGTAAATGGGATGACCGTCAGCACGGCGATTCCGGCAAAGGTGAGGGCAATCAGCTCTGTTGAAGCACGGCTTTGAATGAAAGGGATCTTTGGCGTTCGGATCATATGAATCACCAGGGTCTGACTCCACATTGATTCCACAAACCAGCCCGCCTGGAAGACGGCAATGTACAATGCCATCATTTTTGGATCGGTTAATTGATGAAACAGTAACCCGCCTGTGAACATGGGCGCGATGATAAAGTACATTAATAAATAGGTCGTGATGTCAAACACAGAACTGGTTGGCCCGATCCAGAGCATAAATTTTGTTACCAAGCTGGCATCCCAAGTTCTGGGCTTTTCTAGAAATTCTTTATCGACGTTGTCCCACGGAATGGCAATGCAGGAAAGATCATAAATCAAATTGAGCAAAATCAGGTGCAAAGACGCCATTGGCAGGAAGGGCAGAAATGCGCTCGCCACCAATACAGAAAAAACATTTCCGAAATTCGAAGAGGCTGTCATCTTGATGTACTTAATGATATTCGCATAGGTTTTTCTGCCTTCAAGAATACCATTTTCAAGCACCATTAAATCTTTTTCCAGCAAGATCACATCGGCTGATTCCTTGGCGATATCGACTGCATTGTCAACGGAAATGCCCACATCTGCTGCTTCCAGCGCCCCGGCATCGTTAATGCCATCGCCCATATACCCTACAGAGTGCCCCTTTTCCCGCAAAGCATTGATCAACCTGGATTTTTGTGAAGGCGACATTTTTGCAAAAATTGTTGCCTTTTCTGCCAGATCGCCCAGTTCTTGATCTGAAAGGTCGTCAACGTCTGAACCAATGTAAACTTTGTCGAATTTCATGCCAATTTGTTTACAGACGCTTTTGGCGACTTCTTCATTGTCCCCTGTAACGACCTTCACATTAACGCCATGGGCTTTTAACGCTTCGATAGCGGCAGTTGCGCTTACTTTTGGTGGGTCAAGAAACGCAAGATAGCCAATTAAAACCATGTCGCTCTCATCTTCAATGGAAAATTCACCAACGGGTGAGGGGTTTGTTTTCTGTGAAACCGCGATGACCCGCATGCCATCGCTATTTAACTCCTGAACTTTTTTCAGGACGATTTCCTTCTTTTTCTCGGTAAGTTCAACAACTTCTCCTTTATATTCCACAAAGGTTGAGATGGTCAGCATTTCTTCAACGGCGCCTTTGGTGATCATCTGCCGTTTACCGGTTTCATCTTCGACCACCACGCTCATTCTTCTCCGTTCGAAATCAAATGGAACTTCATCGACTTTCACATAGCGATGTATGCTGCTTTTGATGTTTTCATCATGATCTTTTAATTCCATGGTTTTATTAATGATGGCGATATCCAATAAATTCTTTAAACCCGTCTGGTAATAACTATTTAAAAATCCATGTCGCAGCACCCGGGTGTCGCTGTTGCCATCAATATCTAAGTGGTACTGTAAAATAATTTTGTCTTCGGTAAGGGTTCCTGTTTTATCGGTGCAAAGAATATCAATTGCGCCTAAATTTTGAATTGAGTTTAAATTTTTAATGATTACCTTTTCCTTAGACATCGCGATCGCACCTTTCGCCAGTCCAGCGGTCACAATCATCGGCAACATTTCTGGGGTCAAACCAACCGCAACCGAAATTGCAAACAACAAGGCGCTTAACCAATCCCCTTTTGTGAGGCCGTTGATCACAAAAACAATTGGAACCATCACCATCATAAACCTGATTAAAACCCAGGAGACCGCATTTACGCCCTTTTCAAAGCTGGTAACAATCGGTTCCTTTTTTAATTCCTGAGCAATTCCGCCAAAGATCGTGTCATTGCCGGTGGCAACAACGATTCCCTTTGCGTAACCACTGAGCACGTTGGTGCCCATAAAAGCCAGGTTATTCTTTTCCAGGACAGTGCTGTCATCTTCAATAATTGTTGAAGTTTTTTCTACAGCTTCGCTCTCCCCGGTTAATGCAGCTTGACTGATAAATAAGTCTTTCGCCTGGATGACACGAATATCAGCAGGGATCATATCCCCGGCGGATAAATGCACAATATCACCGACAACGATTTCATCTAAAGGGATTTCTTTCGCCCCTTCACCAATTCTTTCAATGTTCGCGGTGGTTTCAATCATCTCGAGCAGTTTTTCGGCTGCGTTTCCACTTCTAGTCTCCTGAACAAATCGCAGTATTCCCGAAATCAACACCATCGCGACGATGATCAAAACGGTTGTAAAATCTTTTTCGCCCGCACCGGCTAAGATAATATCAGTGAAAGCAGATACGACAGCCAGGGCAATTAGAATCAAAGTGAATGGATTGATAAACGCATCAACCAGCCGTTTGAATACGGAATCACCTTTCTCGTAAGTGACGATATTTTCCCCGTACAGATGTCTGGCGGTTTTTATCTGCTCTTCTGTTTTGCCGCTTTCCGAACTCTCCAGCAGGTCATAGACAATTGGCATCTTGTTTCTGGATGCATCCAAAAGCCTCTGATTGACTTCACCGTTTCTGACGATATCCCCTGGGGCAGCAACGAATGAATTGGTATTGTTTTTGTTCGTCATCGTTTCAACTCCAATATTTTGGGCAGAATGCATTGAAAAAGCACATCCACTCGATTGATTTAGCACTACTGCGGGTGGATCGCGATCGGTGCAACGCATCTCTTTAGCTTATGAAGGCTTATCCATCAAGGCTGTCAGACAGATTTGTGATGCCTACCCTGATTGAGCATAAAAAAGCTCCATGCAAACCCAACAGATGCATAGAGCATAATTCATAAGCAGTCCCGTTTGAGCTTTAACTCTGCGAGGCGATGAAATTACATTCGTTGAAGCCTTAATCGACCACAACTGTTCATACCAGCTCATAGTGTCTCCACTATTTTGCGGCAGTAATCCGTATCCGCGTAGTAGCCTCACCTACCGAGTCGTAATATTTTGTTCAAAAATAAATTTAGCATATATAAATTGGGCTGTCAAGGATTTTCATTTTTCCCGCCGAAAACTTAATAGAACAACACATGTAAGTCTGGCAGGAAAAAAGTGTAGACCGCCGAAAGATGGCGGTGTTTGGCGCCTTTCCGCCCGCACGTCTAAATCCGTTAACCTGACTGATCATATCCTGTTTAAACTGAAAACCAATAGGCAAACAAAAAGGCTGAACGCACTACGTTCAGCCTGATGGCGTCATTTACAACCGCCAGCGCATTAGAATTCCACGTCCTTGATGATCTCATCAATGCGCGCCATCACATCATCGGTGAGACGGTCTTTGATCTCCACAGCTTTCATGTTTTCTTCAACCTGCGAGACCCGCGTTGCGCCGGTGATCACGGTGCTGACGTTCGGATTCTTCAACAGCCAGGCGAGGGACATCTGCGCCAGGCTGACTCCCAGGTCATCCGACACCTCGGTCAGTTTTCGGGCGACCGCTAATTTCTTCTCATCTTCAAATTTCTCTCGCAAAAACGCGTAGGCTTTCAGATCACCCCGACTGCCCTTGGGGATTTTTCCCTCGTTATACTTGCCGGTCAGCAAGCCGCTGTACAACGGGCTCCAGGTGGTTGTGCCGTAACCCAGCTCCTTATACAGCGGTGCATATTCCACTTCAAACCGGTAACGGTGGAGCAAGTTGTATTCGGGTTGTTCCATGCTGGGCGGTCGCAGGCTGTTGCGACGGGCAAAGTCTGTGGCTCGCATGATATCTGCGGCGGACCATTCCGAAGTGCCCCAATAGAAGGCTTTGCCTTCCCGGATGACCTGGTTAAAGGCAAACACCGTTTCTTCGATTGGCGTTTCGGGGTCCGGGCGATGGGCAAAGATCAGGTCAACATACTCCAGATTCAGACGTTTGAGCGCATTGTTGGTGCCTTCGATGATGTGTTTGTAAGAAAGCCCACGGTCGTTAGGCCCATTTCCACCCCAAAAGATCTTGGTCGAGACCAGGTAATCCTTACGCGCCCAGCCCAGCTCCTTGAAGGCTTGACCCATGATGATCTCTGCCTCACCGGCAGCATAAGCCTCAGCATTATCGAAGAAGTTCACACCGGCGTCAAAAGCCGCCGCCATAATCTCCTTGGCTTCCTGTAGACCAAATTGAAATCCGTAAGTCACCCAGGCACCTAGTGAGAGCTCTGAGACTTTAACACCCGCTTTTCCTAAATTTCGATATTCCATTTTTTCTCCTTTATGCGTTCACAGTATCATTTTTGAAGAACATCTCATCTAACGACTCCTTTATTATACGCGCAAAGTAAAGCGGGGGACTGATCCCAACCCCGAACCTGTAACCATGAACCAACCCTGAGCGGGAGATTCAACTGTGAAAAGCCCTTTAAGGGTACATTCCTCCTGCTGTTGCAATCCAGATTTAAAAATGCAAAGCGAATTTCACAATATGTGTGTTCAACCTGTGGTGAGCGTTTTGAAAATTGCTTCGTTCGTTATATAACGTTATTTGTCTTTGGGTGGACTTTGACGTAGCGCTCCCCGCGTTCTGCAAGGATGTCGATAGGGCAATCTCATTTGTTTTTCAAGGCGCCTCTCTTAAGATTTGACAGGCAAAGCACTTTGTGTTAATATATTGATGAAAATCCTTTTATGGAAGCAGTTTCATAAACCCTCAATCAACCCGTTTTGTGCCATGAGTTCGAAATCCAGCCGTACACCCACCATTTACGATGTCGCAAAGGCGGCAGGCGTGTCCATCTCCACCGTTTCGCGGGTGATCAACGCCAGCTCCAGCGTTAGCGATGACACGCGTGAACGCGTCCAGAAGGCAATCGACCGCCTGGCGTTTGTCCCCAAGGCAGAAGCACGCGCCCGGGCAATGAAGGATTTTGCCCGCATTGGCGTGCTGACGCCCTTTTTTACCGCCCCAGCCTTTGTCCAGCGCTTGCGCGGCGTGGCACAAGGGCTGCTTTCAACCCGTTACGAGCTGACCATTTTTACCATTGAATCCCTTGACCACCTGAACTACTACCTGGCGACCCTGCCAGTCACCGGTCACCTGGAGGGTCTGATCTTGCTCTCCTTGCGCGTCAACGATGAATCGGCGAAAAAACTAAAAGATCATGGTCTGGAAACGGTTCTGATCGAGTTTCCCCGGCAAGACCTCAACACAGTCGAAATTGATGATATTGCCGGGGGCGAAATGGCGGCTGAATACCTGATCAGCAAGGGACATCAGCGACTGGCCTTCCTTGGCGACACCACCGACCTGGGTGAATTTGCCATTTTACCGATTACGATGCGGTTGCTCGGATTTCAAAAAGGGATTGAAAAAGCCGGGTTGTCCTTACCGATTGATTTTATCTGTACTTCGCAGTATACCGTCATCGACGCCGAACGTCAGATTGAACCCCTGCTGACCCGACCCGACCGCCCAACTGCTATCTTTTGTGCCACGGATATGCAAGCCCTGGGTGTGCTTAACAAAGCGCGCGCGCTGGGGTTGCGCATCCCGCAGGACCTGGCTGTCCTGGGATTCGACAACCTGGATTTGGCTGACTACGTGGGCTTGAGCACCATCCACCAGTCCCTGGACGAATCCGGGCGGCTGGCCGTTGAAATCCTGCTCTCCCGCATCAAAGATCCCGAGCGTCCCTTGCGACATGTCCGCTTGCCACTCACCATCATTGAACGGCAGACCACGTAAGATAACCGGGTTAAAAACCCATCAATTAAAAAATTGAGCTGATCATTGGTCGGGTTGTGTTACGCTAAGATGACCAACTTATAAAGTTTTAGTGTTAAGAAAGAAGACGAGACACCATGGTTGATGTGATCACCTTAGGCGAATTATTGATCGATTTTGTCCCCACGGTCTCCGGGGTGACGCTCATCGACGCGCCGGCGTTTAAAAAAGCGCCTGGCGGTGCGCCCGCCAACGTGGCAGCAGGGCTGGTGAAACTGGGCGTCTCGAGCGCGTTCCTGGGGAAGGTGGGCAATGACGCCTTCGGTTTGTTTCTAAAAGCAACGCTGGACCAATCAGGCGTGGATACGCGCGGGCTGGTGTTCTCACAGGATGCGCGTACCGCGCTGGCTTTCGTCTCGTTGCGGGCTGATGGCGAACGTGAATTTATGTTTTATCGGCACCCCAGCGCAGACATGCTTTTTTCGCCGGAAGAAGTCGCTGTGGATCTCATTCGAGCGGCAAAAATCCTTCACATCGGGTCGATCAGCCTGATCAGTGAACCCTCCAGGAGTGCCACGCTGACCGCTTTGAAGGTTGCCCGCCAACAGGGTCTTCTTGTATCCTATGACCCTAATTTGCGCCTGATGCTGTGGCCTGATGCCCCGGCTGCAAAAAAGGGCATTTTGAGCATTTGGGAGCAGGCGCACCTGGTTAAGGTCAGTGTGGAAGAGCTTTTTTTTCTGACCGGTGTGGAAGATCTCGACCGGGCTGTGGAAGCGCTCTGGCATGATGATTTGCGTTTGTTCGTGGTGACCCTGGGGGCGGATGGCTGCCGGTATTACACACCCCGAATCAAGGGACAGGTGCAGGGCTTTAACGTCCAGGCGGTCGACACAACGGGTGCCGGCGATGGATTTGTCGCCGGTCTGTTGATGGGTCTGCTCAATCACCCGGCAGCCTGGCATGAAGACCATGTGCTCAGGGATGTCTGCCGAGTGGCGAATGCCGTCGGTGCGCTGACCACTACACAACGCGGGGCGATCCCGGCTTTGCCCACCAAATCGCAGGTGGAGGCATTCTTGCAGGCTGCTGAACCCGGCTATGAGGGACCTACGAATAAGGCATCATTGGGTTGATGGTGAAAACAATGTCTGAGCACGAGCCAATTTTTTTAGCACAACGTACATTAGAAAGGCTGCAGCCGCGACTGGAAACTGAATTTTCGGCGTATGCTGCGCAAAACCCCCGGGCGTGGGGGCAATTTCAAACCCGCTTGAAGCAGCATTTTCCGCGTTTATTTCAAATCCTGCTGCACCTTTACGGCAACCAGTACGATTTTTTCTATCACATTGAAGTTCTGCTGCGATTGATGGCGCATGCCTGGACTGCGAGGGACGCTGAACTGCAGGCGCTGGATGCTGCCCGCGAGGAACACCCGAACTGGTTTCAGAGCCATCAGATGCTGGGCGGCGTGTGTTATACCGATCTTTTTGCTGGCAACCTGGCAGGCATTCGTGAAAAAATTCCCTATTTCAAGACACTTGGTCTGACCATCCTGCACTTAATGCCCTTGTTTAAAAGCCCCGAGGGCGAAAATGATGGCGGTTACGCCATCAGCAGCTATCGGGAAGTCGATCCACGGCTGGGCACTATGGAAGAACTGCGTGCACTGGCTAAAGAATTGCGCGCCGAAGGCATCAGCCTGGTGCTTGACTTTGTGTTCAACCACACCTCCAGCGAACATGAGTGGGCTGTCAAGGCGCGGGCTGGCAACCCGGTCTACCAGGATTATTACCGCATGTACCCCAACCGCCAGATGCCCGACGCCTATGAAGCTCACCTGCGCGAAATTTTTCCTGATGAGCACCCGGGTGCATTTACTTATTTTGACGATATCGACCAATGGGTATGGACCACTTTCCACAGCAATCAGTGGGACCTCAATTATGCCAACCCGGAAGTTTTCAACCAGATGGCCAATGAGATGCTCTTTTTAGCCAACCAGGGGGTGGAAGTCTTACGCCTGGATGCAGTGGCCTTCATCTGGAAAGAGCTGGGAACCACCTGCGAAAACCTGCCCGAAGCGCACATGCTGATCCAGGCATTCAATGCTATTGCCAGGATTGCCGCGCCCGCCCTGCTCTTTAAGTCAGAAGCAATTGTGCACCCCGATGAAGTGGCTAAATATATTCATTCTGAGGAATGCCAGCTATCTTACAACCCCCTGTTGATGGCGCTGCTGTGGAACAGCCTGGCTACCCGTGAGGTAGATCTTCTGCATTACTCAATGTCTAACCGGTTTGCGCTTCCACCGGGATGCGCCTGGGTCAACTATGTGCGCTGCCACGATGACATCGGCTGGACTTTTTCCGATGAAGATGCCAGCGCTTTGGGCATCAACGCCTTTGACCACCGTCAATTTCTGAACGCATTTTTCACCGGTGTCTTTGAGGGCAGCTTTGGGCGCGGTTTGCCCTTTCAGGAAAACCCAAAAACTCGCGACGCCCGCATCTCCGGCACCTGTGCCTCTCTGGCTGGTTTAGAAAAAGCCATCACCGAAGAGACCGAGGTTGAGGTCGATATCGCCATCCGCCGGATTTTGCTGATCCACAATGTGATCCTTTCCATTGGTGGGATACCGCTGATCTACCTGGGAGATGAGGTGGGAACCCTCAACGATTACTCCTATCGCCAGAACCCGGCTAAAGCCGATGATAGCCGCTGGGTGCACCGCCCGGAAGCTGACCCGGAACTTTATGCCCTCAGCACCGATGAGAGCACGATCTCCGGAAAAATATTTCACGGTTTAAGAAACCTGATTGAGCTCAGGAAATCAACGCCCATAATTCAACAGGGGCTGCCTGAGTTTATCGATTCAGGCAACCCGCACGTGTTTGCCTATCGCCATGCGGACGAAGCAACGAATATTTTGTTCCTGAATAACTTCAGCGATCAACCTCAGACCGTATCAAACAATGTGCTGCGGCTGTGCAACCTGGCGTTCCCCCTCGTGGACATGGTCAGCGGAACCGTGATAAATGGCGACTCCGTCCTATCCCTGGCGCCCTGTCAATACCTGTGGTTGCAGTCAGAATCATAGGTGGGACAGGAAATTGAACCCTTTGATGTTTGTTTTCTTTTGAACCCTATCAGGGAGACCAGACCGGATGATAATCCGGACCGGGGTGATCAGTCAGTTGGATCAAGTTGGCGCTGGGAAAAGACATGACATAAATATCTTCAAGGATGTTAAAATACCAGTATTCAAACGCCAGCCAGTAACCGTCCGGCGACACATCCACATGATCCATCAGGGGAATGTAATCCAGTTTCATCATGGGGATAATATTGTTTTCTAATGCATGACCTATATCTTCGACTCTCATCCCGTAAATCTGCTTGGAAGCGCTGCCTTCGCCAAAAGATTGACTGAAAAGAATCAGGCTGCCATCGTAATACCAGGTGGGGTTGGTGTTATCAATCCTACCTGACCGCGTGAACTGAACTTGATTTTTGCCATTCGGATCCATCAGCCAGATCTGATCCACACCCCGGTTGCGAACAAAAGCCAGTTGTGTTCCATCTGGCGACCAGGCAGGCGAAGAATCGCGATAACTGCCGTCAGAAAGCCTGAGGGGCTTGAGCTCATTGATGTTAATTTTTGCCAGTTGTTCTCGTTTGTTGATGAGGGTGGTATAGGCAATCCATTCGCCATCCGGTGACCAGGCCGGGTCAAAATCTCCCTCCAAAGAGGGGGGTAGAGAGTGTATTTCGCCGCTGGCAATATCGATAATCATTAACCGGGAACCAGGGTAGCTTGCCCGTTTTGACATGCAGGGCGACGTAAACACGATGTGTTCCCCGCTGGGAGACCAATCAGGCTGGCAAGCGCCGTCATCCAGGTCGGTGAGCTGGGTTGTCTCCTTACTGGACACGTCAATCAGCCAAATTTGAGGGATGCCCGAGCGCTCCGAGACAAATGCCAGCAATCGAGCGCCGCCGCCTATGGACGTGGGAGCAGGGTCGAAACCGGGTTCGGTTTCTGTCAAGATGATTTCTTCATTCGGGGGGGCGACTGTATTCACAATAATCGGTTCTGCTGTGGGTAACGGGAGCGCTACCATCTCATTTTGATGATCCACATCGATTTGCATCGTGGTGGGTTGCGGATCGATCGTTATGAGTCCATGCAAACCCTGCGGCCTGAGAAGCGTAAAACCAAGCAAAGCCCCCAATACAACAATGACGGTAGCAAAAATATACCGGCCCGGATCGCGTTTAGAAAACGGTTTTTTTGACTTGATCCGGTCAATCAACGAGGCACCTTGTTTTTTCAACTCTTTGCGAGAAGATGACGCCGAGGTTGACATCTGATCAAGGGATGTCAGGCGGGTGTCTTTCTGCTTATCTGCGGGGAGGGCATTGCGGGCGGTGATCAGCGCGGCTTTCATCTCAGCAGCCGATTGCCAGCGGTCTTCACAGCGCAGGTTGAGCGCTGTTTTGACTGCCTTCACGGTCAGGCGGGTGAGCCCCGGTTGATATCCCAGCAATGGTGATAGTTGTGCTTTGCCCAGCGCCCGTTCCCGGCTGTTTTCAGGCGGATATCCGCCCAGGGCAGTGTACAGAGTCCCACCCAGGGAGAAGATGTCCGACCGCTGATCGAGCCCTTCGTCAGAAAAACACTCTGGTGCGATAAATCTGTGGTTCTTTACTTGCGTGGAGGTGCTTTTGCACTGGCTTTGCAAATAATCATCATCAATTCCCAAATCCAGCAGCATGATCTCATCAAAGGGTGAGATTTTGATGTTTTTGGGCGCAATTCCGTTATGGAGGATGGGCGGATCCTGGCTGTGCAAATAAATTAAAGCATTGCAAATGGCAATCCCAACCTGCAAGGCTTCCATTTCAGTCAACTCTCCCGCTTCAGACAACCATTGCCGCAAATCCTGCCCTTCGATGTACTCCCCCACCAGGTACAGTCCCTGACCTTCAATCAGGAAATAATTATAAACTCTTGCGATATTGGGATGCCGGAGTGAAGCCAGAACCCTGGCGCCGCGTTGAAAATGCTGAGCATCGTCTTCTGAACGATAAGCACGTTCCTTAATCACCACGCTGATATCCAGTTTTTCATCAACGGCGCGGTATATGACCCCGATAGCCCCCTGCCCGAGGATGTCAAGAATGCGGTAGCGATCGCGTAAGAGATAACCGTTTTTCAAGGTCATTGCACTAATTAATCATCTGATCGTATCGAAAAAATCGATATCTATCGTTATACAGTTAATTGTAAACGATAAAATACGCTATAATTTGTTTGTATTTACGGAATCGGCTTATGTTGAAAATTGATATTCAATCAACGGTTTTTACCGCGGTAATCATCATGGGGGTTGCCGCTATTTTAACATTGATTTTCGGCATCAACCATCTGACCAAAGGACGCAAAATACCTTTCTTTGGAAAGCGGCAAGCCCGCATGCGCCGCGGCTGGCGGTTGATCATCATCTCGATCCTGTTAATTCCCCTGGCTTGGGTAACCCTCAATTACGCTGAACCGATGGTGTATGTGTTTATTACGCCTTCACCCACCATCACTCAGACGCCGACCGTTACCGTCACGCCCAGCATCACCATCACACCTTCGATTACGCTGACACCCACCATCACTGACACACCCTCGATCACCAGCACGCCCAGCTTGCCCCCTGAAGTGGAAAGCAAAAGTGAATCTGAGGTTCCTCCCAACCCCGATGCCCTGTTCAGCCCGATTGTTTTCGCCCGACGGGTGGATGAGGACTGGCAGCCGATTGACCCGGCAGAGGAATTTGATAACCCGGTTGGCCAACTGTTTGGCACCTTCAGTTATAACAATATGGCGGTTGGCTCACAATGGAGCGCACTCTGGTATTGGGAGGGCGAACTGGTGCACTTTCAAACCCGTCCCTGGCTCGATGGCACCGGCGGTTACGGTTATACCAATTGGGAGCCCCCCGATCAACATTGGCGACCGGGCACCTATGAAGTGCAGATTTTCGTAGGCACACAGTGGAAGGTTACAGGATATTTTACCGTTCTCGGTGAAATTGTGACCTCAACGGTTACACCATCTCCCACATGGACGCAATCGCCCACGGCGTCTTTGCCGCCCACACAGACCGATACCCCCACCCGCACGCCCACAAGCACGCCCACGGTGACCCCCTCACAAACGCGCTGGCCGACAGCCACCAACACCATGACACCGACGATGACCCGGCGCCCCTGACCATAATCAACACAGACGCTGTCTAAAAATTGGTAAAACCTTGAGTCGCATGGAGCGCTTTAGAAACCTGCGCAGCAACGCTGGCATTATTCTTCAGCAATGCCAGGTTCGCACGCAGGCTTTCACCACCTGTCAGTTCGCTGACGCGCTGCAGTAAGAAGGGCGTGGCCGCCGCACCGTGGATTCCTGCCGTTTCCGCCTGTGCCAGCGCAGCCTGGATGGCGTCTTCGATTTCATCGGCGGGCATCGATACCGCTTCAGGCGGCGGTACCACCAGCAGCACTGCGCTGCGCAGGCCGGCTTTCCAGGTCGCCAGTGCGATCTGGGCGGCGGCTTCGGGGGTATCGACGCGCTGATCGACGCTCAACCCAGTGCTGCGGGTGAAGAACCCGGGAAATTCATCGGTCTGGTAGCCGATCACCGGCACCCCCCGGGTTTCCAGCACCTCACGGGTGGCTGGCAGGTCGAGAATTGCCTTGGCGCCGGCGCATACCACCACCACGGGTGACCTACCCAGTTGAACTAAATCGGCTGAGATGTCGAAGACTGATCCGCGGTGCACTCCGCCGATCCCGCCGGTGGCAAATACACGAATGCCCGCCTGCGCGGCTGCGTACAGCGTGGCTGCGACGGTTGTGCCCCCGCTCAGTTTGCCAGCCAGGGCGATGCCGAGGTCGCGCAGACTGATCTTGCGGGGCGCTTCCATCTCCGCCAGTGCGCTGATCTGCGCCTCGCTCAGCCCGACGTGGACTTTGCCCTCCAGCAGGGCGATGGTGGCGGGCGTGGCGCCCTGGGCGCGCACCTCGGCTTCGACATCCCGGGCGAGGGCAAGGTTGTGCGGGTGGGGTAAGCCGTGGGTGATCACCGCCGATTCCAGCGCCACAACGGGCAAGCCCAGGTTGAGCGCCTGCAGCAGGTCGGGGGAGAGGACAAAAGAGGGGGGCAAGGGGTCGTTCATCAGGTGTTGATCCTTTTTGCAAGAAGTTATTTCAGTCAATGATTATAGTTCGATTGTAAAGCATGATTTTGCCGCGTACGAATCATATGGGGAAAATGTGACAAAACCCGCTGATTTTGCCAGGCGCATCCTCAGCGCTGGCCGCGCACCCACATTCCCATCCCATCGCTGCTGACCCGCACCCAGCCGTGGACTTGCCTGCTGACCAGCGGGTAGCCGGTCAACGCCGCCTGCAGGGGGAGCGCATCCGCTTCTGTGGCGGAAAGCAGGATCACTTCAGGCGCCCAGAGCGTGATTTGCTCCAGGGGAAGGTCATCCACGTTCAGACCCGCGGGCAGGAACAGCGCATTCGGCGGTGCAGGCAGATGATCCCAGCATTCGCCGACCTTGCCCGTGGGAATCACCGCGTGGAAATTTTCCCAGGTCAGCCACAGCAGGGCGCCGCGCTCGCCCGCCCACAGGATTTCAATCCGCAACCCTTCTCCGGCACCCACAACAGCACCCGCGCTTGCAGGCTGAGCTGGCACGCCCTGGTCAGCCAACAGGGCAACCACAGTACGGCTGGTCTGGTTGACTTCCGGGTCCACAGCCCACAGGGCCATATCAATCGGTACTTTCTTGATCACGCTGATCAGCCCGAGCAGATCTTCACGGGCATTGCTGCCGATGATCAACAGGTCCAGATGGCGCCCCCCGCTCGGGAGCATCTCGCCCAGCGCCTGGTTGAGCGCCGACCCGCTCTCACCCCCACCGATCAACACGGACCCTCCCGACGGGGTTTGCACCAGCAGCGTCCCCCGGTCATCCAGCAGGGTCAAATGCAAACGACCATCTGGCGCACTTAAAACCCGATTCCACACAAGCACGGTCAGGCCTGCCAGCATCAGCAAGCCAACCTGTGGAGAAAAAATTTTCTTAAGGGTTAACCTGCGCGCCCCAGGGGGAAGGAGCGTCAACAGGAACAAAACGGCATAAAACACCACCAACCACAGGACATGAAAGGAGGGGTATGCCACTTCGCTGCCGGGCAGGCGCGCCAGCCAGGTTACCATGCGGATGGTGTAGCGCGTAAAGGGCAGAGCGATGATCGCCAGAACCTGCCCCATCCCGGGCAGGGCCAATCCTGTCAGCAGGGCTAGCCCGCCCAACACCATCACCAGGGATTGCGGTGGCAGGATCAGAGGGTTTGCCAGCAAGGTAATCCAGGACACGCCCCCGAAATGGTAAATCATAATCGGCAGGGTCATCACCTGGGCAGCCAGGGTAAAGAGCAAAAATTCGCTCACCGGACCCACCAGCTTTTGGGCTTTTTCTTCTGATATCCTCCGAGCAGCGAACTGAACAAACCACTCTTCCAGGGGTTGTGCGTACAACACCAACCCCAATGTTGCCGCGGTGGAGAGCTGAAAGCCGACGTCCCAGGGCAGGTTCGGGTTGATCAGCGCCATACCCAGGGCAGCCAGGCCCAGGCTGTTGAGCCCGTTTTGTCGGCGACCGAACATCCCGCCCAGCACCCCCATGGCACCCATGATCGCCGCCCTTACAACGCCCGCATCCCCACCGACAAAGACTGCATAGGCTGAGATAGCCGACACAGCCGCCAGCGCGCCCCACCTGCGTCCCAGCAGGCGCGTGAAGGTAGCAGAAAATAAACCCGCCAGGATGGCAATATTGAACCCCGAAATGGCGATAATATGCGCTGTACCCGTGCGGCGGAAGGCAGCCTGCAATTCAGGCGAAAGGCCCTGATCACGCCCGAGCAGGATGCCCGCCAGCAGGTCAGCCTCCGGAGAGGGGAACAGGGTTTGCAATGTGGCAACCGCACGGTCGTGCAGGGTGAAGAGCGCCGCTTTGATGGGGTTGCCCCGGTCGAATTCCACCCGGTTAACCCGGGGATTGGTCATCAGGCTTCCGATGCCTTTGCGAGCCAAAAAATCCTGAAAGGAAAAATCATCGCCATCGGGTGGCGTGCGCAACTGACCGGTAACGCTGATGCGCATCCCGTAAGCCCAGGCGCTGCCGGGCTGCATCTGCACCAGCACCCCGCCGGAGATTTCAGCGGGGTTCACCTGTTGTGCAAACCCGCCCAGGACTTCCAAAGATTCCACTGCTACGGTCAGGTTGGTCACAGCATCACGAAAATCAGGCGGCTTGATCACCGTTCCCACCATCTGGACCGTGCCGCGGTCATTGTAATAGGCGGCGTGCTGAGGTGTGATCGCGGGCTGTGCTGCGGCATAGCGCCAGCCACCCAGGCACAGGGCGACAGCTAAAATCGCACCCGGCAGGCGTTGATCGACCCGCGTTAGGCGGCGCAGGTGATGGGTCAGGGCTAAGCGCTCGGGCAGGCGCCAGGCTAAAATCAGCGCCAGGAGGCACAACAAGAACCCCGCCAGCCAGCCCCAGGCGGGGATTGCGACCCGATCTGCCAGCAGGATGCCGCCCATGCTGGCTAATGCCAGCCAGAAAAAGGGCAAAAAGCCCTGGAAAGGTGAGCGTTTTACGGGTTGTTGCGGGGACGGCGCTGGCATGGCACCTCTTTCGCAAAGTGAGCTAAATCGGGGTCAGCAGTCTAATTTTATCAAAGATATGGCCTTGTGCGGTTGGAGGCGCAAATTATGGATCGAAACAGCCTTGTGATGAGATTCCCTGGGGGGTTAAAGAGTGCTGAATAATGGGATGTAAGGGCAACCACGGCTCAATGCCCTTGCAGGGCACAGGGCGTGCTACGCGAAGGGTTGCCCCTAGGAATTGATATAATATTCGATTGAATCGTGTTAAATAAAATTTTAAAACGATTCATGCGCCCATTATTTAACATCATTCGTTTTTACACACGCTCTTTTTTTAATCACACAAACACAACAATCCCCATTTATAAGAAGTAAAACCGCTGGTAAGATCAGCATCCCAGCCAGCGGTCTTAAAATTATTATTTGTAGCGATTCTTGCTAAGCCCCGCCGCGTTCGGCGCGCACTGCAGCTAGCACCTCCAGCATCTTTTGGTGGATCACCGGGTTGGCGCACACAACGGTTGACGGAGTTTGCAGGTAATCCGGGTTGCCGTACAGATCTGTCACGACGCCGCCAGCCTCCTGCACCATTAAGGTTCCTGCGGCGATGTCCCACGGATTAGTGCTCACCTCCCAGAACCCGTCGAGGCGCCCGGCAGCCACGTAGACCATATCCAGCGCTGCTGAACCCAATCTCCGCACAGCCTGTGTACGGGCGTTAAACTGGAGGAAATTTCCCACATTATCATCGGGCGAATCCTCTGCTTCGTTGGGGAAGCCGGTCACCAGCATGCAGTCCACCAATTGCGTGTACTGCGACACCTGGAGAGGAGCTCCATTAAGGGTTGCACCCAAACCACGCTGAGCCGAAAACAGTTCCCCGAGTTCGGGGTCATACACCACGCCCAGGGTCAGCTCGTCTCGATAGGCATAACCGATCGAGACCGTATATAAGGGCACCCCGTGGGCATAGTTGACGGTGCCGTCCAGGGGGTCGATGAACCATTGGTGCTCCTTCGAGCCCTCCGACTTGCCTGATTCCTCAGCGATGATGGCGTGCCCGGGAAAGGCCTGCTGGATGGCATCGATCAAATAGCGCTCCGATGCATAGTCCGCCTGGGTGACCAGGTCCCGGCTGCTTTTGTGGGCAATGCCCAAATCTTCACGTTTAAAATTCTTCAAAATAGCACCCGCGTTGACAGCAATCTGGTTAACGAAATCGAGGGTGGGGTTCATAGCGAGGTTCCTTTCATGCTTTTGATTCGATCAAGGCTTCATTGTAGCACATGCGCAGCGTGTGCATGGTGAAGAGGCATTTAGAATCAGTCATTGGAAATTGGTCCTGCCTGTATTGCGGTTGTTTTCGGGTCACTTTTCAGGGAGGTTTGTGTATAATCGTCAGTGCAACCAGCGGTTTGAAACACTGCAACCTCATTTTGATATATTCTGTTCTGAACGAGCCATAAACCCAATTCCTGATCACCTTTTATCATGATTACCCTGCGCCTCGACAAAGTCACTTTCTCATATCCTTCCACGCCCATCTTTAGCGATGCCTCGTGTGAAATCCAGCAGGGCTGCTATGGGTTGATCGGCCCCAATGGCAGCGGAAAGACCACCCTGTTAAAACTGATCCTTGGCGAGCTGAAGCCGGACGCAGGTGTGGTGTTGATCGATAAGCGCATGAACGTTGCCTATATGGCACAGGAAGTTGCCCTCGACCCCGAACAACCTGCGTCTGAAGCCGTACGCCAGGGTGCGGGGCGGGTTCTGGCGCTTGAGATCCAGCTGGCTGAACTGGAAGCAAAATTTGCTCATCCTGAATATTATGCAGACGAAAAGCGCCTGGCGCGCTTGATCGAACAACATGAACGCGCCCTGAGCGCCTATCACGAACTGGGCGGTTCCGGGCTTGAGGGCCAGGTGAAAGCCCTGCTGACCAGCATCGGCTTTAAAGACCATGAGCTGAACCTGCCGGTTAAAAACCTCAGCGGGGGACAGAGGAAATTGCTAGGCCTGGCGCGCATCATCCTTAGCCGTCCAGATATCCTTTTGCTGGATGAACCGGACAATCACCTCGACATTCCCTCCTGCGAATTGCTTGAGGATGCCCTGCTGGATTTCAACGGCACCCTGCTGGCAATCTCCGATGACTGGTATTTCCTCGATCGAATTGCTAACCGGATCATCGAGTTGCACGGTGATGGATTAAGTGAATATTCAGGAAATTATTCGGATTACGAAATTCAACGTTTGTCGCCAGACGCCCCCAATTAAATTGCCGAGCGCCAGGGAAGCCGGGCCTGGCGCTCTTCAGAAGGAGAAGAAAAGTGTGTTTGCTGAGGTTATTGTAGCATTTGAGCGGCGTCTCTACTTGACGGCTCTCCTACGATCACCCTACGTACGCCCTCTAAAACAGGTTTTTTTTGAAAATCAAATGGAATCAGCGCTGAATTTTAGATTCTTGTGCCAAAGTTACTCGGCTATTCGTAACGTAAGGCTTCAACCGGCGCCAGGTTCGCTGCTTTATTGGCAGGATAAAAACCAAAGAAGACGCCAACAGCCGCCGAGAACAGGGTGGCCAGCAAAACAGAGTTCAATGTCACGGCGATCTCCAGTGGGGTGCCGCTGCTCATGGCAATCTGGCTGACGACGGCGGAAATGCCCCAGCCCAGGACAATGCCGATGGTGCCGCCAAACAGGCTCAATAACACCGATTCTGTCAGGAACTGGATTAAGATATCCGCCTTTCGCGCCCCTAAAGCTTTGCGCAACCCGATTTCCCGGGTACGCTCGGTCACAGAGACAAGCATGATGTTCATGATCCCGATGCCGCCCACCAGCAACGAGATCGCCCCGATACCCCCCAGGAAGATGGTCAACACGTTGGTGATGGTATCTGCAACGGCCAGGATATCCTGCTGGTTCAACAGGGTGAAATCATCCGGGCTGCGCGGTGGGATGCGGTGTGTACTGCGCAGCACCTCACGGATCTGACGGATGGCCAGGTCTGCATTGTCGGAGTTGACCATGGAGACCAGAATATTCTGAACGCGGTCAGATGCCCCGCTCCCGCTGCGTGGCAGGCGAGCCTGGGCGGTGGAGATGGGAATATAGACGTTTTTATCAGGGTTATTGAACGCGCTGCCGCCCTTAGCCTCGGTGACCCCCACAATCCGAAACGGGTATCCGCCAATCCTGACCGTGTTTCCCACCACCCCGGAACTGCGCCCGATTAATTGCTCCGCGATCGATGGCCCGAGCACCACCACGGCGCTGCGTCCCTCAACCCGGGCTGCGCTGATAAATTCACCTTCCGCCATGGTCAGATTCTGCACGAACTGGTAATCGGGAGTGATTCCCAGGATGGACGTCGTCACACTGCGATCAGCATAGGTGATCTCAGCAGCACCGGAGAAGACCGGCGCTACATAGGCAATCTCTGATGTGCGCGCTGAGGCTGACAGGGACTGTGCATCCCGCAGAGTCAGATCCTTGGGATTGGTGACATCCTCACTGCTGTTGCCTCTCAGAACGTAGATCACATTGGTGCCAATGCTCTCAATCTCCCCGGTAATGGAAGCTCCAGCGCTCTCTCCTAACGAAAGCAGGGCAATCACCGACGCCACGCCGATCACAATCCCCAATATCGTCAACAGGGAGCGCATTTTATTGGCGCCCAGGCTGCCCATAGCCTCCCTGATGTTCAGGATCAAGCTCACTGGCGCACCTCCTGTTTTTCGATCAGCCCATCACGCAGGTGGATGACACGTTGAGCCACCGCCGCCACTTCTGCATCATGGGTGACAATCAACAGCGTGGTGGCGTTGTTGCGGTTCAAGGACAGCAAGAGATTAATAATTTCTTCTCCGGAGGACGTATCCAGGTTGCCGGTGGGTTCGTCCGCCAGGATGATGGCAGGGCTATTGACCAGGGCACGCGCGATAGCCACCCGCTGCTGCTGACCGCCTGAAAGCTCATTCGGCTTGTGGTGCACCCGATCACCCAACCCCACAGCCTCCAGGGCGTCAAGGGCTAATGCTTTCCGGTTGCCAGTCATCCCTGAATAGCGTAAGGGCAGCTCAACATTAGCCAGCGCCGTTGCCCTCGGCAGCAGGTTGAACTGCTGAAACACAAACCCGATCTTACGGTTGCGCACTTCAGCCAGCGCATCGTCCACCAGGGTGGAAACCCGCTCACCGTCCAGATAATAGTCGCCTGCGGTGGGGGTATCCAAACAGCCGAGCATATTCATCAGTGTTGATTTACCAGAGCCGGAAGGACCCATGATCGCCAGCACTTCTCCGGGTGTCACGGTAAAACTAACGCCGCGCAGGGCATGCACCTGGACCTCTCCCATCTGGTAGACCTTGGTCAGGTTCTCAATTTGAATGACATATTCCTGCTCAGCCACTGTTCATCCTAATTTCTAAACCCGCCAAACCCTCTACTCCCAGGACCCATATTAAAAGGCATCACTCCGGTGATCTCTGCCGGTGGGTTGAGCACGATCAATTCACCTTCTTGTATTTCTGCTTCAAGCACTTCGCTGTAATAGTCCGAATAAAAGCCCAAAACAACAGGCACGCCCACATACGAGTCGCCCCGGCGGACAAAAACCTGCTCCTGCCCGTTAATGCTGACGATGGCTTCATTGGAAATGACAAATACATTCTCGATTTCTTGGATCAGGATCGACACTGCCGCAGTCATGCCAGGACGGATGCTCACATCAGCATCTTGCATCTGGATGGTGACCGTATATTCGACCACACCCTGGCCTGAACTGCCCACAGGGGAGATTTCTGTCACGGTTCCATTGAAGGTTCTTTCATAGTATGCATCAAATACCAGTTGTGCCGGCTGACCCTGGTTCACATGGGGAATATCAATTTCCGAAATTTTCACTGTCAGCCGCAGTTCTGCCAAATTGTTCAACTGTACCGCCCTGGCGCCCATCTGGACGACATCGCCCACCTGTGCGGGCAGTTCCGTGATCACGCCAGCGAAGGGTGCTTTTATCTTCGGGCTGTCCAGCCGCGATTGGGCAATCGCCAGGCGAGTTTCCAGGATGGTCACCTCGTCGGGATCCGGCCCGGCCGTGAGCAGGTTCACCCGGTCTTGCAGACTGGTCAGGCGGGCTTCTGCCAGCTCGATCTCTAACTCAGCTTCTGCAATTTCGCGTTCGCTAAATTCCGCCAAGCAGAAATTTAAATTAGCCTGGGCAGTATTGACCCGCTGCAGATTGGTCGCATTTTGCTGGAAGTTATACGCCTGTTCTGCCTTATCCAGCGCATCTTCCAGCTCCTCGATCTTCTCGTCTGAACAGCGCTGAAAATTCATCGCTGACCGCTGATTTTGCAGATTTTCCAGTCGCTCTTCGGTATTCAACAAATCCAGCCGGGCTTGTGCCAGGTCAACACCCCAGTTTTCATAAAGCTTATCCAGGGCTCGCTGCGCGTTGATTACATCAATTTGGGCTTGCAGAATCTCCACAGACAGGGAATCCGTTTCGAGTGACATCAGCACCTGGTCTTTTTCAACCCGGTCACCCACTGCGACACCGACTTCGCCGATAATGCCGCTGGCAGACCAGGTCAGCACGGCCGTTTGGCCGGGCTCGACAGTGCCGGTGCCGTAAATGAAAGCACTCAGACTGTCCCGTCGATAGGGTTGTGTTTCAATATTCGCCAGAACCCGGTTGGCTGCCTGGCGAGTGTTATAAAACCGCCACCCAACATATAAACCAACAAAAACCAGGATTAAAAGCAGTATCCACAGCCCTTTTTTGCTTCTTTTTCTTCTTTTACTTGTTTCCGTCACACTCTTCCTCCAAAACTCGCGGGTAGCGTGACCCCGCTGTTATCACATCCTTCACTTATCGTGAATGGGCATATGTTTATCCCGGCAATAACCCCCTTGATATTCAGCCAATAATTCCATTTTACTCTTCAGATTAGAGAATGGTAATGAGTGGCTATTCGCTGGTCCCGCTCGCTCTGCTCGGGGATTGCACAGCTGATCCCGCTCGCTGCGCTCGGGGATTGCATAGCTGATCCCGCTCGCTGCGCTCGGGGATTGCACAGCTTATGGTTCGTGGTTGATCACTGGAAAAAGTTCCTGATACCTGGTCCCTGATACCTGATTCCTAATCACCATTCACCATTCACCATTCGCCATTCACCATTCGCCATTAGACAGCGCGGCGATTTCTGTTTATAATGAGGATCAGCCTCGAAAAATATTGGTAATCACTGGAGGATCTATGACTCGCAAATCACTTGGCTTTGTACCCCTGATCTGGCAGTGCGCATTTTGTGACACCCAGAACCCGGGTCCGATTAAAAACTGTACGAACTGCGGTGCACCCCAACCCGAAAACGTGGAGTTCCTGCAAGTGGATGAAGAGCGCTTTAACTTCATTAAAGACGAAGCGCTGATCCGCATGGCCAAATCCGGCCCGGACATTCACTGCCCATTTTGCGGCACGCGCAACCTTGCTACAAACGAAATTTGTACAAATTGCGGCGGTGATCTCGGCTGGGGCGGCAAAGAACGCCAGGTCGGTCAGCGGGTGCGCACCGTCACCGAGGCGAAAGCTCCGCCGCAAATCGATGATTCAACCGCCAAAAAGCGTAAAGCGCCCACGCTGGCAATCATTCTCATCATCCTGGCGCTCATCGTAGGGTGCGTGGTATTGTTGTTCATGCTCCTGCGCACCGATGATGTCACCGCTACGGTCTCCGATGTCCAGTGGGAGCGTTCCATCAATGTTGAAGTCTACACATCGATTACCGACACGGCCTGGCATGATGAAGTGCCCACGGGTGCCCAGGTGACTTTTTGCTCACCCACTTACCGGTATACATCCGATACTTACGTCTCGGGTGCGGTTGAAGTGTGCGGTGATCCCTATGTGCAAGACACCGGCACCGGCGTCGGCGAGGTGGTGCAGGACTGCACCTACGAAGTTTATGACGATTACTGCGAATACACGGCGATGGCGTGGGTTGTGGTCAGGACGGTCACCGAAAGCGGACACGACCTGTCGCCCTTCTGGCCGGCGGTTAATCTGCAATCCGGTGAGCGTGAAGGTGATCGCGCTGAGAACTACGTGATCAACTTCCGTGATGGCAGTGACTCTTACCGATTCACAACCAGGAACGCTGAAATATTCTCACAAGCAGAAATTGGCAGCCGCTGGATTTTGAATATCAATCAATTGGGCGGCGTGCAATCTTTGCAACCGGTCAAATAAAGCTGCGTTTAAAGCAGTTGCTGAAGATTTTCCCAGCCCACCAAAAACGAAGGTGGGCTGGTTTTATTGTTGTTTCTGATCTCGTAGAAATTTCCTGAAGAATTTTACACGCAACGAAAACCGGCTGCCATTCCGTCTAAACTGCCCGGATAATTTCCCCATCACCGGTCATCTCAACGGTTTGCCCGGGCTGCAAGATGAGAAAATCTGCATCCCATGCCGCATTCAGTAAACGCCTGATCAGTACCAGGTCGCCAGCCAGGCATTCAAAGCGCCAGCCGCGGCGTTGTGCATCGTTCTGGGCGCGCTCCGAGGCTTTAGCGCCATCCCCATTCCCAAGGTCAATGTAGGCGGCGCGTTCATAATGCGCCTGCCAGGCTTGCATCACCTCCATCAGGTAAGCGGCATTATCCGCGCCGTATTTTTCAACGTATGCGGCATACAGCGTTTCCGCATCGCCGGCGGTAAAAGCCCCCATCGATAAAGATGTCGATTCAGATTCACCGCGTTCAACAAAGTCCTGCACGTACCAGTAGGTGCCCGGACAGGCAGAGAATTCTTGATCGTAACGCTCCCGTCCGCCCAGGAAAAGGGTGACGCAATCATGGGCGCGCGGGATCACCAGCGGGATCGCCCCCGCCTGCAAGCCATGGACAACCTGACCGCACAGGCCATATGCCAGAATCACCGCATCGTAGCAGTCTAACTGGTCTGCGGCGTTAATATGAGCTTGCAGAACCTGGCGTAAATTTTTGGGGTTGATGTGCAATCCAAAACGTTCGAAAACCACATCCACCACGTGGGATGAATGAGCTGCTGCCAGATAGACCGGGCGCGCCAGCACATCACAGGCAATGCACTTGATGCGCATAAAGCCGCCTTACAGCCCTGCCCAGAAATTGTTCAACGTGTTGAACAGCCGTTGGGGTTCCTCCCAGTGGGGCAAGCCCCTGGTGGGAGAAATGCGGACGCCTTTCCAGTTTTTGCATTCCCGCAAGACCATGGGCAGCATATCGTAATTTGTAAAGGGACCATGGTCGTAGATCGCCAAAACCGGAGGCTTAAGCGCCATATAGACGGTCTCTCGCACAGCAGGTGTGAATAATTTGCCGCTCAGAAAGAAGGTGGGCGCATATTGTGCCCCGGGTTGGTGTGCAGTCTGGTAGGCATAATCCACAAACTCCTCCGGAACCAGCCCCTCAAAGACTTTGTTGAGGAAATAATGAATACTGGGTCGAATTGTGACCAGATCATAAAGGGGTCTGTTCCACAGAGGTACAGCCAGACCTGTATAAAACGTGTTTCTTGCTCCGGACCGGGCTGCGCTTTGAGCGAATTTATCCATTCGAGGTGGGTTGAATCCGGTGGGTGAGATCATCACCAGGGAGCGGAACAGATCTGGGCTGAGAACGGCTGCGCGTGCGGCAAATTCACAGGAGAGCGAGAGCGCAATCACATCAGCCGGTTTTTTAACCACCTCTTTGAGGAAGTCGTGAATCGCGTGCTGATACAGTTGCGGGCTGTACAGACGGTCTGAGCGTTCTGACCAGCCAAAGCCGGGCAGGTCAAGGGCATAAACCGGTCGCTGCCCCTGGTAGTGTTCAAATAAAGGTTTCATTTCATAAGCGCTGGGAGCGGCATTAATGCTGTGCAGCAGGACCAGGGGCGTCCCTTTGTCGCTTGTACTGGCATAATAGCTGATGCGCCCCGCGTGTTGAGAGAAGAAATCGTGCCTGTCTGCGTCGAGGGCTTTATCCAGGGGCATGTCGTGGCGGATATATTTGCGGCTGAAGAGGATCCAGCCAGCAACAGCCGCGGCCATACCGGAAAGCAACCCGGAAGTTCCCCAGGCGAAACCTTTAACAGTTTTCTTGATGGCTTTCTTCATAGCCAACCTCCAGATGGAATTGCTCCTCAATGGATGAGAAACGTACTTAAACTTTAGCACATCTTGACCCGATTAAGTGAAGTCGTTCATCGATTTCTTGCTGCGCTTGATCGTGTTCCCACGAATGGAAAGACCGGTTTGGTCAAATCCTGCCACCCTGTCTACCACGTCACACGTTTTTTCTCATCATCAGGAATGATCCACAGGCGGATCAGGAAAATCTTGCCCAAAACGATACTGCTGAAATTTCCGTGTTTCAAGATCGGTTTTACGCTTATAATAAGGGCATTAATCAATCTGTTATAGGAGGATTCAATGGACCTGGTCGAGAAAAAGCGTGCCCAGACGGCCTGGGCGATGTATGATTGGGCAAACTCATCCTTTGCCACCACCATCATGGGTTCAATTTTGCCCAATTACTTCGCAGCGTATATCGCGGCCGAAGGGGCTCTGGCTATTTGGGGATATACCGTAGCGATTGGCAGCCTGATTGCGGCGTTGATCAGCCCGGTACTGGGCGCGATCGCCGATTTCCGCGGTTCGAAGAAGAAGTTTATGGCGTTCTTCATCGCCGTAGGTGTGATCAGCACCGGGTTACTTTTCATGGTCAAATCGCCGGATGATCAACTGCTGGCATCGATTTTGTATATTCTCGGCACAATTGGGTTTGCAGGGTCGCTGGTGTTTTATGATGCCTTGCTGCCTCATGTAGCGGATGACAATGAGATTGACCAAGTATCATCCAAAGGCTATGCCCTGGGCTATATTGGCGGGGGCTTGCTTCTATTGTTCAATGTCATCATGATCTTTTTGGGCCCTACTTTGTTACCCCATATGGGTGAAGAGCAAGCGACCATGCTGATGATGCGCCTCAGTTTGGCCAGTGTGGCCGTCTGGTGGGCCGTATTTTCAATCCCAATCTTCCGACGGGTGAAGGAGCCCGTCCGCATGGTCGAAACCAGCGAGATCGGGCAGAGCGTGTTGACCGTGGGATTCAGCCGCTTTTTTAAGACCTTAAAAGAGATCACCAAATTCCGGGATCTTTTCTGGTTTTTGCTGACCTTTTTCGTGTATGCCAACGGGATTGGGACGATTATTACGATGGCAGTGGCTTTTGGTACCGACCTGGGTTTTGGCACGATGATCCTGATTGGCACCCTGTTGATGGTGCAGTTTGTAGCGGCTCCCTTTTCTATCTGGTTTGGCAAGCTCTCAAAGAAAATTGGTGTTAAACAGTCCATTTCCCTCAGCCTGATGGTGTATGCCGTGATCGCAGTAGTGGGCTTTTTTATGTCAAAAGAATGGCACTTCCTCTTGCTGGGGTTTGGCGTGGCGATGGTGCAGGGCGGCAGCCAGGCGCTCAGCCGCTCGTTAGTCGGTCAGTTGATGCCAAAGAGCAAAACCGCCGAGTTTTATGGCTTTTTCAGCGTTTCGGAGAAGTTTAACACCGTGGTGGGACCTTTCATTATGGCTTTAATCACGCAACTGACAGGCGATGGTCGCTATGGAATTATTTCTCTGGTGATTTTCTTTGTTGCCGGCATCCTCATGCTGCGAAGTGTTGATATTGAACGCGGGGTCAGGTTGGCACAGGAAGTCGACGCAAAGATGGTCGAGGTGGAGTAAATTTCGAAATCCCAATTGAGTCCATCTTCCGGGTAAGGAAACAGAGGACAGCCTTTAAAACGTAACAGAAAGCTGATAGCTGAAGGGGGACAGTTGTCAGCTTTCATCACATTCGCTGATGCCTGGATTCCGAACACCAAATCCCTCTTCACCATTACTTGAAGATTCTTTAGCACAACAGGTTGGTGCACCTTTAATAAACGCCGAAATCAAATCCACGCGCTTAAAATGTGATCTACTCTGAATTTCGGATGCTATAATTAAGATCAATCCATTTCCCACCACTGGAGACGAAACCATACGAACATGAAAAGATTTCGAGTTGCATTACTGGCCAACCTGAAGAAAAACGCGCCCTGCTGGGTCGGCATGCCTGAGGATCAATGGGATGACCTGGATGGCGAGACGACGATCCAGGCCCTGGTCGAGGCGATAAGGGCGGGCGGACACACCTGTGAGTTCCTGGAAGGTGACATCACGATCGTCGATACTGTGCGAAAATTTAAACCTGATATTTGTTTCAATATCTGTGAAAGCCATTTTGGCGATGCGCGCGAAGCCCAGGTGCCGGCTATCCTGGAAAAATTACGCATTCCCTATACCGGGTCACAGGTCACATGCCTGGCTTTAACCCTCGATAAGCCAATGACCAAGCGCATTTTAACCTACCACGATTTGCCCACACCGGAATTCCAAACCTTTGAACGCGTCGATGAACCCTTAGACCCAAAAATGCAGTTTCCGCTATTCGTTAAGCCCAGCCGCGAAGGTACCGGTATGGGGGTTTCTGCCAAATCCATTGTCAGAGATGAGCGGGAACTGCGCGAACAGGTGCGGATCATGGTTGAACGTTACCAGCAAGCGGCTCTGGTAGAGACTTATATTGAAGGCCGGGAGGTGACGGTGGGCTTGGTCGGAAACCTGGTGGGCCCGGTTGCCCGTCGCATCCCGCATGATGAGAACCTGCCTCGCATCCAGGCGGGGTTGCGCTTCTTTCCGCCGCTGGAGGTTGACCTCTCCCCCTTCTTTGAGACGGATATTGTCTACGATAACCGGTTGAAGGTTGACCTGGCTGATCAGCTCACCTACCTCTGCCCGGCACCGCTGGACGATGATATGGTTGACGAACTCAACTGGCTGGCCGCGGCCGTCTTCCGGGTGACCGGTGCGCTGGATGTAGCGCGGGTGGACTTTCGTTTAAACATCAATGAGGACGAGAAGCCCTATATCCTGGAGATTAACCCCCTGCCGGGGCTATCGCCAGGCATCTCGGACATCGTCATTGAAGCCGCTGCTGATGGGGTAGAACACACTGAACTGGTCAACATGATCCTTGAAACTGCACTCCGACGGTATGGGTTGATCGCGTAAGCATTCGGACAACTGCAGGGGGAAGATAGACCACCTTGGCAAAAAATCAGAGCTTTGCCAGGTTTAATGGATTGTTAAATACAAGCGATGATCATCTGTGAGGGACGGAACGCTCAACGAATTGTGAAGCAATGCCCTTCGGGGTCAACCGCTTTGGCGGCAGGCTTGCCATCTTCCAGGAGGCGAATTTCGCCAATTTCGACCCCGGCAGCATGCAGTTTCTGCCACATCCCTTCTAAGTCGTCCACCTTGAAGACGATCTGATGCCCTTTACCCGGGGCTTCATCGGCACCACCGTGCAAAGCCAATGAACACGCCCCGCCGTCAAGTTCAACCCACATTTCGTCAGTAACGTCTTCTAAATGGCTTGGATAGCGTACTTCCAGCCCGAGCAGATCCCGATAGAAGCGTACCGCACCGGCCATATCCTTAACAAACAAAATGATTTGATTAATTGAAGTTCGAGCCATTGTGATTTCCCTTGTAATTAATAATTAATTAATACAGCGACTGGTTAAATCCAGCTATCCATTTCTCAATAGGGCTCATCAGGGCCTGGCCAGCCAAATACCGCAAAATCAACCCGACCATGGACATCAAAGAGCACGCCTTCTTCTTCTAAAAGGGTGCGTTGAACAGCATGTCCGAAACCATCGCTGCGGATGCTGATTTTCCCCTGCGCGTTGATCACCCGCTGCCAGGGGACATCCGGATAAGAGCGATATCTGAGGGATGCCAGGGCATATCCGACCATGCGCGCAGTACATCCGCCCACCAGCTCAGCGATGCGCCCGTAGGTGGTCACTTTTCCCCTTGGGATCAGGCGAACCAGTGCGTAGATTCGTTCATAAAGCGGTTTCATTGTCAATCTTTGCAGGCGTTAAGAGGAAACATCCCTGGTATAGGCACGCACAGCTTTGGGAATGTGAACGATTCGGCAGCACTGGGTTTCATTTCGGGATTGACGGGTTTGTTGAGTGCTTCATATTCGTGGGAAAAGACCTTCACTGGCTATAGAAACTCGCGCAGGTCGCTGCTGCGGCTTGGATGGCGCAGCTTGCGCAATGCTTTGGCTTCGATTTGGCGGATGCGTTCGCGCGTCACGTTGAACTGCTGGCTAAGCTCCTCCAGGCTGCGTTCCCGACCATCGATCAATCCATAGCGCAATTCCAACACCTCCCGCTCGCGTTCAGATAATGAAGATAATGAGTTGTTGATCTGCTCTCTCAAAATTTCCTTTTCGGCTTCATCCATGGGCATCATCACTGCCTGATCTTCAATGAAATCTGCCAGGGTGCTGTCATCCTCATCACCGACCGGTTTTTCTAACGAAAGCGGTTCTTCGGCAATTTTAAGAACATGTTGAATCTTAAGAATTGCATCTTCCAGGGCTGCAATTTGCACGGTGTTCAATGGAGTATCATCAGCCAGCGCTTGTTGAATGGATAATGCCATGGTTGTATCGAGAAATTCTGACTCAACAGCAATCTCTTCAAGGGTTGGCTCGCGTCCCAATTTCTGGGTTAAACCTTGCTGAATGCGCAAAACACGCGAAATCATTTCATACATATGTACCGGGATGCGGATGGTGCGGGCTTGCATCGCAATATGACGACTGATTGACTGCCGGATCCACCAGGTCGCATAGGTGCTGAATTTATAGCCCAGGATGGGATCAAATTTTTTTACCGCTCGTAGCAAGCCCAAATTCCCTTCCTGAACCATGTCCAGTAAGGGGATCCCCCGGTTCATATAGCGCTTTGCCACACTGACTACCAGGCGCAGGTTCGCCAGGGTTAAGACCTGGTGAGCTTCACCGTTCAGTAAATCAATTTGAGTGAAATTCTCTCGCAGTGCTTCATCCCCCGGAAGGTTGTTTTCAAAGAATGCCTGACCTGGCAGCCTCGCTTTTTGTGACAGGAAGTCCCTCATTTTTTCCAGGAGTGCAGGCGGCAACACATAGAAACACAGGTACAACTTGAATATCTGATCGATTAATGCCCTGTCCTTTTTTTCCGGTTCCCAGAACTCAGTGTTAAAAAAGTTGCGCATATATGAGGGTTCATCCAGTTGCCAGGTAAGCCTCAGCCTTTGAGCTTCCAGCGCCATGCGGCTTAAATCTGGCATATTGACCTGGCTTTTCCTGACCTGTTTTTTGAGCTGGCGATTGATCGCCAGGATTTCGTCAAAGATTAACCGCATTAATGCCGTTATCTCACCCTGCGTTGCTTTGTCAAGCTGACCAGCCAGTGTTTCAACCAGACCCTGCGCTTTCATTCGACTGGCAAGCCAGAATTCGTCATCAGCGTCAAGCAGATTGAAATGCCCAATTTCGCGCATATACAATCTGACGGGATCATTCAGCGCGCTGGATAACGCATCACTGCCAGGAAGCTCATCATGCTTCTCGTTACCGGTTGTTTCTGAATCATTTGTGGTCATAGCAATTTGGTTAGGAGTGCACTCCGATCAAAATTAACAAGGAAAACAATCCCAATAACAACCCTTATTTCATTTGTAACACCCGTAAATTGACAATTACTTTGCCCTGGCAAAGGATTGTTGTAAAGCATGGTCAAGTTTTGCCCGAACCTGGATATACTCCAGGGCTGTCTTTTTTACATCAATGGAAAATTCACCGGATTCATCCCGCTCCTGGGTCTGGAGGAAAACCAGTTGATCCAGACCTTCGTCAATCCGAACCCGCCGTAGACGAATAAAGGTTCGTACCAATGCTTCTAATTTTGGGTCCGTCGGTTGAAGGCGCCAGTCCGGGTAAGTCTCTTCGGGCGTGTTTTCGGTGAATGCCTCTTTCATCTCGGCAGATAAACGCTCGTGGATAAAGTTCAGTGGCTCTTCCGCTTCTTGATCGATCGATTCCTTTAAAAGTTTAAAGATTTCTCTGTGGTCAGTGTCTGAGAAATCATCAACATGGATACAGGCTAACTCAAAACTCCTGAAAGCCCGATCGATATAGTTAAGCAGGGTTGGATCTGAAAGCAATGCCAGCAGACAGGCTTGTTCAAGCTGACGATGGGGCGTCAGGAAAGCTTTGGTTATGATCACAGGATCTTCGGGGGCAGGTCGGTATGTTCCTCGTCTGCGTGCAGGTCTTCCAGCGGGGCGCGTGACCAGGGCGCGTTCGTCGACTTTTAACAAGCGTGCCAGGCGCTGGCGGTAAGCCTCTCGCTCAACACTGCCCCTCACGTCTTCAATCAACGGCAAAACCTGCGCGGCGATCTCCTCCTTGGCTTTGGGGTCATCGAAGTCCTCCCGCTGTGCCAGGGTTTCCATCACGTGGATCACCACGGGTTTGGCGTCTTTGATGATCTGCGCCCAGCGGTCGGGGTCCTCCAGTGCAATTTCATCCGGGTCGCGGCCTTCCGGGAGCGTCGTTATCCGGATATCTGCCTTGAGCCGTCCTTCAATTCCCATCAAGCCGCGAGAATCGAAAAATAGTTCACCTTCGCGCTCCAGGGACTGACGAGCCGTCTCCAGCCCGCGTAAGGTCGCCTGCTGCCCGGCAGCATCCGGGTCAAGCGCTAGGATAATCCGGCGCGAATAGCGTTTGATCAGGCGGAACTGGTCTTCGGTCAGGGCAGTGCCCATGGGGGAGACGCAGTTTTTAAAGCCAGCCTGGTAAGGGCCGATCACATCCAGGTAACCTTCAACGATCACGACCTGGTCCTGTAAACGAATCTCCCTGCGGGCTGTATCCAAACCGAACAACAAACGACCCTTGTCAAAAACGGCAGTTGTGGGTGAGTTGAGATATTTGGGGATATCATCCGGGCGCAGCACACGTCCACCAAAGCCCGTCATGCGCCCCTGGTGGTCGCGAATGGGAATCACCAGGCGGTGTCTGAAACGATCGTATACGCCGCCCTCCTCCCGCTCAGAGACCAGGCCGGCTTTGATCAGAGCGTCGAGGGAGATCTGGCGTGAGGTCAAATAATTGGTGAGGGCATCCCAGGAAGCGGGTGCATACCCCAGTGCAAATGCATTGATGGTTTCGTCCGTCAGTTTGCGAGCATAGAGATAATCCAGGGCTGCCTTCCCCGCGGCGGTGTTGCGCAATTGATGCTGGAAGAAAGTCACTGCCATGCTGAGAACCTCCCGCAGATGCTCGTTCTCTTCGACCTGTTCCTGCTCCTCGGGGGTGAACTCCTGCAGCGTAACGCCCGCGCGTTCTGCCAGGTAGCGCAGGGTTTCAGGGAAATCCCAACCCTCGCGCTTCATCACAAAACTGAAGATATCCCCGCCCTCGTTGCACTGCCCAAAGCACCGCCAGGATTGAGAATCGGGAAATACAGCAAAAGCGGGTGTTTTTGTGTTGTGGTGAAAGGGGCAAAAACCGGTGTAATTCTTCCCCGAGTGACGCAATTTCACCGTCTCGGAGACGATATCAACAATATCCAGCCTTCCCTTAATCTCATCAACGACGCTCATAAGCTTATCCTACCTAAATTATAAGGGAAAATGAAGAATAAAAGGCAAGAAAGTGATTCCAGAAATTGGGAAAAGCGTTCAAGATAACAAACGCTGCCCATAAAACCATCAAATCCTGTTTTCTGCTCCCTTGTAACAGCGTCTCTTTTTCTTAATTCCTGATCAGCTAATTCCAAATCTAAAATCAACCACTTGACTATCGATTTTCTCTTCGGTAGAATCCTTATTGAAAAAGATTTTCAATAAGGAAACATTATGGATTGGCAAGAAAAGCTCAATCAGGAAGGGCTCAGACTGACACATCCACGCCGGGTGATCATCTCGTTGTTAGAACAAGCAAACATTCCGCTTTCGCCACAGACCATTCACCAGTGTTCATTGGATGCCAAAGAAGAAATCAGCCTGGTATCTGTCTACCGCACCTTGGATCTGCTGGCTGAACTTGGGTTGGTGCGGCGTGTGCATGGTCACAATGATTGCCAGGGGTATGTACTGGCATCGCCCGGACATTACCATCACCTGGTCTGTCAACATTGTGGCGCAGCAGTCGAATTCAGCGGAGTGGAAGACCTTTCAACCCTGCTTGCCTCAATAGAATTAGAAACCGGCTTTAAAATCAATGAACATCTGCTCCAGTTTTCCGGTGTTTGTCCCGAATGTCAAAGGAGAACCGAAAACCATGATCAGGAATAAGAAAACAAGCCTTTGGAAACTCGGGCTGGTCTTGTTATCCATCTTGTTCCTGGTCGCCTGTCAGCCAGAGCCCAGCCAGGGGCCGAGTGATGATGGTCGCCTGCAGGTCACCGTCAGTATTTTGCCCCAGGCTTATTTTGTCGAGCGCATCGGCGGTGATTTTGTTGCGGTCAATGTGATGGTTGGTCCGGGTGAAGACCCACATACTTATGAACCCAAGCCCGACCAGATGCGCGCGCTGAGTCATTCACAGCTATTTTTCACCATTGGAACCGAATATGAAGACGCCTGGCTGCCGCGCTTGCGGGAAACTAACCCTCAAATAACCTTTGTCGATAGTGCTGCCGGTATTCAACGCATTCCCCTGATCAGCCCGCATGATCATGCTGGTCAAGAAACCGATCTCGAGAAAACCGACCCTTCAGGAGAAAAAGGCCTTGACCCCCACGTTTGGCTGGCGCCCGCCAATGGGAAAATCATCGCCAGTACTATTTTTAAAGCCCTGCAGACCCTGCTGCCTGAGCATGCAGACGCCTTACAGTCGAATTACGACGCCCTGCTTGCTGATATCGTCGCATTGGATGAAAAAATTGAAGGTTTGCTTTCTGGAAATATGGGGAAAGCTTTTGTGGTGTTTCATCCTGCCTGGGGCTATTTTGCCAATCAATACCAGCTTGAACAGATCCCTGTTCAGGTCGGCGGTCAGGAGCCCAGCGCCAGCGACTTGGCAGCGCTCATTGCCACCTCCAGGAAAAAAAACATCCGCGTGATCTTCATTCAGCCGACGTATAGTACCGCCATCGCACAAGCTATTGCTGCAGAGATCAACGCTGAGGTTGCCATTGTAGACCCATTGGCACATGACTGGTTAAATAACCTGGAAGGTGTTGCAGAAGCTTTCGCCGCCGCCTTAGAAAAATAATGTGGATCAATCGCCAGGTTTTAGGTCGCATTGTCATGACAAATACATATTGAGATCAATTAAATGGAAGACATAAAATAACTATCATGAATGACATATTTAAAAATTCACAACCCTTAGTTGAAATAAAAAATCTTTACGCCGGGTATCAGTACGAGGTCGTACTTGAAGATATCAATCTAACCATTGAACAGGATGACTTTATTGGGTTGATTGGCCCCAATGGCGGTGGTAAGACGACCTTACTCAGGGTCTTACTCGGTTTGCTTCAGCCGAAAAGTGGCAGCATCACGGTCATGGGCGAGACGCCCGAAAAGGGTCGCCGGCGAATCGGGTATGTGCCCCAATTTGCTGAATACGATGCAGAATTCCCAATTTCAGTTCGCGACGTGGTCCGAATGGGGCGCCTGAGCAGTCAGCGCCTTTTTAAACCGTATTCTACCGAAGATGACCGGGTGGTCGACGAACGTCTTGACTGGGTGGGGATGCTCGAATATCAAGACCGAGCCATCCGCGAACTTTCTGGTGGACAGCGTCAGCGGGTATACATCGCCCGAGCCCTCACGACCAACCCCACACTGCTTGTTTTGGATGAACCCACCATCAGTGTGGATATCGAAGCCCGCACCCAAATTTACGAGCTGCTGCATAAGATCAACCAGGACGGCGTAACGATTTTCCTGGTGACCCATGATTTAAATGTGATCTCAAGCTATGTTAAGACCATCGGTTGCCTGAACCGAAAATTACATTATCATGGTGAAAAACAGATCACCGATGAAATGCTTCAATCGACCTATGGTTGCCCGGTTGATCTGATCGCCCATGGGCTGCCCCACCGGGTGTTAGCTGAACACAAAGGAGGGAATTAATGGCAGAATTACTCAGCTATAGCTTTATGCGCAACGCGCTGATAGCCGGGGTTCTGGTAAGCCTGACCTGCGGGATTATTGGTACTCTGGTGGTCCTCAAACGGATGGTATTTATTTCCGGTGGGGTGGCTCACACTGCCTATGGCGGTGTGGGATTGGCTTTCTACCTGGGCGTGAACCCAATCTTAGGGGCAGTAGCTTTCAGTTTGGTTGCATCTTTTTTAATGGGTTATGTCCAGCGTCAAACCCGACAGCGTCAGGACACCCTGATCGGTGTTATGTGGGCTATCGGCATGGCAATTGGGATCATTTTCGCTGATATGACCCCAGGTTACAAAGCAGATTTGATGAGCTACCTTTTTGGCAGCATTTTGGCGGTTACCCATACGGACCTGTGGATGATGCTGGGGGTAAATCTTTTAGTGCTCGGTTTCGTAATCCTCTTTTACAAGGAATTGCAAGCCGTCGCATTTGATGAATCCTTTGCCCGGGTGCGTAATCTGCCTGTGGATTTGCTTTACATCGCTCTGGTGGCAATGATTGGATTGGCAGTCGTGATGCTGATGCGGGTGGTCGGTTTGATTATGATCATCGCCTTGCTGACCGTCCCTGCCGCAATTGGTTCTCTATTTCTTAACCATATGAAACACATCATGTGGTTGGCAATGGTCCTGAGCCTGGTATTCACAACCGGCGGTTTGTTGCTCTCTTATTTTTTCAACCTGACCTCAGGTGCGACCATCATCTTGATTGCCGGAATAAGCTATTTGAGTGCGTTGCTGATCCACAAATCTTGCCGACGTTGCCCAGCTTAAAATAATTCTGTTCGTGGTTTATTTTATTTTAATCAAATCACCTAAGAAGACAGATTCATACCGGTTTCCCTCTTACCACTCGCAATTAACCACACCTAATAGGCAATCGGGCTGATTTTTTGAAGGGTATCCAGATGATGGTGGGAAACAATCTCGCGCACCGTGTGGGTCAGACCGCGCGTCACCAGGCTGTGGGTGCGGACAAAATCCCCGGAGTAATTGACACCATCCAAAAGCGTTCCGTCGGAAATACCAGTGGCGACAAAAAAGGTGTCATTTGAGGAAACCAGGTCGTCCAGGGTCAGGACACGTGTTAAATCAATGCCAGCAGCTTTTGCCAGCCGGCGGTCTTCAACATTGCGCGGCCAGAGAATGCCCTGCATCGTGCCCCGCATTGCGCCTAAGCCACAGGCAGCCAGCACAGCCTCGGGCGTTCCGCCAACGCCCATCAGGACATCGATTCCAGTTCCCGGCCAGGCAGTCATCAGGGCACCGGCTACATCGCCGTCGGGAATCAAACGGATCCGTGCGCCACAATCGCGCACCTCATGGATCAAACGCTTATGCCGGGGGCGGTCCAGAATCACCACAGTTAATTCATCGATGTCCATACCCTTGGCATGCGCAATTTTGTTGAGGTTGTCTTTCACGGGAGCGTAAATATCAATCACGTCCCTGGCTTCATAACCGACGGCAATTTTTGACATGTAAAACATCGGGCCCGGGTTAAACATGGTCCCTGGCGGGGCAGCCGCTATGGTGGCAATCGCATTTGGCATGCCTTTGGCAACCAATTCTGTGCCTTCCACAGGGTCAACCGCCATATCCAATACAGGCAGCTCGCCGGTGCCGACCTTCTCGCCATTATAGAGCATCGGCGCCTTGTCTTTCTCACCCTCACCGATGATGATCGTTCCATCCAGATCGATCTCATTCAACAAAAAGCGCATCGCATCCACTGCTGCCTTATCAGCCTCGATTTTTGATCCGCGACCAAAGTGGCGCGCGGCTGCCATTGCGGCTCCCTCTGTAACTCGAACGAGTTCCAGGGCAATATTCCGGGTTGGTTTTTGCGTTGTGAGGTTTTCCATATGCCATCCTTTCGTCTGCATATCTTGAGTCCATTATATCAAATCCTGCTACGACTCGGCTCAGACGTCAGCGCCGTTCACTAACCGTGTGAAGCCAGTATAATAGGCTCTAAAGACCGTCTGTGAGGAGATTTAATGAACATCGAGATGATAGGCTTTGATGCCGATGACACCCTCTGGTATACCGAGGTCCACTACCTTAAGGCGCAGGAGGACCTTAAACAGATCCTTAGCCCGTGGGGAAAAGCAGATCAGGTCAGCGAGGTGATTGACCAGATGATCCTCAGCAACCTATCCGATTACGGCTATGGTATCAAAGCCTTTATTCTCTCGCTTATTGAAGCCGCCATCCACGTCTCCCAGGGTGAGCTCCCGGCACATCAGGTTTTGCAAATTTTGTCCATAGGCAAAAGGATGCTCGCTGAAGAGATTGTCTTAAAGCCCCATGTCCAGCAGACGCTGCAAAGGCTGGTCGCTTCGTATCCGCTGATGATTATCACCAAGGGCGATCTTTTAGACCAGATAACCAAGGTGAAGCGCTCCGGTATCGGGGATTATTTTTCATCGATTGAAGTTGTGAACGAAAAATCAGTGGAGACTTATGCCAGCATCTTCGAAAAGCACCACATCAATCCGAAAAACTTTCTGATGATTGGCAACACCATCCGCTCTGACATTCACCCGGTTCTGACATTAGGATGTCGAGCCATTCATATCCCAGCGGAATCCACCTGGGAACACGAAAATATACCGAGCTTTGACACCACGCATGATGGGTATTATGTATTGGAACATATGGGGCAGCTTCTGGATCTGATTGCCAGGCTTGACGGCACCCCTTGAGCAATTTGCCTTAGCTGATCTCAACTTTTCAAAACGCCAACGATCGGGAGCTTTCGAATTATATCGGGGCTAAAGAATGTGCTGAAGTTAAAGGCCGGATTTACTCGATTTTAATACTATCAACCCCGTCAATTTCGTAAAGGGAATCGATCAATTCTTCTAAAGGTTCATCGTTTGCGAAGCGAGCCAAAGCCTGAATGTGCAGACGGAAATTTTTAATATTTTTTTGAGCATTAAAACTTAACATCTTTTCTGCGTGGTCAAAGATGATTTTCCTGACCGTCTTGACCAGTCCCTTTCGGTACTCAGCTTCAATTTGAATAAACCGTGCAACAGACGTGCGAACATAGCGGTTCTCAATAACATGCAAAAGTGATAGAACGCCCAGCATGAGCGCAGTAGCGACCACGGAAACCAGGTAATAGCCTGCGCCCACTGCCAGACCAACAATTGCCATGGTCCACAGGGAAGTCGCAGTCGTTAAGCCTTTGACGTTATTGCCGTAACGCAGGATTGCACCAGCACCCAGAAAACCAATTCCAGAGATCACCTGTGCGGCAAGGCGTGCTGGATCAAAGGGTAAATTTTCCCGGGCATAGATATGGCCTAAATTAACCGATAGAATCATGGCCAGGGTGGCGCCAATCACCAGGATCATGTGGGTGCGAAGCCCGGCGGGTTGATCGTGCCGCTCACGCTCAAAGCCAATCACGCCACCCAGGATTGCCCCTACCAGTATTCTTAAGATGATTTGTTTTTCAGAAACCATCATCGGTTTTATCCTCCAACAATGAAAACGATAAGCGATAAGATTGAGATCACCCAGAACGTGCTAACTCGGTTATTGATCGCTTATTTAATAATTGTGCCGGCCTGAAAAAGAAACAACGAGGCCGACCTGAACCTTGATTCTACCCTCAACCTTAATGAACTGACAACAACGGATCATTATTGACATACGGATATGTGAGATTCCCCAATTATTTTAATCTGTCAATGAAGAATCAAGTTTTTACTCATTATGCGATTTGAATTGTTTTCACTTCGGATAGCTGGAAGTGATCTCAAGCAATAATTTCAAACTCACCAAATCCGTATAGTCCTCAAGGCGCATCCACAGCCAACGTCCCTGGGGTAAAGCTGAGGGCTGATTTAACAAAGTGCGCAGGCGAGCATTGAAGTAACGGATCCTAGCTTGGGCTGCTTCTTCACCGTCCTGACTGAGGGTAAGAAAGGCGGTCAAGCCGCCCCGCTCTGGAAACAGCATACACAAGCGTTGTGCACCTTTGCGATAATCCTGCCCCCAGCCGCGCTGGGCATTGTAATACGTCATACCGCCCTGAAAGTCCGGATATTGCTTTTGTAAATATTGATTGACCTGTTCCCAAAGAGAGAAAGCCTCATCGCCAATCAGCTGGCGAATCAGTTCGGGTTCAGGGGGATTATTTCGATCCAGCAATCGCTCATCCGTCATTTTTATGAAACTCAGCCTGCGTTTAAATAAAATCCAGTCAACATCTCAAGGGTTCTATGCACACTTGGTACTTGATTGTATCTTAATACAGGTCGAAATCTGTTCTAGGCTGCAACATAGCGGAGACATCACCGTAAAGCACACATCCTTTTACACCGGCTTTGAGCAGCTTAATGCGTGCTTTTAGAACTGAAAATCCAGGCGAGATCGAAGCCGACCACTTATTTTGGAGCGCCATGGATTTTCAAGCCATTCATCCTAATTGTGGCACATCGATCAATGCTGGAATGAGATTAGCCAGCTACATGTTTAACTTAGAAAAAGCACAGATGGCTCTCCGACCATTTTTTAAGGTAACTGTGAGAATTCGTTCCCAAATTTTTCAATTCTATGGTACTATAGCATTTGTGATTTGAAATTCACATATGTGTTATAATCAAATCGTTAACTTATTTGATAATTGGCTCGCAGAATCTCGCTAAGCTAATCCAAGTTACAGGAAATGAACATGATAGCAACTTCTTTATTTGAATTACATGCCCACGCTACCAAATATCAAAGTGTGTTATTACGAACTAATTTATGCGGTAATTTCGTTTCAGGCTCTCCCTTAAAAAGTTAAACCTGTTATAGTTACCTCATTTGTAAAAAGAGAAGTGAAGATAGAAAGGAAAGCGTATAAGTCGGATAAAATTCATAATTCATACCCACATCGTTTTTTACTATAACTTAAAAGGAGACAATGAGAATGTTGAAAACAAAAAAACACTTGCTTTTATTAGTGGTTTTAATTGCACTGCTAACTGTTGCAGCATGCAGTGGAAAACCAGCTGAAGCCCCCGTCGAACCTGACGCTCCCGAAACAGAAAAAGAGTGGCCAGCAGTAACAATTGAGTATTGGCACATCAATAACGAGACCTTTGGTTTGCCCGCTATCCGCCAGTTAATTGAAGAATTCAACGCAACTAATGGCAAAAATATTACTGTGGTTGAGAAATTCATCCCTGATGTTTATACTGGCGTTGCACAAAACTTGCAGGCGTCACTTGCTGCGGGGATTTATCCAGGCGTTGTTCAAGTAGGTTATGTATATTTGAATTATTTCGCTGATAACTTTCCGCAATTTACCGACCCTCAAACTGTTATTGAAAAATATGCTCCTGAAGATGCTGGTTTCTTAGATGAAATTTACTCTGAAGCCGTTTTAGCTCTGGGAACATCTATTAGCGGTAGAACTCTGGGAATGCCTTATTCAGTAAGTACCCCACTGCTGTATTACAATGCGGACCTCTTCAGAGAAGCGGGACTCGATCCTGACAACCCACCTGCAACATGGGATGAAGTTAGAGCAGCCGCTGAAGCCATTAAAGAGAAGACTGGATTATATGGTCTGTATTTGCAAGCACCTACAGATACTTATAATGTAATACCAATAATGCTCTCTAACGGCCTTGATGAAATGTATCAAATCAATGCTGATGGTACTTATGCAGCAGCATTCAACACACCAGAAACTATTGAAGCATGGACTTTCATCCAAGAAATGACTTCTGATGGGCTAAATATTCACGTACCCCTTGAAGAGGGCGTGGGTGCTTTTGCAGGCGGCACGGTTGGAATGATGATTACAACCTCAGGGCGAATTAACTATCTGATGGAAAACACAGAGTTTGATGTCCGCGCCACATACCATCCGACATGGGGCGATAAAGACCGCAAAGTATGCATTGGCGGTAATCTTTTAGTTATTGTTGCTGAAAATGAAGATGACATTCTAGCAAGCTGGGAATGGCTTAAGTTCATCTTTAAACCAGAATCAATTGCTCTGTGGACTCAGGGAACTGGCTACCTTCCACCAACAAAAACAGCAGTTGAATCAGTTGAAATTAAGGAATGGCTAGATTCTAACCCAATGGCGTCCATAGCCTACAAACAACTTTTGAGCGATGCAGTTCCTTGGACATCTTGGCCTGGCCCTAACGGTCTCCAAGTTGATCAATATCTTGTTGATATGAGAGATGCGATACTTTCCAACTTCGATGATGTTCAAACAGCTGTAGACGATGCAGAATCTAAGATCAACACGCTGTTAAACCAGTAATTTGAATCCCAATTTCTCCATACTGCTGGAAAGCCTTCCAGCAGTATGGAATTTTCATCGATGGACGCAAAAGAGGCAAGATAAATTATGAACATTTTTCGAGGATTGAAGAAGTTTCAATATAAGAAATTTGAACCCCTACTTTACCTTTTCCCGGTAATTATCATCTATGCTATATTTATGGTTTGGCCCATCATTCATAACATTTATTTGAGTACTCTTCAATGGAATATGGTTTCGCCAAACAAGGTTTTTGTTGGGCTGAGAAACTTCCAAACCATATTTAAAGACCCTCAATTCCCGTTAATCCTGCAAAACACAGTGATCTATGTTCTGATCATGCTAGTGCTAAACTTTGTTATACCTTACTTAATTGCTTATATATTGGCTCAACTGATTAGGTCAGGCAACCATTTTTATCGATCAATTTTTTTCTTTCCCAGCTTACTCTCCCTAGCCGTTGCTTCGATCATATTTATGTGGTTGCTGACTCCGTTAGGGGGTCCATTAACTGAGTTATTAAAAATTGTAGGGATAAAAGCTCCAAATTGGTTTAATACTCCTTATTATGTACTGGTCGCTCTTAGCATTATTACTGCTTGGCGTTGCTTTGGCTTTAATCTGATCATTTTCATTGGAGCGATTCTTGATGTTCCGGATGAGTTAATTCAAGCCGCAAAAATTGAAAAAGCCTCTGATTGGCTAATTTTTTGGCGTATCGTACGTCCATTAACTTCGTCAGCTGCCTTGTATGTTTTTATCATTACTTTTGTGTTTGGTCTTCAGTATGTTTTTACGCCTATCCACATGTTAACTGTTGGCGGACCAAATCAGCATAGCTCAAACTTGGTGTATATAGTTTATCAATTTGGGTTTAAGTTTTTCCAATCCGGACAGGCTTCTGCATACGCGTTAGTATCGATGGTGATGTTCTTGATCATAATCATTATTCAAAAAATTGTCGACAGGAGAGTGTTCTATGCTAATTAAAAACCCGCGCATTTTTAAACAGGTGCTATGGCACTTGTTATTATTGGCGATGATTTTCATCACGCTCTACCCTTTGGTATTTATGGTTTCTGCTTCGTTCAAAACTAATGTTGAGTTGTTCTCGTCTGGTTTGCACATTCTCCCATCATCGCCAACACTTGTTAATTTCAATGCTGTTTTCTCAAAACATCCTGTTGTAAGTTTCATCCTCAATTCTCTGGTCATCGCATCTATTGTGACAATTGCTAAAGTAATCACCAGTGTTTTAACCAGTTATGCGCTTGTTTTTATGGATCTTAAGTACAAGGAAGTGATTTTTTATATCTTTACACTTACGATGTTTGTTCCTTTTTCAGTCATTATGATTCCTAACTATTTGACAATTAATAAATTAGGCTTAATGAACAAACTTGTTGGCGTTGCATTGCCCCAATTAGCTGACGCCATGGGTATATTTCGTATTCGCCAGGCGATGCGACAAATCCCCAAATCGTTGGTAGAGTCGGCTCGAATTGAAAAAGTAAATCACTTCACTACATTGCTCAGAATTGTGATACCTTTGGTAAGATCATCGATTGTAGCAATGAGCATCATCTTTTTCATTAACTCATGGAATGAGTTCATTTGGCCAATGCTAATTCTTAAGTCGCGTGAAAAATCAACCGTTACAATTGCTTTGCATTATTTTTTAAACAGTGAGGGCGGAAGCGCATGGGGATCGTCGATGGCCCTCGCAACAATTGCTACAATCGTTCCTTTGTTTTTGTACCTAATTTCTCAAAGACAAATTATCAGCACATTTTTGCAATCCGGCCTTAAGGAGTAAAGCGCCAATGAAAAGTATCGATTTTGTAAATGTACATAAAAGCTATGGTCATGTTGAAGTTATCAACGGTCTGAATTTAAATATTCCATCAGGCATTCGATTGGTCCTTCTCGGACCATCTGGTTGTGGTAAAACAACAATCTTGCGTATGATTTCAGGCCTTGAATCAATCACTGCAGGTGATCTTTTCATGGGAGGAAAAAAGGTCAATGATGTCGAACCTGGCGACCGCAATGTTTCAATGGTGTTTCAAAATTATGCGCTTTATCCGCATATGACAATTGAAGATAATATCCTATTTGGTATGCAAGTGGCGAAAGTCGACAAAAAGGACCAGCAAGAACGTTTGTATTGGGCGTTAAATATCCTTGAGTTAACGCCCTATATAAAACGTTATCCTAAAGAATTATCAGGTGGGCAAAGACAACGCGTAGCACTTTGTCGAGCCTTGGTTAAAAAAGCGCCGTATTTATTGCTTGATGAGCCATTATCAAACTTAGATGCTCAGTTACGAACAAATGCAAGAGCGGAATTAATTAAAATACACGAAGTATATAGCCCAACTTTTGTTTATGTAACTCACGACCAAGTGGAAGCCATGACAATAGGCCATCAAATTGTCGTGCTAAATAAAGGCGTTATTCAACAACTCGATTCACCAGATGCTATCTACAAAATGCCAAAAAATGTTTTTGTAGCTAAGTTTATCGGCTCGCCCAGCATGAACATTATTGAAGTTATTATCGATGGACATGACATGATATTGGACAACACCCGTATTAAGATTCCCCCATATTGGATTGAGTTAGTTGGTAATCGCACAAAAGTTAAATTTGGTATCAGGCCTGAACATGTCGTACTCAATAATTCGAGAGGTGATAAACAACTTAAGATAGGTTATACAGAGAATCATGGCAACCGTAAATGTTACTCGTTTGCAGTTGGAAAAGATCAATTGATGGCTACTTCAGACCCTGATGAAACAATTTCGAATGTGATCTATATGAATATTCCTTGGGACAAAGTTCACTTCTTTGATAGTGATACTGACGAGAATATTGGTTACCCATCAAAATTGAAGAATGAGGAGACAAATGAATAATATACTTGTAAGCTCTTCTGCTTACCTTGCTTTTAATATCGTAAATATGGTTAACCTTCCACGAGAGCTAGGAATAGAAGTTCTTATTGAAAATGCGAATGATTTTGTTTGGCGGCATGCTCTTAAAGAATTGCTGATTGACCGTCCAAGCCAATTTAGTATCCATGGCCCCTTTTTGTATATGAATCTTGCTTCCCCAAATTGTGAGATGGATCAGGTTGTTGAGAACTATAAATGGACATTTGACTACTACAACACCTATGGTGCTAGACATGTTGTACTTCACCCTCATGGACAAATTCTCGAACCGCAAAAAGAAGATGCAGAAACAAGAAAGGCAAGATGCCTAGAAAATATTAACACTATTGCTGAACTAGCTTTAAAAGAAAATGTCAATTTATTGGTGGAAAACCTTCCTTATGCTTACACAGTTTTTGGCCAAGAAGACTATTTTGACCTGTTTAAACAAATTCCCAGCGTTGGTTCAATAATTGACGTTGGTCACTGTCTAATTAAAGGCTGGGATATCCCTACAGTTTTAGAGATTTTAGGCTCGAAGATAGATGCTTTCCATATTAATGATAATTATGGTTTAAACCAAGCTGATGTTCACATGAAAGTGGGCGATGGCGTCTTCGATTACAAAGAATTCATAAAAGCTTATAAAAAATTCTGCCCAGACGCCCGCCTTGTATTAGAGTACTTAAATGTAACAACTGAAGAGATTGTTGAAAATGCAAACATGATCAGTAATTTATTGGCTGAATAAGCATCACAAGGAAATAAACTCTTCATTATTTAACAACAAACGATTGGAGAAAAAATGGATATTATCGTCAGTCACTTACCCTATTTAGGTTATTCAATTATTAACATGAAAGACCTCCCAAAACAATACGGTATTGAAATTTTTGCCGAGTACGGTAACAATTATTACTGGAAATACCATTTAGCAGAATTAATGAATGGAAGAACTGGAAAATTAAGCGTCCACGGACCCTTTTGTCAGATAAACCTGGCTTCAAAAGAATGTAATTGGAATGACGTTTTGGAAACCTACAAATTGAGCTATGATATCTGTAATCAATATAATGCTGTCCATTGTGTATGTCACCCTCACGGGCCAATGCCAGATTATGAAGGGTTTGTTTTAGAAGATGGACAAAAACTGGCTTTAGAACGGGTCGTTATCCTCAATGAAATAGCTAAATCTGAAGGTGTTGAATTACTGGTTGAAAACATGCCATTTCCAGAACTTGTTTTTCAGCAGGACGATTTCGTTAAGTATTTCGCTTCGGTTGAAGACATTAACTTTCTGATTGATATTGGACATGCAATGCTACATGGCTGGGACATTTCTAAATTACTCAGCGATTTAGGCACTCGCATACGTGCTTATCACGTCCATGAAAATTTCGGGGATGCTGACTCGCATTTAAAAGTTGGTGAGGGCCCTCTTGATTGGAACCAGTTTTTCTTAGATTATAAGCAAAATTCTCCTAATGCGCGCTTAGTTCTTGAATATATGTATGGTCCAATGGATTCAATCATTGAAAATATAGCCCTTGTAGAAAGCTATTTATAATTATCGTTTATTTATAGGAAGTTCAACCTTACGATGAATTTTTCTGCTCAAACAGGGAGTAATCGATTGATATCAACTTGGTGAGCAAAAATTGATTTGCTTTTGGTTGCCTAATCATTAATAAGTAAGGTTGTCGAAACAAAAGTAAGTTAGAATTAGTTCTCAATGGAGGAAAAATGAAAATTGCCATTGGATCAGACCACCTTGGACTTGAATTAAAAAACACCATCAAGGAGTTCCTCGAAACACAGGGGACTGTTAAGGTTGAGATCGTTGATGTAGGTGTTTTCGATGCCAATCCTGTTGACTACCCTGATATCGCTGAAAAGGTAGCCTTGGAAGTCGCCTCGAAAAATTGTGAGCGTGGGATTCTAATTTGCGGTACTGGAATTGGTATGGCACTCACAGCAAATAAGGTGCCAGGTGTGCGAGCGGCACAAGCACATGATGTTTATTCCGCTGAACGTGCACGAAAAAGCAATGATGCCCAGGTAATTACATTAGGGGCGCTGGTTATTGGCAAAGAACTGGCGAAGAAAATCATCGAGGCCTGGTTGGTCTCCGAGTTTGGTGGAGGCGGTTCTACCCAAAAAGTTAATAAGATAAAACAACTGGATGAACGGTATCGAAAATTAGAATAAGCGATCATGGACAAGGTGTCATCGCGTAAGCAGGTGACGATACTCATTAAATAGGAGAAGAGCTGTTTATTTTGGATCACTAAAAGTATCCAAGCCGTTCTTCCCGATTATCGCATAGCTATCAATGCTGAAATGAGATTAGCCATCGACATGTGTGGTTTATAGCTTGTATCGATGGCTCATCTTATTATTTAAAGTGATTGCAAAAATTCATTTCCAAATTTTAAATTTACATGGTATTATTACATTTGTGATTTTTAATTCACATATGTGTTATAATTACTATGTTATTTTATTATACGATTGTCCACAGAACCTAAACTAATCTAAGTTACAGAAAATGAACACAATACCAACACCCTTATTTGACTTTCATGCCCACACTACTGCTTCTGATGGGACATTAACGCCAACCGAACTCGTCACGCTAGCCAAACAATTGGGTCTAATTGCGATGGCGATTACCGATCACGATACAATCGCTGGTTTACCTGATGGATCTGCAAAAGCAAAAGAGTTTGGAATTTATTTTTTACATGGTGTAGAGCTGAATACAGATGCCAGCGGTGTTGAGGTTGATATACTTGGCTATTTTGTCGACATTGAAGATCCAACCTTTATTAATATGGTTGAGTATCGTCAAGGTGAGCGGATCCGAAGAGCAACGGAAATGGTTTCAAAGCTCATTGAGTTGGGATTCAACATTACCTATGAAAGAGTGCGCGAGATTGCTGGCGGTGTGATCGCAAGACCTCATATAGCCCAAGCACTAATCGAGAATGGGTATGCATCGAGCCAGAAAGATGCTTATGCTCGCCTAATCGGTTTTGGCGCCCCGGCTTATGCAAAACGGGATCCTCTCAAACCAGAGGTTGCAATAAAACATATTAAATCCGCTGGCGGTGTGCCGATTATTGCTCATCCGGGATTAATCGGTGACGATTCTATTGTGCACGACCTCCTGAACCAGGGTGCAGAAGGTTTAGAAGCATATTATGCTTATCATACCAAGGAGCAACAGGACAAGTATCTGGCAATAGCAAATGACTATAATGTGATCGTGAGCTGCGGTAGCGATTATCATGGTCCAAATCGAAATAAAAACAAGATGCTGGGTAGTGTAGTGACTCCAATCCAAGTAATGGAAACTCTCGTTGACAAAGTGCAAGAAGCTTGGCATACATATAAGATTAAGGCGGTCAAATGATTCTCCTCGGTGCATCAACCCTCCTTTTTGATTACAAACTAGCTGAAGTTATTCCGATGATGCGCGATTTAGGGTACGACGGTGTTGAGATCTGGCATTTTCATTTAGAGCGAACCCGAGAAGACATAGGAAAACTGTCTAGGCTGGCTGAGCAATATGAAGCGCTAATAACGGTGCACGCCCTTAGCTGGGATCTTAATTATTGTTCACGTTTACCCGATATTCGAGAAGCTTCTCTCCAAGCCCTTCAAAAAAGCATCGCCTTATCTCGTGATTTAGGTGCTAAAACCGTAGTTGTCCACCCGGGACGAATTACAGTGCCAAATGATACACCTGAAGCAAACTGGCCTTTATTAATTGAAGGTACTCAAAAGTTGGTTGATTATGCTGAAAGTGTGGACGTAACACTCTCATTAGAGGTTATGGAACATATCCCCAGGGAGTTTTTTATTCAGCCGCAAGATGCAACTTACATTCTGGAGCATATCACTTCCCCTTCTTTTAACATCACCTTTGATGCTGCCCACGTTCCATATAACATAGGGCTGATTGATTATTTTCAGGCAATGCCTCGAGTTGGACACATCCACCTTAGTGATTGTAGCAAAACTAAATACCATTTACCTTTGGGCGAGGGGACCCGTGAACTAGATCAGTTTTTACAACACTTGAACAATATCAAATGTACATTACCGATTGTGATTGAAGGATTGGAATTTGAACGCACGCCTCAGCTGGCGGCAAAAAACAAACTTCAATTTGATAGGTGGATGAACTTAATTAGGGAAACATGAAAGGAGGTCGTCAAATCAAAGAAAATCAACATTATCATCAAGATTGTATAAAAAAACACATTTAATTTTTTTTGAGAGGAATAAGATGAAAAACAAATTACTAATAGCTTTAACCATCCTTATGGTCGTATTAGCCGCCTGTACTCCCAAAGAGGTTGCAAAGCCTGAAGAACCTGCAGTAGAACAACCTGCGGTAGAACAACCTGTGGAAGAAGTCGTCGAAAAAGTCGAAGAAGTCGTCGAAGAAGTCGTCGAAAAAGTCGAAGAAGTTGTTGAAGAAGTCATCGAAGAAGTCGAAGAGATTGTTGAACCTGCTTCTGGCACCATCACTCTTTACACCTCTGAACCGGAGGGCAAAGTCGCTGAAATGGTGGCTGACTTTAACAAACTCTATCCAGATGTCACTGTGGATGTTTTCCGCTCGGGTTCAGGTGAAGTGATCGCCAAAATCCAGGCAGAAAAAGAAGCTGGAGAGATTCAGGCTGACCTCATTTGGTTTGCCGATATTGATTTCTTCGATAAGTTAGCTGACGAAGATTTATTCTTGGTCTACCGACCTGCTGGGAGTGATGTCGTTGACGAGATGTTTCACTATAATGGCGATCGTTACCAAGAAGTTCGTTTCATCTTCAATATCATTGCCTACAATACCACTTTGGTTAAAACTCCACCAACCAGCTGGAAAGATCTTTTAGACCCACAATATGCTGGCATGGTTGGTATGCCAAGCGCATTATATTCTGGCGCAGCCTTTAATCACGTAGGTACCTTTGCTAATATGCCTGGTTTTGGCTGGGAGTATTATGAGGCACTCAACGATAATGGGGTTGTTGTTGAACGAGCTAATGGTGGCGTGCAAGCCAAAGTGGCATCCGGCGAATTTGCTATTGTACAGGTTGTCGACTTCATGGCAAGGGATGTCAAGAACGAGGGCTCGCCTGTGGAACACATCTGGCCAGAAGAAGGCGCACTTTTAATTCCAACGCCTATTGGTATTCTAAGCTCCACAAAAAATCCTAATGCTGCAAAAGCCTTTATGGATTACATGTTCACTGATAGTGCTCAAAAACTTTTTGTGAAGCAAGGTTATGTCAGTGTCATTGATGGTGTCGAGCCACCTGCTGGTGTTCCCGATATGGCCGATTTCAAAGTCTTAATGCCTGATTTCGAATACATTGCTGCAAACCGCGACCTGATCCGGAGTGAGTTTGAACGGCTTTTTGGTGCTCCAGTAGAATAATATAATAACCAAAAACAAGAGGAGGGTAATCAATTACCCTCCTCAACTAATAACTGAATTAAACGATAGGACAAGTGGATGTGGGAATGAAAACAGCAACATCAAAAAAACAGGTTGACCGTAGTCGATTAATTCAATCGACCATCTTCTTTTTGGGCATTATCATTTTTGTCCTTCTATTAGCTCTGATCATTTTCCCATCTTGGACGCTCATAAAAACCAGCCTAACCGCAAATAAGCAATTTTCATTTCAAAATTACGGTGAGCTACTGAGTGATTCCAGCACGTATTTAGCACTAAAAAACACATTGTTTGTGTCGAGTTTGGGTAGTATTGGAGCCACAATCATTGGCGTGCTTGTTGCTTGGTTATTAGCACGAACAGATATCCCTTATAAGCGTTTCTGGCAAACCTTATTGATTGTTCCTTACTTGATACCACCATTCATTGGAGCAATAGCCTGGGTTTATTTAGTTGGGCCAGTAGGTTACATCAATAAACTCTGGATAGCAATCAGTGGAACGATCCGGCCGTTAATAAAAATTTACAGCAAGTGGGGCATAATCTTTGTCATGGCTTTTTATAGTTATCCAATTGCCTATATGATGACACTAGGACCACTTCGACAGATGAATCCCTCATTAGAAGAGGCGGCACGTATATCTGGAGCCTCAATTGGGCGCACTTTGCGAGATATTGTTATACCTTTGATGATTCCGAGTATTGGTGGAGCGTTTTTGCTTATTTTCATGTCAATGATGGCCAACTTCGGGATTCCAGCAGTCATTGGAATGCCAGCTCGGTATTATGTCATGACGACTAAAATTTTCCTGACCATATTAAATTATGACAAAGCCAATAATTTGGCGCTCGCGGCTGGCTTGTCGATGCTTCTGGTGGTCATCGCAACAATTATGATGAGCTTGCAACGTTTATTACAAAAGGGTAAAAGTTTTTCGATCATCAGCGGAAAAAGCTCACAGCCACAGCTCGTTGCTTTGGGTAAGTGGAAGCCTCTTGCCGTCACTTTTTTGTCTATTATGGTCATCGGAACGGTTATCGCACCACTGACAGCGATCTTTCTCACATCAATCACGCGTGTCATTGGCATCCCACTTACAGCCGACAACCTGACCTTAAACAATTACATTCAAGTTGTCGTTGGTGTGGCAAAAGTAAAACGAGCGATAAGAAACAGCTTGCTTATGGCGGCCGGTTCGGCGACTGTGATTGTTATAATTTCTTTAATTCTTTCTTACTTGCTCGTGCGTGTTCGCGTAAAGGGGAGTCAGTTAATTGAAACGATCACTCTCTTGCCTTATGCAATACCAGGAACCGTAGTTGCTCTGGCTTTGATCCTAGCTTTTCTAAAACCTTTGCCGCTTATAGGCATCTCAATATACAACACGATATGGATCATTGTTATTGGCTATATTACTAGGTTTTTAACTTTGGGTATCAGGTCAATAAGTGCCGCCTTCGAGCAAGTACATGTATCTTTGGAAGAAGCCGCTCGAATGTCGGGCGCCAATTTTATTACAGCTTTTAAGGATATTGTCATCCCACTAATCAAAACGAATGTTTTTGCAGGCTGGTTTATGGCTTTTATTCCTGCTTTGACAGAGTTGACCCTTTCTATCTTATTGTTCTCAGTCGGCAACGAAACTCTAGGAACAGTCGTTTTTGGCTTGCACCAGGAAGGAAAAGTCTTAATGACAGCTGCGTTAGCGTTTATGGTTACTCTGATTGTTTTGACACTCAACTTTATAACTAACAAAGTTACAAAAAATCAGATGGGATTCTAATTCTTATTAAGGACAATTAATTATGGCACAATTAGAACTTAGCAATATTTCTAAATCTTACAATAAAGTTACGGTTGTACAAGATTTCAATATAAAAATAGCAGATGGTGAATTTCTAACCTTGCTTGGTCCATCAGGATGTGGAAAGACCACAACCTTACGCATGGTTGCAGGTTTTACAGAGCCAACAACTGGTAGCATCTTATTGGACGGCAAACCAATTTTTTCTACAGACAAGAAAATATCTCTAGCCCCTGAACAGCGTGATATGGGTATGGTCTTTCAATCTTATGCTGTTTGGCCTCATATGAATGTATTTAAAAATGTGGCTTACCCATTAAAGTTTAAGAAATTTAGTCAAACCGAGGTGCGACAGAAGGTTTCAGAAGTTTTGAATCTGGTCAAATTAAGTGGCTTTGAAGATCGCATGCCAGATCAACTTTCAGGTGGTCAACAGCAGAGGGTTGCTTTGGCACGAGCTTTGGTCATGGAACCTAAAGTATTGCTATTGGATGAGCCTTTATCTAACCTTGATGCAAAATTACGTGAAAGTATGCGTTTTGAAATTGTAGAGTTACAAAAGCGCTTATCAATGACAGTATTTTATGTAACTCATGACCAGACTGAGGCCATGTCAATGTCCGATCGCATTGTAGTGATGCAAGATGGTTTTATAAAACAAATTGGTTCACCCAGAGAAATTTACCAGAAACCTAACAGTCAATTTGTAGCAGGGTTTATTGGTTTGGCTAATTTCATCCCGTGCATCGTGGATGCAATTACAAGTGACCACGCGCGAGTAAAACTATTAGATGGATCATCAGATCACTTTTTGGACGTTCCCGTTATACCGAATATGTTTAATCTAGGTGAAGAAGCCATTATGATGGTAAGGACTGAAGATGTGGAAATTTTGCCTTTCGACCAAGGAGGTACGCGAGCTGTACTTGTCAGACAAAATTACTTGGGAGACAAAAGCGATTGTTTGTTGAAGTTAGGCCCTATCGAAATTCGGGCAAATATTGGAATCTATGCTGAATTGGAAAACGGGCAAGAGGTCAAACTTACTTTTTCGAACCCGATTATATTAAAGAAATAAAATTATCAACTTTTATTTTTTCCAGGTTCGTCAAGAAAAACCGATAAGGTTTTTCATCTTTGACGTGCCAGGCACTCATGTCAAAAAAAATAACAGGTGCAACTAACCTGACCGAAATTACGATTTTTCGTTTAATTGCCAGACTGGTTGAATTACTCGCCGGTAACGACGTCAATGCCCAACATACGCAGAAGTTTAATGATTGTGAATGGGTTTCTTAAGTAGTGACCATAATAAAGGGCTTCTTTAACATCTTCTTTTGTAAGGTTAATCTCTTCAGGTTCCACTGGCAATCCTGCTTTGTGCAACAATCGACCCATTTCTTCAGGTGAAGGGACAGAACGCGCCAGAGCTTGAATATCGGGCCAGTGGGAACTGATTCGTTCCTGAACTTTATGGTACTCTTCGGGAGTCATTTCAAGATAGATCTTTTGTGAGCGAATGATGTCATCGGCTATAGAGCCATACACATTACGGATTGTGCTGATCTCATCTTCCAAAATTGGCATTGGTGTAGACGCCAAACGCCTATTAACTTCATCAATGTCAATTTTCTTAATCCATTCATAACGTTCTGCCATCAACATAGAAGCGATGCCTACCTTGGTCCCGTGGTAAATTGCCGGTCGCCCTTCTCGTAGCAATTTCATCTCCCAGTAATGTGAACATGAATGTTCTGAGCCCGACGCAGGACGCGAATTTCCCATCTCCAACATACACAAGCCTACGTCCAATAAAGCATCGGTCAATGCATAAATGTTTTGCTCCCAAGCATCTTCAAGATGATCGATTAATTTGACACTCTGCTCTAAGCGTTTCGAAACACGTCCTGCCAAATTGGGGTCATAAGGATCACGAATTGTTAGGTTTCCCATTGCCCAATCTGCTAGCGCTGTAAATTTGCCAAAAACATCACCAAAACCAGCCGCAATCATGTCGCGGGGTGCCTTTGATAATGTTGGTAGGTCAGCAAAAATAGCAATTGGTGGACGGGCGATAACCGTTTGTTTCAATCCCTGAATTGTTAACGAACTCCCCGAAGATGCATATCCATCCATTGACGGGGCAGATGGCAGGGAAATAAAGGCCGATTGTGTACGATCGGCTACGAAACGAACCATATCCGTAATTGTGCCCGAACCTACCGCTAGGTAAGTACACGGCGCATCATTCGTTATTAATAATATTTTTATTAAATAATTTTCATCTGGAGTTATAGGGTCACCTTCAAGGATAATTGATTGCACATTAAAACCAAGATCCCGTAAAGTTTTTTGAACTGGCTCGCCCCATCGAGGGTAGATGTTTTGATCTGTGACTAAAGTGAAACAATCCAGCTTCTGTTTAGAGCAATAAGAACTTAAAGCTTCTAAAGTATCACTGCCAATATAAATAAAAGGGTATTTTGTTTGCATTAGGCTCCTAATTTTTTACTGAAATATTCCTTGTCACATGAAAATATCGAAAGAATTGCTACAAAAAGCATGAGTAGCAATTTTAAAGTATCACTGTCAAAGTTATTTAAAAAACTTTGGACAATCTCATATTCTGATGATTGTTAAAATATCGCCTGCTCCGCTCAAGCGATAAATTGCACAAAAAGGCGCCAGAATAAACATTTAATTTACTGTGAACTGGAAATCATTAAAAAACAGGTCCAGTTCTCTTCCTGTTTAAATGGTTTTGTAGATGCGCTTTTTTTTAATGAATCTGGTTAACCTTTGTGCAATTTAACCTATAAGAATTCTCTGTACATCAAGCAAGGATCTTGTAGACTTAACTGACCAGTTTATCCTGCTCCCGGCGCAATTTGTAAATCAGATCATCTTCTTTCAAGGCAATGTCCTCGTATCGAATTGCTGTGCCCATTTTTACGGGTTTAACAATCTTACCTCCGACAGTTAAGCCCATAGGCACTAAACCCTGTTCATAAGCAACAGAAGCTTTCTCAATCATTCCATAAATCGTGAACATTCCCAAACCATCTATCACATCGCCGACTTCAAGGTCGCGTTTGGCGATAGCAATGGTTTCTGCTACAGGAAAGATTTTGTGATTAAGCGTTTCTTTTTGGTGTAAAACAATGTTTGCTATGGTGATCGGTGCTTCCAGGTTTGCTAAATGGTAAGGGCGATAAAGGCTCCAGTAATTGCCATGGCCGGTCAGACCAAGGTAATTCAGATCTTTCCGTATTTTTGGCTGGTCGGTAGCGATGATAACAAATACACCTGGTGCTGGGCCGATAGCGTAATCAACAGCACCCTTTGCTTCAAAAATACCACCATCAGATTTTGGAACAAACATCTTAGGCAGATCTGTAACGCTGCATTTCGGGCCATAAGCGCCCCGTACTTCTGGTGCATAGCCGGTCGCATTACCAATTGAGGTCATCTCTACCATAGTTTTTGTGCCGTCAACAAACGAGCACAACATTTTTGCGCTCATTTCTCGTTGTTGAGCAATTTTTGCTAGAGAATCCGGTGTGGCTGAGCGATCTAAGGGATTGTTTTTCCCTTTGCCAATGGTCACTATCTCGAATCCTAAAGCGTCAGCAAAGTCAAAAATCTCTTTAATCGAACCGGGTTCATCTCCTGCCACCAATGAATAAATTACACCTTTTTCTTGAGCTTTTTGTGTCAGAATGTATCCAATGGTTGCATCAGTTTCCACATTCATATTAACAATTGGCTTGCCTGCTTGAATTGCTTGATAACAAACTTCAGCGCCAACATTAGGAATGCCTGTACACTCAACAATAACATCCAATGATGGAATTTGTGCTAAAAAATTTGAAGAATGTGTGGCGACGCGCTGGCCATCGCGAATTAACTCGTCAGCCCTTGACAAGTCATCGTCAATTTCGTGCACAAGTTTTTCAGGCACACTAGCTTCGATATAGGCATCTTTAGCTCGGGATGGCATGATATCAGAAACGGCAACGATTTTCATGCCGTGCATTTTCTCAATTTGCGATATCATTCCAGTCCCCATCTGGCCTGCCCCCACAAGTCCTACCCGGAACGGACCACGTGATTCCTCTGCTTCTATTAGTTCTTCTTTTAGGGTTGCCATATCACTCTCCTGTAAATTTATTAAAATAATTTTTCAACATTTTTATTTTTTCAATGTCCGCTTTGTAAGCCGACTTTTCTTAAACATATATATCACGAAGTCATTCTGGTTCTGTTTGGTCACTGAAATTAACTACAAATATCCTAAATTGGATATATTCTTGTTTGCGATATCTCCGACTGCCAATCAGTAAGATGAAGTTTCAATGCATAGGATACCATTATGATCATTCGACAGGTAGATTTAGCTCATTTCCACTTTTGTGTATGTTTAACATAAATCACGTTACATCAATAAAAGCTCTGGTGTTTCGAGCGCTTTGACGAGGTCTGTTAAAAAGTTTGCCGCAACAGCGCCATCTACAACACGATGATCGGCACCTAATGTCATCATCATCATAGGACGCACTTTAATTGTGTCTTCTTTATCAATTACGATGGGCTTGCGCTTTATAGAACCCACCGCAAGTATGGCAGTCTGTGGTGGGTTTATAATTGCTGTAAAAGATTGAATGCCAAACATCCCCAGGTTTGAGATAGTGAATGTGCCATCTCGAACCTCTTCCATTGTTAATACGCCAGCTTTTGCTTGAGTGGTTAGGTAGGCAAGGTCTTTGCTGATTTCTCGAATTGTTTTCTGATCAGCATTGTGAATCACTGGCACGATTAACCCTTCATCAATCGCTGTGGCAATCCCGATATTAACTTGATCCCACAGTTTAATATGTCCATCCTCAAATCCAGCATTCAAGAATGGGTGACGCTTTAGTGCCCAAGCCACGACTCGAATGAGGTAGCTTGTTAAAGAAACCGGGATTTCATTGGCTAACTGATTGATGCGCTTTCGACTTTCTTCGGCTTCATGCATGTCGACTTCAACTGTTAGGTAAATATGGGGCGCATTTTGATAGCTCTCTGTCATCTTGTCAGCGATTCGTTTTCGAATGCGAGATAAAGGCAAAGTTTCCACCAGGGAAACAGACGGCTGTGTTTTTTCTGAGCTTTCAATAATGAAAGTACCAACATCGGCTGCCTGAACCCGTCCACTTGGGCCAGTCCCTATAATTTCAGACAAAGAAACTTTTTGTTCCTGTGCAATTCGCCGAGCTGCAGGGGTAGCAGGCACTTGGACTCGGGGCGCAACCTTATCAAGGCTCTCAATGTAGGACAAGACATCTTCTTTTGTGATCTTTTCACCGGTAGACGGTACCTTAGACAAATCAACTTTTTCCGCGTCTGCCATTCGTTTTGCAACAGGGGTGGCTGGCTTATGTTTCTTCTCTGGTTCGATATCCAATGTTTCCTGTGGCGGATGCTGGTCAAATGTTTCTTGCTTTTTATGTGGCAAATCAGGTATGTCGGCTTCGGTTTCATCTTTTTCAAGGATATATGCGATCACTTGAGTAACAGGCACCTCTTCATTATCGGCATATAAGACCCCAGCCAAACGACCCGATGCGGGGGCTTCAACTTCACTGGTGATTTTATCGGTTTCTATGATGACAACCGGCTCACCTTTTTCTACCATGTCGCCCTCTTTCTTTAACCACTCGTTGATGACGACTGTCTCCTGGTCCATATCCATCTTAGGCATAATAAAGGGAATGGGCATGACATGTTTCCTTTCAATACTTGTTGTTTACCATTGCTCGCACTTCGCGAACAATATCATCAACTTGGGGTACAGCAGCCGCTTCAAGATGTCGGTTGTAGGGGATTGGGACGTCTTTACCGGTCAAACGGCGCATAGGGGCATCCAAATAATCCCAGGCTTTTGTTTCCGAAACTGAAGCCATCACTTCGCCTGCCCAACCCGCTGTTTTAACCGCTTCGTGTACAACTAAAAGTCTGCCGGTTTTCTTGACGGATTTGGCGATGGTATCCACATCCAATGGAGATAATGTTCGGGGATCCACAACTTCTATAGAAATACCATCTTCTTCCACAATCTTTGCTGCATCAAGAGACTTATGGACCATAATGCCCGAAGCAACAATAGTAATGTCCCGTCCAACACGTTTTATATCGGCTTCACCCAAGGGGATCAAATACTCCTCTTCTGGGACTTCACCTTTGATTTTATACAGCAATTTATGCTCAACAAAACATACTGGATTCTGATCACGTATGCTGCTGATCAACAATCCCTTTGCATCGTAGGGTGTACTGGGAGCAACGACCTTGAGCCCAGGAATGTGCATCAAGATTGTTTCAAGGGACTGAGAATGCTGTGCAGCTGCACCCGTGCCGGATCCGCCAGGCAAGCGGACTACCATTGGCACAGTGGCTTTCCCACCAAACATATACCGTGCTTTAGCCGCTTGGTTAACTAAGGGTTCCATGGCTAGGAAGATAAAGTCCATGAACATTAATTCTGCAATCGGTCGCATACCAACCATGGCTGCCCCGGCAGCGGTCCCGATAATTGCTTCTTCTGAGATTGGTGTTTCAATAACCCGGTCAGGGCCAAACTCTGCTAACATTCCTGCGCTAACGCCAAAGGCGCCGCCATAGGTACCAATATCTTCACCAATCAGAAAGACACGCTTGTCTCGGCGCATCTCTTCTACCATAGCATCATGTATTGCTTGACGATAAGTGATCTCAGGCATAGACCCACCCCATAACTTCTGTAACATCAGGTTCCGGCGATTCTTCAGCAAATTTAACTGCATTATCGATAAGTTGTTTCACATCTTCTTGTATTTTTTCAATGTCTTTATCATCAATTATCTTTGCTTCTAACAACAAGTTCTGAAATCGATCAATTGGATCATGTCGTTTCCAGGCGTCGATTTCTTCTTTTGTGCGGTAAAGGTTTCGATCGCTCTTCGAGTGACCGAAATAGCGGTATGTTTGAGCTTCGATAAAAACTGGACCTTTTCTCGCTCGGCAGTGCTCGACTGCGTTTTTCATTGTTTCGTAAACGGCCAAAACATCATTTCCATCAATGTAATAACCAGGAATGTTATGAGCAAGTGCCCGATCTTTGAAAGGCGTTTTTGAACTAACCTTAGCAATATCAGCCGACATTCCATACCCGTTGTTTTCACATAAGTAAATTACCGGGAGAGCCCAGATAGAAGCCATATTCATTGACTCGTGAAGAATACCTTGATTTGCTGCGCCGTCACCAAAAATTGCCAGTACAACCTGGTCGGTACCCATCAATTTGATGGCTAAACCAACCCCAGCAGCAAGCTGTATGCCTCCACCAACAATACCATTAGCGCCCAAGTTGTTAGCCTCTACGTCAGCAATGTGCATCGATCCTCCCCGCCCCCTACAGTAGCCCGTCTCCTTGCCCAGGAATTCTGCCATCATTTTGTTGATATCTGCACCGCTGGCAATAAAATGCCCATGCCCTCGATGATGGTTAAGCAGGTAATCATCTTCTCTCATTACAAAACCTGCTCCGACAGCAACCCCTTCTTGCCCAGCCGATAAGTGCATAGTGCCATGTACTTTTCCCAAGGCGTACAATTTATCAGCCATTTCCTCAAATAGTCGAATAGATATCATAGTGCGATACATTTCGATCAGGTTTTTTTCAGACAAACCTAATTTTTTGGACTTAGCTATTAAATCCGTCGTTGTTTCATTGTCAAACTCTGCGAACTGTCTATATTCCATAGTCTCCTGCCTTAAAGTTATTTATTGAAAGATGGTTTGTTTTCTCAAGCACCTCCATGGCTGTATCCGAATCGGTAATTAATACATTGATCAATTTCCCTCGCAAAGCTCCAATAATCGGGTCAATTTTTTCTCTTCCACCAGCTACACCGATCCGGATCGGAATTTTTAACAAGTCCTCAAAGGGAATACCAATCAATCTGTCTTGATAGCTCTGTGCAACTTTTTCACCGTTAATATTGTAAAAACGTCCACTCACGTCCCCGATAGCACCGGTTTTCTGGATTTCTAAAAGTTCATGTTCAGGCATGTAGCCAGCCAAATAATAACTACAATGTGAGAAGTCCAGGCTGCCAACACCCAACAAGGCAACATCCACTTCCTTGCAGGCATTAATACTTTCTTTAATGCTGGGCGTTCTTAACAATAATTCTGCAGCTGTGGCGCTTTCAACAAAATATGGTGCATTAATGTAAATACCTTCAGCGTCAAGAATCTCTTCCAGGCGGCGCACAATTCCGTGTCCGTCATAGACCTGGATACGCGAACCAACTGCACCTAAAAGTTGAACTACTTTAATGTTAGGGATTCGATTTGTGATTTCTAACTGATCGATCGTTGCACTAACTGCTGTGCCCCATGTCGTTCCTAATGAAATATCGGGTTCCAAGTATTTCGTTAATTCTTTTCCCGCAACTTTGCCTAATGTGTGAAGCAACTGTTTTGTTTGATGAACCTGAATAACATGCGCATCAATTAATTCAAAACGTGTAACCAATTCTTGACTGAGCAAATCGTTTTCTTGAACAGGATGAATAACTTGAATTTTTACAATGTTCTTTTCCCGAGCCTCTTTTAGTAAACGCGAAACATTAGAGCGAGTCATGCCAATTTCCTGGGCAATTTCATTCTGATTTTTCCCGTCCAAGTAATGCATTTCGGCAATTCTTGCCAATAAAATTGTACGATCTCTATGTTTGGATTTATTGCTCACAGGACTTCTTTTCACAATTGTATTCGATAATTCAATCATGTGAATTTTATCAGAGGCTGCCCTCCAAGTCAAGCGAGTATATATACGCATTACGAAGAATTTCAGCGGAAGGTTAACCAAAAAATGATTTCAGAAGGCAAATCTACTACGTTGTGGGCCTCTTTTGATTTTTTGTTACTTATTACCTGGAATTTATTTGAATATATTCATAAAAGGGAGTGGTTGAAAATGCAGTATTTCAAGTTGTGAACAATCGTTTTTCAAGCGTGTCAATAGGTGTTTTCTCAGATTGTCTATCAGCTGGACGTGATCTCAAGCAATAATTTCAAGCTCACCAAATCCGTATAGTCCTCAAGGCGCATCCACAGCCAACGTCCCTGGGGTAAAGCTGAGGGCTGATTTAACAAAGTGCGCAGGCGAGCATTGAAGTAACGGATCCTAGCTTGGGCTGCTTCTTCACCGTCCTGACTGAGGGTAAGAAAGGCGGTCAAGCCACCCCGCTCTGGAAACAGCATACACAAGCGTTGTGCACCTTTGCGATAATCCTGCCCCCAGCCGCGCTGGGCATTGTAATACGTCATACCGCCCTGAAAGTCCGGATATTGCTCTTGTAAAAATTGATTGACCTGCTCCCAAAGAGGGAAAGCCTCATCGCCAATCACCTGGCGAATCAGTTCGGGTTCAGGAGGGTTATTTCGATCCAGCAATCGCTCATCAATCATTTTTTATGAAACTCAGCCTGCGTTTAAATAAAATCCAGTCAACATCTCAAGGGTTCTATGCACACTTGGCACTTGATTGTATCTTAACATCAATGGGGCTGGGTTCAACTGCCGATCCGCTAACGGCAAGCTTCAAAAAGTGAGGAGGGAATTGCTGGGAGCGAACCTGGTTAACTTCTGTTTACCCGGTCAACACGTCCAGCACATAATCGCCATTAACAACCCCGAGTAGTGCTTTCCCGGCGCTCGAATAAAGTCCAGCTGGCGGGGTTTCCACCTCCGCCGTCGGGGCGACGCTCAGGCGAGTCCACGCGCCAGTGGCAGTTTAAGAATTCTGAGAACCCATCAAAATCCGCCTCTGAGAGCCCATAAAGAGCGGTTGACGCGGTTTTCAAGTGGGCATACAGCAGATAGTTCCCGCCAGGTTTCAACCAACGCGCCAGGTTGCGGCGATAGTTCGCCCTTTCCTGGGGGCTTAACCCATGATAGCAGCCAATATCCAAAATCAGGTCGAAATCTGTTCCAGGTTGCAAGGCAGCGGAGACATCACCATAAAGCACACGTCCTTTTACACCGGCTTTGAGCAGCTTAATGCGTGCTTTTAAAACTGAAATCCAGGCGAGATCGAAGCCGACCACGTCCCAGCCATAAGACGCCATGGTTAACAGGTTGGTTCCGGTTCCGCAACCCACATCCAGAGCCTTGCCGGGCGTCGTATTTTGAAGGTACTCAATCAATTCAGGCGGCGAAATGCCCGTATCCCACGGTGGACGACCAAAATAGCACAGATTGTAGCGAAACCGACGATTTATTTTGTTCAATGCTGATCCTTGCAAGGTTGACATAGCGATTCATCTTGTTAGCCGACCGGATTAAGTATACCGACAAAACTAGCTGGATAAAACGAGGTCGGGCTGCCTTACGGGTAACCTCACTTTGCTGTGTGCCCCAATTCGAAAGCCAGACAGAAAAGATCCTCTTAATTCTTAGGCGGTAGAATTAAACATGTGCAACAAAAAGAAAGGAAGGCCATGAAGAAAAAAATCATCACCAATGGCGGGGTTGAGATTCCCCTGCTGGGGCTGGGCACCTGGCTGTCACGCGGACGGGATTGTCAACGCGCCGTAGAATTTGCTCTCACCCACGGCTATGACCACATCGACACCGCCCAGGCCTATGATAACGAGGAGGATGTCGGTAAAGGCTGGAAAGCCAGCGGTCGCTCGCGAAAAGAGATTTACATCACCACAAAAATCAGCACCCCCAACCAGGGTTATGAAAAGAGCATACGCTCGTTGGAAAAAAGTCTGCAGGCGTTGCAAACAGAGTATGTTGACCTGCTGCTGATCCACTGGCCAAATCTGTCCGACATCGAGCGCACCTTTGAAACCTGGCAGGCGCTGGTTGAACTGCAAAGGCGCGGTCTGACCCGCAGCATTGGCGTCAGCAACTTCCCTGTTGATCTGCTGGAAGACTTGCTGGGCAGAACCGATGTGGTCCCGGCGATTAACCAGGTTGAATTTCACACCTTTCTCTATCAACGTGAACTGCTGACGTATTGCCGGGAAAAAGGGATTCAAATTGAAGCCTACAGTCCAGTTGCCAGGGCGAAGTTTTTCAACCACGAAAAACTGGTGAAAATCGCCCAAAAATACTCCAGAACACCCGCCCAGGTGATGCTGGCCTGGCTGATCAACCACGACCTGGTGACCATCCCAAAATCGATCCACGAGGCGCGGATTTTAGAGAACGCCGATATCTTTTTCCAGCTTGACCGAGAGGATATGGATATTCTGGATAATCTTCAACCGCAAAGGCGATTGGTACAAGAGCCCAACCTGTTCAAAGATTAGGGTAATCGGTGAAGGGGGGTGTGCAAACAGCGGCGGGTTTTGATTTTGCAATGAAACCGACGCCGGAAAAATTTTGTGTTAGTCCGCTATAAATAACCACCACGGGTTAAAAAAACAGGCCGTGTCATCGCACGGCCTGGTGTTTTCCTGTTGATTGCAATAAATTACGAGATCAGACTTCCTGGGCAATATCGACCATCTGCTCGAGGATCAACTCGAGCGCCATGGTGTGGCTGCAGCGGCCGCGAGAGTGAAAAAATTCACACGTACAGCCCCACTTCCCATCTTCATAGGTCACCGTGTGATCGCTGTGATTCCCGGTAAACAGGACCTTGAATTGCTTGAATACAATCCGTTCTCGTTCTTCTGCGTAACGTTTGGCTTTTTCCATTTTGCCAATCATTCCATAGTCCATGGCGCACTTTTCCTTTCTATAGGTGGGGAAATAAAAAAAAGCACGCGCGGGCCTGCCGGCGTGCTACAAGCTCTTTGTCTTCGGTTGATTGTTTGCATATGTACCTTTTGCACACAGCTTCATAAGTTTGAGTATAAACCTCCTTGGCTGTAATGTCAACGCCTTTTTTCAAACACGAGGGCATCTTCACCGCCCACGTAGTATTTCTTCCAGCGGTTAATGATCGCATAACCCTGCCCCTCATACAGGCAAATAGCCGCCCGGTTAGATTCCCGCACGCTGAGCCGAATGATGGGCATATCCAGGTCTCGTTCGCAGGCAGCCAGCAAAGCCAGGGCGATGCCGAGCCGCCGGTGCTCAGGCATCACGCCGAGGGTGGTCACCCAGCCGATGCGCGTTTCGAGGTCACGCTCGCCAGCGATGAATCCCACCATCTGCTCGCCCACAAGTGCCTTCAAACGCACGATGCCGGGCAGGGTCAGCACGCCAATCAGGTCCCAAAAAGGCCACAGGTCTTCTGCCGGAAAACACGCCCGTTCGAGCTGGGATAAATGGGTGTAATCGCGCCAACTGGCAACGTGGATGGACCAATCGCTCATACTGAAACTCATGCTATCTGCTAAGCCTGGCTCGCATTGTTCAGGGTGATTTTTTAAAATCAATGCTGCTCAAACAATGGACGATAAAAACATTATACCTTGATCGCTTATACTGGCAGGCTGCTGAATATTTCCGAATCAAAACCAGGTAAAATACTGCATAGACCACCACGCTCAACGATTTTACGTGCAGAATGGCGAGCGCTAAAACGGGAATGGGCAAAACATGAAATTCGACCTGACCATCGAGGCTGAACAGACTGAAAAAATCCTTATCGGGTTCATCCGCACGGAGCTGAACCGGGCTGGGTTCCAACGTGCCCTGCTGGGCGTCTCCGGCGGTCTGGATTCAGCGGTCAGCTTGTATTTATGTGCCAGAGCGCTGGGACCTGAAAATGTGCTGGCGGTGCGCCTGCCCTATAAGACCTCGCCGCTGCATACGCTGGTTGATGCACAGACGATGATTGCTGCCCTCGGCGTCCAGTCGCTGACGGTCGAGATCACCCCCATGGTCGACCCGTTGATTGCCAAATTCCCCGATATGAGCCGCTTGCGGGCGGGCAATCTTATGGCACGCATGCGCATGATCGTACTGTTCGACCAATCCGTGGTCTTCAACGGGTTGGTGGTGGGCGCCAGCAATAAAACGGAGCTGCTGCTGGGCTATACCACCGTCCACGGCGATTCGGGCGTCGCTTTGCAGCCGCTGGGCGATTTGTTCAAAACTCAGGTGCGACAGTTAGCCCGGCACCTGGGCGTGCCTTTAACCGTGATCAACAAAGTCCCCTCAGCCGACCTGTGGGAGGGACAAACCGATGAAAATGAGTTGGGCTTCACCTACGACGAGGTCGACCGGTTGTTGTATTTGCTGGTCGAGCGGGGCTACCATCCCGAAGCCTGCATCGAAGCGGGCTTTAAACGGGAATTTGTCGAACGCGTGGTGCGCAGAGTGCGTCAGAACCACTTCAAACGCGTTATGCCGCCCATCGGCTGGCTCTCCGCGGGCAAAGCGGGGTATGACCTTTCAAGTCTGTGGAAGTGGGGACGGAATTAATCATTGGAGCCATCGGCATCCTTGGCAGGTATCGACATCTTGGGCGGGAACAATGAATCATATTCACACACCGGCTCAAAGCTCCGCCGGTGAACCGCACATGGTCCCAACTCGCGTACTGCCAAACGATGCGCGTGGGTGGCGTAGCCCTTGTTGCGGGCAAAGCCGTACCCGGGGTGGATCTTGTCCATCTCAATCAACACGGCATCCCGCTCGGTTTTAGCCAAAATTGAAGCCGACGCGATCGACAGCGAGCGCGCATCGCCCCTGACCAGGCTTGTTTGCGGGATTGCCTGCCCCGTCAGAAGCAGGTAATCCACCAACAGGTGGGCAGGGGTCACATTCAAGGCGCCCAGCGCCCGCTGAGACGCCAAAAGCGTTGCCGGGACAATGCCCATATGATCAATTTCCGTATTGGAAGCAAAACCCACCCCCCAGGCCAGCGCAACCTTCTTGATCTCCGCTGCCCAGTGCTCCCGTTCAGCCGGCGTCATGATCTTGGAATCGCGGATACCGCCCAGACGGGACATTAAATCCACCTGCTCACCCGGCAGTACCACCGCGCCGACGGCCACCGGCCCAGCCAGCGCGCCGCGACCGGCTTCATCGATGCCTGCCACCAGGGTCGCCCCCTTTTTCCACAATTCGATTTCAAAGGAAAGGTCCGGCCGTTCGGGCAGTAGCGCCGGGTCAAATTTAACCCTGGGCGTCATACAGCCCCTGCCTGGCGTTTGAGCGGATTTTCAGCAAATCAAACGCCATGTGTAATGAATCCTGCACCAGCCTCACTCGGCTGTCGGGATCAAAATACCAGTCGATCGCCACTTCACACACACTGTAACCCATCTTGCGGGCGATGAATAACACTTCAGCATCAAAGGACATCCCGACCAGGGTCTGTAGGGGGAAGACTGCATCGGCGACATCACCCCGGAAGCACTTGAACCCGCACTGCGAATCCTGGATTCCGGGCAGCACCAACCCGCGCACCATGGCGTTGAATATTCGCCCAATCAGGTGTCGATAGCCCGGCTCACCATAGCGCACCGAGCCGGGCTGCTCACGCGAACCGATGGCCACGTCCACTCCTGACAGGGCGGGGGGTAAAAAACGGTTCACCTGGTCGATGGGCATCGATAAATCAGCGTCGCATAAAAAGCGGTATTCGCCCTGTGCTGCCAGCATGCCGCGCTTTACAGCCAGGCCTTTCCCACGCTGTGCTTCTGTTAACACCCACAGGTATGGCATGCGCTCCTGGAAGCTTTGAGCAAGGGCTAAAGTGGCATCGCTGCTGCCGTTCTCCACCACCAGCACTTCGGCTGTATAAGTCTGCTGCCCGAGGAAGCGGTCAATTTTCTCCAGGGTGGATGGAAGCCGCTCAGCTTCGTTATAGGCTGGGATAATGATGGAAAGGAAAGGTTGGGTCAAAATGTCACCCTTAATCCGTTGGTCAATCAGAGATGAAAAAATGGCAAGGGAACGATGGATTTGTGGTCGTTCACCTTCCCATTCAACCGTCAGTCGGGGTGGGCGGACTTGAACCGCCGACCTCCGCGTCCCAAACGCGGCGCGCTAGCCGTCTGCGCTACACCCCGGCAGATAAGAGTATAATCCGAACCATGGGTAAACGTCAAGATATCCTCCACTTTCTTTTTCAAAGTGCGACTTACCTGACCTGTATGCTCATATTGATGCTCGGCGCTGCAGCCTGCCAGGCAGGTGAAAGCCCCGCGACGAGTGTGCCTCTTGATCCTACCCCTGTTCACATAACCGCCATGCCGGTTGCGCTTCATGGCGCCAGCATTACACCAATTGCGTTGGAACCAACTTCCATCACCTCCACAGCGCAAGAGCCAACCCCAACACCGGGAATAACCCTGACCAGCATGGATTGCCGCCATGCAGGGGGACAGGTTCTCAGCGAAGCACTGTTTAGCGAGCACCTGGGAGAGGACCTGCACTACCTGCTTTACCTTCCGCCCTGTTACTACGAGGATCTCACAGAAGGTTACCCGGTCACCTATTTGCTGCACGGTCTTTCCTACACACAGGACCAGTGGGTGCGCCTGGGCGTGGCTGAGCAGATGGATGCCCTGATTTCTGAAGGACGGATTGCTCCCTTCATTATCATTATGCCCAATGAGGTTCGTTTCCAACCGCCACTCAACTCAGCCTTCGCCGATGCCCTGGTGCAAGAATTAATCCCGTTTGTCGATCAGCAATACCGCACCCTGGCCGAGAGAGCTTACCGGGCGATTGGCGGGCTTTCACGTGGTGCGGCATGGGCGGTGCACCTTGGCTTTGAGCATCCGCATCTTTTCAGCCGCGTGGGAGCGCACAGCCTGCCCCTGTTTGAAGTCGATGGCGGTCGGCTGGATGGCTGGTTGGTGGAAACACCCGATATCGGTCTACCTGATTTTTTTATTGATATTGGACGCTCGGATCCGGAACGCTGGTCTGCCCAGAACTTTGCTGATCGTTTGGATGTCCATCACATCCCCCATACCTGGTACCTGTTCAACGGCGGGCACACCGAAGCCTACTGGTCAACCCACCTTGAACTTTATCTCCACTGGTATGCACAGGATTGGTATAAAAATTCTTTAAATAATCAAGTAAAATAGGGGTACTTACACACTCATCCAGGAAAGGGAGCACACATGTATCAACAGATCACTATCGTTGGGTATTTAGGCAATGACCCTGAGATGCGCTTCATGCCAAATGGTCAGGCAGTTACCAGCTTTTCAGTTGCCACCTCCAATAAATACACCAGCAACACCGGACAACGCGTTGACGAGACCACCTGGTTCCGCGTTTCGGTTTGGGGGGCGCAAGCAGAATCCTGTAACCAATATCTCAAAAAGGGTCGACCCGTTCTGGTCATCGGTCGCTTACGACCCGATCCGCAGACCGGTAATCCCAGGATTTTCAATCGCCAGGACGGAACACCGGCTGCATCCTTTGAAGTCACGGCGCAACAGGTAAAATTCTTGCCGTTCGGATCCCGCGGCGCAGGCGGCGGTGAAGATGATTTCGGAGATATGCACGGAAGCCCAGAAACCGACGACGAAATTCCCTTCTAAGCCGAAAAGCCTATGACGCAAAAACCAATTCCTAATCTCGAAATCCCGCAGGATTTGGAGACTAAATATGTAAATTTTGTCCGGATTGCGCACACGGTGTCGGAATTTGTCTTCGATTTTTCCTTGCTGTTGCCGGGTGTCACCAAATTCGAGGTTAATTCTCGCTTGATGATGTCCCCCACGGCTGCCAAACTTTTCCTGCAGGCCCTGACGGAAAACCTTAAGCGCTATGAAGCCAATTTTGGCAAGATTACTCTACCGGGCAGCCATTCATTGGCTGATGACCTGTTCCGCTCTATCGATCCACCCGAAGGTAGTTGATGGACAACCACCTGGAGTCGCTTTCCGATCGGATCAGGGAGTCCTTTGAACGGAAAACTGAAAAACGAGATAAAGCGCTGGCTCACAGCCGCGAACTGACGCGCCATGCCGCGCGCGCCATTCGAGCCATCCATCGCAATGAAGCCAGCCTGGCTCACAACCATCTTGCCCAGGCAAAACTGCTGGCTGAAGCCTTGCGAAACGACCTGGCTGATGAACCCGACCTGTATTATTCCGGTTATACACAGGACGCGCTTAAGGAATATTGCGAGGCTCATCTAACCGTGACCATCATCCTGAATGAGGATTATTCCACCCCGGAGGACCTGCAGGTGAGCTATGCCACTTACCTCAACGGGCTGTCTGAGGCAGTCGGCGAATTACGCCGCAGGATTATGGACCTGATGCGCACCGGTCATTCCCCTGAAGTCGAACGCCTGCTGGATAATATGGACAGTATCTATGCACTGCTGGTCACGATGGATTATCCCGATGCCCTTACCTATGGCTTGCGCCGCCGGACTGATATTGCCCGCAGCATCATCGAACGCACCCAGGCAGATGTGACCATCAGCTACCGCCAGCAATTGCTCGAAAATCGGATCGCTGACCTATCTGACCGGTTGTCCCGCTATGAAATGCCGGATGAAATGCCCTGAGCCGCCTGCTCAGCGCGCTCAACGGGGTCGTACCACAAGCCAACTCGGGGGCTGTGTTTGATCCTCAGTCTATGCCAGGTGATTGACACCACGGGCTCCTGTGCCGCTAACTGCGATCCGCTTTCGAAAACACCTGAGCCTGGATACGCTGTTTTAATCAATTGCGATCCAACGATAGTGCCATATACGATGATTGACTCAAGATTCGCCTTTTATCGATAATAATGCTAGACTTCTAGGCGAGATAAAACATGAAGGATACAAGAAATCCCTGGCAGCTCCCCGAAACAGCTTCCAGCGAAGCCGCCTCCCCAGACGAAGCAACATCGGTGCCCTCTGAACCCAAATACATTCAGTTTTGGGAGCGCTTGCGTCACTGGGGGTTGGGCGATTCTGTCTTGCGGGGCGCTACCGTATTGACGACCTTCCTGTTAATCCTGCTGGTGGTATGGGTGATGGGCGCCTTTTCCCAGCCTGGTCCCGAACCCGTATACGAAAGCAGTGGTGTAGCATTGGCAGAATCCCTGGGTGAGAAAGCGCTACCCCCCGCTGCCCCCTTTTTTCATGTCGGCGGCGCTGATGCGGAGGGCGTCTCCCGCGCAATGGGTCTGAACACCGTCCTGCCGCATCGTTCAGCACGCGACGCAGTCATCCAATACACCATAGAACCCGGCGATTCGATCTTTTCGATTGCAGAAAAATTCAACCTCAAACCAGAGAGCATCCTGTGGGGCAATCGCTACACCCTGGGCGATGACCCGCACCTCATCCTGCCCGGTCAGATCATCAACATCCTGCCCGTAGATGGCGTTTATCACCAGTGGAGCGCGGGCGAAGGCTTGAATGGCGTCGCAGCCTTTTATCGGGTCACCCCTGAGGACATCATCAACTGGCCAGGTAACGAACTTGATCCCAATCAAATCGGAGATTATTCCAATCCTAACATCCCGCCGGACAAAATGCTGGTCATCCCGGGCGGGCAGGGCAAATTCACTGATTGGCGCACACCCCGCATCAGCCGGGATGAACCCGCCAAAGCCCGGAACCTCGGCCCGGGCGCCTGCAGCGCTAGCTATGACGGGGTGACCGGGTCGCTCACCTTTATTTGGCCCACGACCGAACGACACCTGTCGGGTTTTGACTACACCCCCGAAACCAACCATTTTGGCATCGATATTGCTGGCCGTATCGGCAACCTGATCTTCGCTGCCGATCACGGTGTGGTGGTGTATGCAGGATGGAATGATCATGGCTATGGTGAGATGGTCGTCATCGACCATGGGTCAGGCTGGCAAACCCTGTATGCCCACCTCAGCCAGGTGACCGTCGTATGCGGGCAGGAAGTCTACCAGGGCGACACCATCGGGTTTATGGGCAGCACCGGCAAGTCTACCGGACCGCACTTGCATTTTGAGATGCGTAGCGACGATTACGGACGTGTCAACCCCTGGAATTTCTTAAACTGAACCTGAACCAGCGCGAAAAATTCGTAAATGATCAAACCGCCAGCTTGTTCAGGGGGGATCATGGATTTCGAACCGGGTTTATGCTAAAATTTAATCATGATGACTGAAGAACGAACCGTCAGACCTTCCCCAATTGCAGGCACCTGGTACCCGGGCAACGCAATCCAGCTCAGAAATAGTGTATCTGCTTTTCTTGACGCGGCTGTGAATCCCACCCTGCCTGGCCAAGTGGTCGGACTGGTGGCACCCCATGCGGGTTATGTCTATTCAGGGACGGTTGCGGGGCATGCTTTCAAGACTGTTCAGGGACTCAGCTTTGAGTATGTCTGCCTGCTGGCACCCATGCATCAGTATTACCCGCAATCCCTGTTGACCAGTGCGCATCGCGCATACTGGACCCCCCTGGGCGAGATTCCCCTGGCCGATGAGATTATCGATCAAATCGACGCCAGGCTGCGCCAGAAAATTGGGTTCGGGCTGACCCCCATCAGCAATGATTATGAGCATTCCCTAGAGATTGAATTGCCCTTTCTGCAGGTTGCCCTGTCAGGCGAGTTCACACTGATCCCAATTATGTTTCGCGACCAATCCCGCCAGGTGACCAAAGCGCTGGCTGAGGTTTTGGCTGAGGTCATCGAGTCCACAGCATGCCTGCTGGTTGCCAGCAGCGACCTGTCACATTTTTATGCGCAATCCCAGGCGGAAAAGCTGGATTCACACGTGCTGAAGGTGCTGGAAGCTTTCTCACCCGAGGGCTTGTTTGACCTCAAAGATCGCGGGCAGGGGCAGGCTTGCGGCCTGGCGCCAATCGCTGCGGCATTATGGGCTTCAGCACAGTTGGGCGCCACCGATGTGACCCTGCTTAAATACAACACGTCAGCAGCGACTTCCGGAGATACCGCATCCGTGGTCGGATACGGCGCCGCTGCCATCACCCGCCCGTTTTGAGGAATCACGCACACCCCACACGACTCATGATGCGTAAGCTCACCAGATCACCGCTGATCTTGATCCTGACCCTGTTGCTCCTGGCGGCTTCTGGCTGTCAATCCACGCGAACGCCAGCCGGCGCCGAGACGCTCACAGCCACCCCCTCGCCGACAATCACCCCGACCCCCACCAACACGCCTACTTTTACGCCCACCCACACCAGCACACCGGCGTTTACAATCACCTCGCCGCCCACCAGCACGCCGACCATGACCGCCACGCCCTTTAGAATCCTGAGCCCGACGCCTATTCCCAGCCAGGCGCCGCTGAGACCGGCGGTGTTATTTCCGCTGCAGGATAACTTTGGCATCACGATCGATTGGTCTTACATTCACGTTACCCACGTCGGCTATAACGATCGGGGTGAGGTCAATGACCTGTGGGCATTTATGGCTTTTCAATTGCTGGATCGGGGCATTCATCAGCGCAATTTCCGCTTCCAGGGGGAGACGATCACCGTTTATTACCTGAATGTGGCACATGCTTTTGGTGACGAGCCTCTGCCCATGCAATTGGTGCTGGGCGGCACTCCAGGCGAAAACGTGCCGATCAGCGTGATCCCGGCGGGCGGCACAGCCTATGCCCAGGTGGCGATCCGGGATGGGTCGACCTATTTTTCGCCGCGCATCGCCCACCGTGAAGCCAACCGCGCCTTTGACGAACGCGATGAGGCTTATCCCTTCCTGTTTTTGCATGAGTTAGAGGCACTGCTGCCAGAGTTGCCCGATGAGCTGATCTTACTGGCTAACCACCCGATCCTGGTGCCGCGCAACGACTGGCCGCAGGTCAAGCTGGATATGGAGCGGGTCAGTTTCCTGGCCGCGCGCTACCAGCCCTTTTTCGAATTGGACCCCTACGACCGCATTGTGGATCAGAGCGCGTTTGCATATGCCCTCAGGGACCATATCTTTGGCAGGGAAGCGGTGCCAGCCGGTATTTATGCCTTTAGCAGTCGCAATTTGATCATCATTACCGGGCAATAGCTGGTCGTTTGTTGTTAGTAACGGTTAACCTGGCGCTTCACAGTTGCCCTCTGCGGGGATTCATCATCACAGCCGGCTGTCAACCGTTTGTTGTCAACTCCTCCAGCCAAACCGCGGCGATCTTGCGATTGCGCGCTTCCAGCGCCCCCATCAGGGTCAACAGCTTAACCTTAAGTTCAGCCACCGGCCATCCGCGCGCGGCGATCGTTGCTTGCACAGCCTGGCAGGTTTTCTCAGTGAAGCGCGTCTGGGACAGCATATCCACCAGGCGCCACTGGCTGTAAGCCGCGCATATCTCCTGGATCGTCAATGTCTCCAATTGGTCCAGTGCAGCATCGATGATCACCTTGCCCTGAAGTGGGTCTTTGCTCTCCACATACACCCGGTTGATCGGTTCTGTACCCGAGGCGCGCACTCGTAACTGATAGCGCTCATCCCCTTCGGCATCTTTCAATTGCATTTCAGCCACTTCATAGCGGATCCCGCCCAGGAAAGCGATGCCCATCCCGGCGATCTCAGCGCCTGCGCCCAGGTTGAGGTAATGGTCGATGAAAGCTTCTTTGGCTTCCAGGGGAGCATCCACGTCCGCGCGGCCGGTGTGTGAAGTGGGGTCATCCGGTGAACATCCAAAGGTTTCCCACAAACCCGGCATCCTGACCGTATCCTCCCAGATCTCGGCAATGGTGGTCAGCGGGTTCTCGGGTCGGGTTCCGAAATAAGCCAGCATATCCATGATCAGCAGGTTTGCCCACGGTCCGTCCTTGTCGGTGATGTGTCCGCGGCTGGTCAGCCCCGAGGATTCCTCTCCGCCAATCAGAATGCGATCGCGCCAATCCGCCGGTAGCGGGTTTAGTCCCCGGTAGGAGCGGTCCACACGCCGGATTTCCTCGATGTATTTGATGCCCACGGGCACCAGGAAAGCATTTTTTAATATGCGGTCCTTCGGGCTTCCGATAACGGTCTTGTAGAAGGGATGATTCACATACCCCGGAAGTGCGCCCTCCGCAGGCTTGTTTTCCTCATTGCCCGGGATCATTCCCGCCAAAACTTCAATCAGGGGGGAGCCCGTCTGTGTGGCGATCACCCGACCGGTAAAGCCGCGTTCCACGCCCAGGTAGCGCACCAGCATGGTTAAAATTTGGTTCGGACGGAAATACACCCCTCCCAGAGATACCACGCCAAAGCGGTCGGCGTCGGTATCCATTCCCAGACCGAGGTGGGCGCCTGTTTCCCGCACCTTCTCTTTAAGCGGATTAATAAAGGGTTCTTCAGGGTTGGCGTAATCCAGCCCGGTTAAATCCGGGTCGCGCTGGGCGTGTAGCACCGTGTAACGTACCCCAGCCTCACCCAAGAGGCGGGTCAGATACCCTCGACCGGAACCATGAAACTCGTCAATCACCACCATCTTATCGCTGAAGAATTTCCGAATGCGATCAAAATCGATCGGAATGCGGGCATTCCCGTTGCCGTTATTTTTGATCCACGCCACGTAATCATCCAGTGGATCAAAGCCGCGCAGACGCCCTTCCTGCCGGCCTTCTTCTGTATTTATGACGCGCGCATTAACATCCTCTAATTGCAATTCGTTGATGCGAAAGGCGATGAAGTCCGTCAAGTTGGTGGGCGCCGGGTAACCCAGACGCGGGTTGAACTTAATCCCCTGCCATTCCGGCGGGTTGTGGCTGGCTGTACAGATAATCAGCCCGGCCACCTCATCGGGAGGTAAGGCTTCCGTCAGGTAAAAAGCCAGGGCTGGCGTGGGTGTATCGCGGTTGGCAAATTCCACCTGGAAACCATTCGCCAGGCAGACCTGTGCAGTCCATTCTGCGACCCGGTCGGCATTTCTACGGGTATCATAGCCGATGACGATCTTACGTCCAGCCAAGTTCTCTCTGCCCACAAAATTAGGGACATCAACGTCGTTTAGAAAATCACAGATTGCCTGGACGACCTGTTTGGCACGCCGCTCGGTGAAATCAGCGCCCCAGCGGCCGCGCACCCCGGAGGTGCCAAAACGCAGGTACTTACGGTCGTAGATCATGCGCAGCAAGCCCGGTCCGTGGGTATTGGCGATCAAGTGCGGTTCCTGTGTGCGCAGGCGGAACATGAACAATCGCTCATAAATATTGCCGATCTGGATCACCCGGAAGGGCATCCAGCGATCGCGGTCCTGCTCAAAGTCCATGCTGTGAAGCAAGGGCAGAATTTCATGATCAATATCATCTCGCAAGCTGTCAAAGACTGGGGCTGCCAGGAATTCTACGGCCAGGTTGATCGCCTTTTTGCGCAATTGCCCGGTGAGGGGCAGGTAAACCGTGTCGATCAACGCCCGGCGCTCCCGACCGGCAGCGTCTTGGGGGAGGTACTGCTCCAGGCGGTACTGCGTCCCCGTGGCCGCCAGGGTCAACAGGATGCTGAAAGCCCGTGAGGCATGAATTGGCATCTGTGCGATTAATTCAGGGTCAAAAATCACTCGCTGCGCCAGGATATCGAGAAATTGGTCCATGGCGGTAACTGAAGCATGCCAATCTGCTTCGCTTTCAGCGGTTATCAAAGCCCGGTTCAACTGGTTAAAGACCGTCCCCAATTGCGGGACTGTGATTTGATCAAAGGCAACATTCAATGGGTCCATGTAACGCTCCTAACTATAAAATACGGGTTTTATTGATTTTCTATCCTATAAAATGGGTGGTTCGATCATCCCGGTCTGGGGATCAATCCGCCGCGCGAGACATTTAACACTTCCAGTCGGCTGCCCGCTGGTGTGTTTGTTCCGGCCTGGACCGCCTCGCACAGGGCATAGGCTTTTTCAGCCAGTTCAGCCTCCGTGTGGCGTGTGTCTGCTTCGAGCATCAGGCGCACCATCGGCTCCGTTCCGGAATAACGTAAATTGATACGGGTCAAACCCGGCAACTCATCTCTGAGCGCCTTCCGCAGGGCAACCACGTCCTCAAGTTCTTCCAGGTCAATTTTTTGGCTCACCGTGGCAGAGGCGATGATCTGTGGGTATTTTTGGATGCTCTCCGCCAGTTCAGCCAGGGTTGACCGCCCGCTAGCCAGAAAAGCACGCAGCAGGTAAATTGCCGAACGCAGCCCGTCGCCGGTGGTATGTTTTTGATCCATCAGAATGATATGCCCGGATTGCTCTCCACCCAGGCCGATCTGGTTCTCGGGGTGGTTTTGCAGGGCCAGCTTGTGCAGTTCACCCATGATATATTTATCGCCCACCGGCGTTTCGACAAAGTTGATCGCCCGGTCGGCAAAATAGTTCACCAGGGCTCCGTTGCGCATCGTCGTGCTGATCACGGTATCGCCCAGCAACCTGCCCTGACCCTGCAGGTAATCGCCCAGGATTGCCAGGAAATGGTCGCCATCCACCAGGTGACCGGTCTCATCCACAAAAATCACCCGATCCGCATCCCCGTCAAAACCGACTGCGAAATTCGCCCGGTGTTGTTGGATCAGTGCGAAAAGGTCTTCCGGAAACTGGCGCACGTGTTCTGAACCGCAATCCCGGTTGATATTCGTGCCATCAGGTGAGGCATGCACTGCCACAACGTCAACGCCCAGGCGTGAAAACACCTCGCTGGCATACCAGGATGCTGCCCCGTTGGCGCAATCCACAACCAGTTTGATCCCATTCAGTTTCAGGTCCTGGTGTTCGCCCACCAGGTGATCAATATACAGTTTGCGCAGGTGTGTGCCATCCATGCGCTGTGTGGACCGGTCTGCCTGTGACAGGCGCAAGGATAACGGCTTCTCCAGCAGGGATTCAATCTCCAGTTCGATGCCTTCGCTGAGTTTCAGGGCGCCCTGGTTAAAGAATTTGATTCCGTTTTCGTTCACAGGATTGTGAGAAGCTGAAATCACCACCCCGGCTTCGGCATGCATTTCGTTGACCATGAAGGCAACCCCGGGTGTGGGGATGACCCCCAGGTCGATCACGTTGGCACCGCTGGCCAGCAGACCCTCGGTCAACGCGTTTTGCAGCATCTCACCCGATTGACGGGTGTCGCGCCCAATTACAAAGGTGGGATGCTCTGCCTGGTGCGTGATCACCGTTCCAGCCGCATAACCCAGGCGGGTAATGAAATCGGGCACCAACGGATCGCTGCCGACATGACCGCGAATGCCATCGGTGCCAAAATACTTTCGATGTTGTGATGCGGATGCCGTACTTGTGTTTTCCAAATTGAAAATATCCTCTTCATTCACGCTGCATCGCTGACCCAAACGGGTTGGCACAGCAGAAATTAAAAGTCGGTTTACCTGATCTGTAGCTCAGCGACCACCGGAAGGTGATCGGATGCCCGCCGACTGAGGTCGCTGGTTTCGATCCAGCAGGTATAGTCCACCAGGCGCGAGCGGGGGAAAAAGAAAATGTGGTCCACAGCGCGCCGCAGGTCAGGGTGGGTTGGACCGTCATTTTCAGGGCGCAGGCGCATCAACTCGGGATGCGCATCCAGCAGGTGCCGGATGCCTGCCTCATCTTCGGTGGCATTGAAATCGCCGGCGACAATCAAAGGTTCATTTTTCTCCAAAATATGGGTGTGTACCAGATCCAAAAAGCGGCTGATCTGCTGAAAGCGCATCAAATGCGCCTGTTCCCTCTTGCGAGGGATCATGTCCGGCGGGCGCTCTCCCACCAGGGTGGTCAGGTGCAGATTGGCAATAAACGGGTGAGGCGCCTCTTTCAAGCGCGTCAACAGCACATAGCGGGGATCGGTATCCCGGTTGCCTTCATAGGACAGCGGTTGAAAGATGGGGATATTGCGCGGCATGCCCGATCGCGTTGGATCAGCCAGGCGGGCAAAGGGAAAGGAGGAATGGATCGAATTTCCCATCGACCAGTTCCACCAATCTGAAAAGATACCCTTGACCATCACGTCTTTTTTGACCTGCATGTGGGTTTCCATCGAGATGATTTTACCGAAGAATGCGTGGGGGTAGTGATCCGTCCTTTCGATCACATCCATCAGGCTGTGGGTCTGCCCGTCGACATCCATGTGTTGGGTGACCTCCTGCAGGCACAGAACGTCGGCTTCCAACTGCTTGATCAGCAGTTCCAGCGCTTTCTGGCGCGATGCCTGGGTCGATTCGGTGAAGTCATCGAAGGTTTTTTCGCCGCCGCCGATATTCAGGGTGGCGACGCGCAGGTCAAGAGAGGTCATAGGCACTCCCCCGGTGTGCGCTGAAAAGATCAGGTCGAAATTGAAACATCATCCCATTATTATACCAACAGGAATCAGGGCGTGGGCAATGAGGATTTTGCCAGGAGCGATCGTTCCTCGGTTGACCGGAGGTTGTTCGTCGGCGTGTGATAAAAAAGCCATCAACTTAATTCATGAGCTTGGCTGCGCCAACCAAAACCGGCAAAGGCTGGAAAAACCGCATTATTCCCGCCAATCCACTCGCTAAGGGTATAATCGCATGCATGGAAAACACATATAAAATCGCATATTTTTATCTTCAGCAGCCCTGCGTGACCATCACTGAAACGGGCGTGGAGGGCAGCCACCTCAAGTCTGCCACGCGCCCCCTCAGCCTGATCAGCCTGTCCGCACGCCAGGAGGTCGACTCGGCTGAAAAAATCGGTCTGTGCTACCCGCGCTTCAAGGCGGATATCACCCTGGATTGCGAATTGATGCCTCCAAAGGGTGCACGACTGACCTGCGGGGTTGTGACCATCTGCATCCTGCCGGAGGGTAAAAGTTGTTACCCCGAGTGTATCCTGGTCCAGGAAGGTCTGCCCTGCCCGCTGATTGATGGCGTGCGCTATGCCAGCGTGGAGGCGGGCGGGACCCTGTGCCAGGGGGATCAGCTCATCCCTGAGCAGGAAGGGTTTGCATAAACCGCTTTACTTGCCGATGCGAGATGAGAAAACGGTGACCGGCAACCAACTCGTTTGCAGAGTCAACGCACCCTCCCGGGTATAATCCTTACATGCAAAAAACACTGCTGGTTTGCCTGTTGACTCTCATCCTGGCGGGGATTGCCCTGCCCGCCTGTGCGCCAGCACCCATGCTCGAGCCCCTCACAGCCAGCCCCACCCGCGATTCGACCCTGCGTCCCTATCCCACATCCACCCATTCAGCGACGCCGCTACCCACCGACTACGTCACCCCCACTTCCTCGCCGACGGTCACACCCACCATGACCCCGGTCTATTACGCGGTGCTGGAAAACGATGATTTTTACAGCGTCGGCTGGCGCTTTAATGTCAGCCCACAGCAGATCATGACCGCCAACCCCTCGGTTAATCCGCGCGCCATGGGCGTCGGCACCATCCTGTTGATCCCAATCACCCCCGGACCCGACCCATCAGCTACGCCTTTGGTCGAACTGACACCTACCGCCACGCCATTTTTCACCGACCTCCAAGCGCCAGATTGCTATCCGGACCCCCAGGGCGGGTTGTGGTGCTTTGTGCTGATAACAAACACTACCGAAAAACCCGTTGAAAACCTCTCAGGCGTGATTTCCCTGCAGCATGGCGATGAAACATTGCACGTCTCTGCCATCATGCCCCTCAACCTGCTGCCGGACGGGAAGGCTCTGCCCCTGATCGCTTATATTCAGCCGCCCCTGCCTGAAGAGTACACCGTCAACGCCCGGGTGGATTTCCTGCTGCCGGTCATGCCCGGCGATCAGCGTTACCTGCCCGCCACCATCACGGAGCAAACCCAGGAGCTTAACGCTGATGGTCGCCAGGCGACGGTGCGCGGTTGGGTGAGCTTACCCGCGGGTCAGCCCACGGCACGCTATGTCTGGGTCAACGCAACCGCCTTCGATGCTGAGGGGCGCATCGTGGCCGTCCGGCGCTGGGACAGCCCCGGGCTGTTGTCAGGCGGCAACGAGCTGCCCTTCACCCTGTACCTGTACAGCCTGGGCGGGCCAATCGAGCGGGTGGACCTGCTGGTCGAAGCCCCTGCCCTAGCTGAAGCCCCAGACAAAGATTGAACCGCTCAATTCCTGGAGAATAGACTATGAACCCATTTCCATCCGCCCCGCTGCCCTGGGGTACACGCACCTTCATCATGGGCATTATCAACGTCACCCCCGACAGTTTTTCGGGAGACGGGATTTTAAAAGGCAGCAACACCGTTGAAGCAGCGGTCGCCCAGGCAGCACAATTTCTGCAGGAAGGCGCCGATATCCTCGATATTGGCGGCGAGAGCACCCGTCCAGGGTCACAGCCGGTGGATGTTGATGAAGAGCTGGCGCGGGTGCTGCCCGTGATAACAGCCATCCACGCAGCCTTCCCCGATGCCCTGCTTTCCATCGACACTTACCGGGCTGCTGTAGCACAGGCAGCCCTGGATAGCGGAGCTCGCTGGGTCAACGATGTGTGGGGATTGCATGCCGATCCAAACCTGGCTGATGTGGCTGCAAAGCATGGGGCGCCGCTGGTTTTAATGCACAACCGTTTGAAGCCAGACAGCGCTGAACTGCAGGCACGCCTGGGTGGGCGTTACGTGGGCGTGGAATACGATGATCTGCTTGCTGACATCCAGCGCGAGCTGCTGGAAAGCGTCGCCCTGGCACACGGGGCAGGTGTCCCCGATACACACATCATCCTCGACCCCGGGATCGGCTTTGGCAAGACGGTGGAACAAAACCTCGAGCTGATCGATCGGCTGGGAGCGATCAAAGCCCTGGGATACCCCCTGCTGGTCGGTCCTTCACGCAAATCCTTCATCGGGTACACGCTGAATTTGCCGCTTGAGGAACGCCTTGAAGGTACAGCGGCGGCAGTGGCGCTGTGCATCGATCGCGGCGCGGACATCATCCGCGTGCACGACGTGGGTGTGATGACCCGGGTCGCCAGGATGACCGATGCCATCGTCAGACGGTGAGGGGGGAATGGTGTTGCCGTTTGTTAATCTCGAGGGCTTGATAGCTCGAAGCTGGCAGCGGATAGACAACGGCGGATACGGGTTTAGCTGCTCACAGCCGTTTGTCATTTTGTGTCACCTGTGGAAAATTAGCGCACGTCCCAGCCGCTGGCTGTAAATATTTCGGTTAAGAACAGGGCGCGTTCTTCCTCTGTCATCGGTCTGGGTTGCGCGTAGTCGATCAGCTTAGCCGTCAGCAGCTCGACGCTCAAATGACGCCCGGCATAGAAAGTATGGCGCTGAATGAACTCCCAACTGGTTTGGACGATCACATTGCCGTACATATCGACATACCAGTTCTGGTCAAAAAACAGGTTTCCCAGCCCATAGTGGATAAAGGCATCGCCGCTAAAGGTCATTGCCTTGGGACGGTGCGACTGGCTGCCGTTGACGATCACCGCGCCAGCATCAGCCATGATGCCAAAATCACGCTTGTGGTGATCGGCGGCAAAATCGTAATAGTCTTCAAAGTATTGAAAAGTGGCGATCGGTAGATAGCCTTCATCCCTCAGCCGGCTGATCTCAGCGGCCATCCACTGGTAATCTTCACAGGGCGCTGAACCACCGCCCGCGTCCGTTGCCCAGGCAAAATCCGGTCCAAAAGCGTTGCAACCGATAAACGCCAGTTTGTTACCATTATGGGTGATCAATAAAGGCGTTTTCGCTTCCGCCAAGTTCCGACCGCCGCCAAAATAATGCATTCCATGTTCGTCATACAGGTCAAGCGTGAACGGCACAACATCCACACCATATACAATTAATGAATCGTTATTGTGGTTTCCCGTCAGCTCGATGATATCCACGCCGATTTCCTTAAACAGCTCTAAATATTTCGGATCGCTGCAGAACAACAATCTTTCGGACGTCGGGTCGGGAAAGGGACAGTCCTCGTAAAATGAGACCTCATTGGAAATATGGGTCAGGTCTGCCTCGGTCAGCCAGTGGCGCACCTTCTCCCCGGGGTAGGTGACGCCATACATTTCCATGCGGTAGGCAGTCGCCCTGACCAGAGCCGTCACGCCTGTCATCACCAGGGTGGTCAGCATCTCCGGATCACGATTCCCGGGCTGAACAGCCGAGAGGAGGGATTCCAGCACATCAGCAGGGATGCTTGCTGCCTGAACCTTGTGCACCAACTGAAACTGAAGCGTGAAAGGATAACTCTCGGGGTCAAAATCCTTGAACAGCGGTGAGGAGCCATCCACCTGGATGACCTTCAATTGCGGGTTCAGCTCCTCAAAGGGGAGCAGCATCCAGGCGTTGTCCTCCCATAACGCTGCAATCTCAGGGGGTTCCTGGAAGGATTGGATACGGGCTTCACCAGGAGTGCCCCAGCGTTCAACCAGGACCTGGAACAGAAGTTCCGGCACGTACAGCCGTGTCACCGCGTCCAGCCGTCCGACAGTCATCCCCAACCAGTAAGCCTGTAACTCATCCAAAGAGATATCGTCCAACAGGGTCGGGAAGGGTGCAGCTAGGGCAAACACCAGGGCTGAGGTCTGTAAAACCTCGCCAGAGGGCGCTTCCACTGCCGGCCCAAACCACAGGGAAGCGGTGGGATCGGCGCTGATGACCACTCCACTTATAGCGTCCAGCGCGATCAACTCCGATGGAAGTTTTTCCGAGAGGTACAGCGTTAGGGGCGCAGGTGTGGCGGTGGGATCCTGTGTGGGGGTCGCTGTGGGTGGATTGCCAAAGGTTGGCAGCAAGGGCGTTGGGTCAGGCGGAAGTTCATTGAAGACGGGTTCGGAAACACAGGCGCTGATCAGAAGCAGGCTTAGGGTCACAACCAAGCTTATTTGGATGATTTTAGTGGATACGCTGTACATAAACTGCGATTCCCTTTCAGGTGTTTGGCATGAGATTGATGGGTGGTCATTTTCATCCCCCGATTATATCTCATGAAAAGGAGGGGTAAAACCACCAGAACGCTTGCCTGCGAAGCCAAAACCATCAATCATCGAGATTATTGCATATATAAGTGTATAATGACTGGGACATGACCACGAAGAATTGGAAAATAAAAGCTGAGATCATCCTCTTCACGCTGATCAGGATGGTACTTAGCATAAATACCCGCATGGTATACCCCTTTCTGCCGGTTTTCGCCCGGGGTATGAGCGTTGACCCGGCTGCCCTGGTGATGGCCTTATCCGTACGCGCTTTTTTAGGCGTCCTGGGACCTTTTTTTGCCTCAATAGCCGACACCCACGACCGGAAAACAGGCATTCTCCTGGGAATGGGCCTGTTCACGGTCGGCAGCGGGATGCTTGGCATCTGGCCAACCTTCTGGTCTTTCATCCTGGGTACCAGCCTGGCCCTTTTAGGCACCGGCGTTTTTATTCCTTCGGTTAACGCGTATCTCGCGGATCGCATCCCCTACGAGAAGCGCGGCCGAGTCATCGCCATCCTGGAATTGAATTGGGCGCTATCGTTTATCATCGGCATCCCCATTGTGCAGTTCTTAATCGAAAACTACAACTGGGTGGCACCGTTTTTTGTTTTCACCGCCATCGGCATATTATGCTTAATCGTTTTCTTTGTGATCCTGCCCGCACAGCGCGTTTCTAAAACTGATGAAAATAAAATTGTGAAGAATTTGGTGCGCATCGCACGCTCCTGGCCTGCTGTGGCAGGCTTGCTGGTGGGCATACTGATTTCGGGTGCGAATGAAACGGTCAACCTGATCTTCGGATTGTGGATCGAAGACCAGTTTGGCATAAATTTCGCAGCTTTGACGGCTGCCTCGGTGGTGATCGGGTTTTCGGAACTGGGGGGCGGGGTGATAACGAGCCTGTTTCTCGATACCATTGGTAAGCGCCGCATGATCTGGTTTTCTATCGGCGTTAACACCCTGGCTGCGGTGTTGCTGCCCCTGATGCAAGGCAACCTTAGCTGGGCTATGGCGGGTTTGGGTCTGTTTTTTATCTCCTTTGAGATCAGCCTGGTGAGCTCCCTGACATTGATGAGCGAGGTGGTGCCGGAGGCGCGGGCGACGATGATAGCAGCGACGTTGGGCGGATTCTCCCTGGGGCGCTTGTTGGGGAGCCTGATTGCGCCTGGATTGTTTGCAATCAGCTTTTGGGCGGTCTGCCTGGCAGCGGCGTTCTTAAACCTGTGTGCTGCTGGATTCTTAAGCCAGGTGCGGGTAGAGCCTCCCTCGCCGGCGATGACGGCTTAAGGCACACCTTGTACCCTCAGCATGCCACGAAAGCCCCGCAAGGAATGATAATAATCTGCCCCATTGTGATTCACAAAGACATGCGCACAACGACAAATTCCCGCAGGACATAATTTTAAAAAAATGCTGAGTCGCAGAAACTGCTTGAGGTGGAAGAGCAATTAAAAAAACGTTCTCATGTTAGGGAGAACGTTTTTTGTGATCTTTGTTTGAAAAAGAGATTAACGCGGACTGCCCACCACCGGCCTGAACTTGTACCCGTACACCAGGATGCCGCGCTCGTCGCCATCGGAACGCAGCCTGCGGGTGACCATCTCCACCGGCATACCGATCTTAACATCCTCATCGCCCAGGTCGGTCAACTGCGCAGTGACGATGGGACCTTCATCCAGTTTGACCAGCGCAACGGTATAGGGCGCCTGCGCTTCAAAGCCGGCTGGCACCGTGCTCATGCGGGTGAAGGAATACACCTCCCCCTTGCCACTGAACACGTAGGGAGTTTTGGCTTCGCCGTTGCATTCCGGGCACACATCCCGCGGCGGGAAGATCTTTGCCTGACAATGGGGGCAAACCTCACCCACCAGGGCATAGCGTTGTTTTCTTAATCTCCAGTGGCGTGGAACTTCCATGACAATCTCTCCTGGTAACCCATAAATCAGCTCTTTGGCTGGTTTATTCTAATTTTCTGACTCATAGTGTACTGAATTGAAACTCTCATTAACTATCAAATTCCCCATTATCCCGACCTTCGCCCCTGTTTCAGGCGTAATATCAATCAACTTCCGGGTTTGCACACCAGGGCTTTGCTTCCAGAGCACATTTTCAGGCGCAAAGGGGTAATATGATGATATGATTTGAAATTGGCTCACCGTTGATACCATCAGGAGGTATGGGTCGATGACGATTTATTTGCTGGATAAGACCTTAGAAATCAGCATCTTTTATGAATGTGCAGACCACGACCTGGAAGATAATGTCTGCGTTTCAATCATCGAACGCTGCCCACCGGAAGAGAAGATTTTTCGCTCCGGCACAACCCACCTTTATCTGACAGCAGACCAGGCGCAACATCTGGGTGAAGCCCTGCTGGAGGCTGCTCGGAAAAGCCATGCTGAATCCAGCCATTTGGATTCCTGAAACGCAGGTCACCATCTCGTCCACGCAAATTTAAGACCTTCTTGCCGTGACAATTTCCCCTGGATTTACCCTGTGCTTTCTTTTACACGACGATGATGTGCTCATGTTGCATCGTCGCTATCCGCCCAACCAGGGGTTGTGGAATGGCGTGGGCGGTCACATCGAGCCGGGCGAATCCCCCCGCCAGGCGATGATCCGCGAGATAGCCGAGGAGACCGGCTACCAGATCGACCACCCGCAATTTGCTGGTCTGCTGAGCTGGGAGGGGTACGAGGTTCCCCCGGGCGCACTTGCCATTTTCACCGCACGGGTTCCGCATAAAAATTTCATCAACAACCACGAGGGTGAGCTCGCATGGAAACCCCGAGATTGGGTGTGCACTTCGCCAGAAGTGGTGGACAATATTCTCGTGTTCTTGCCGCTGGTTTTTGCCGATGAGCCTCCGCGACATTATCACTTCATCTACCAGGATGGTAAGCGGATTGAAGATATCATTACTCCGTTGCCCGAGGGATTTAACCCTGATCTACCCATCCCCTTCGATTCAGAACGATGGGAAGAGCAACGCGGTGATTACCTGCTCAGTTTTGACAAAGAACGCTTGCAACTTGACCGTATTGAAGACTTCATCGCTCGGCAGTCTTATTGGGCAAAAAACCGTCCCCTGGAAGTGATTAAAACCTCGATCCAGCATTCTGTGTGTTTGGGCATCTATCACCATGGGCGGCAGGTGGGCTTTGCCCGCATGGTGACCGATCAATCCACCTTTGCCTGGTTGGCCGATGTTTTCGTTGATAAAGCGCATCGTAATCAGGGATTGGGTAAATGGTTGCTGGAAGCGTCCATCCGGTTTGTTGATCAACGAAAAATCAGGCGCATGGTGTTAATCACCAAAGACGCACAATCGTTATATGAAACCTATGGAGACTTTACCCCTGTTGATGATTCCAATACCTGGCTTCAACGGGTTCGATTGTATTGGGAACAGGAATAAAAATATCGCTAAGGAGATCTGCCATGATTTTCATCAGAGGTGATTATCAGATCAATACTGACAAGGATAAATTACAAATTGAGGTTATTCATCGTTACTTGACGGAATCAGCCTACTGGGCTACCGGTCGCACACTTGAAATGACCAAGAAAACAATTGAACATTCTCTGTGTTTTGGTGTTTACCATCGTAAGCAACAAGTCGGCTTTTCTCGAATCGTCACCGACTATACGATTTTCGCCTATTTATGTGATGCATTCGTCCTGCCGGAATACCAGGGGCAGGGGCTGGGCAAGTGGCTGACAGAAGCCATGCTGCAAGTACTGGATCATGAAGGTGTAAACTGGTCCATGTTAGCCACCCGTGATGCCCATGAACTTTACGAGATCTATGGCGGTTACAAAAAGCTTTATTTACCACAAAATTGGATGGGACGGGTCCATCCCGATCTTTTGCGCAGCCCACAGAAAAAGTTTTCCGTACCCGGAGAACAGTAGCATCTCAACAGGCGCATCTTCAGGATTGGCTACGGGTTGAAAGGCGGTTTGCCGTATGCTTGATTGTCTTTATCCCATTCAACGATGGGGTTTGTGAACATCTCCCAATCGATGCATTGATTAGGGGTCCATATATCGGTTGTTTGCCATGTGCACTTCACAGGTATTGCCGTCATTTGGCTATAAGAAGTCCCTGCCACGATTCCATTCATTTAATAACTGGTATTTCACCCACTGTCAAGTATAATAATTGAATAAGGTTTCAATAACATAGCAACCGGGGGAAAGAAACCTCCGGTATGCGTTGTATTGAAGAAAAGCAGAACCCGAATTGTGGATAGGAAGTCAAATTTGAAGACTGTTATTGCCGGCGCAATTGGCGAATGCGTTCATGTAGCAGGCGTAATCAACTTCTTAAGACTGGCTGAACAAGCCGGCTGGCGAACGGTGTTTTTAGGACCAGCGAACTCCACCGAAGCCATCATTGAAGCTGCCAGGCGGGAAAAGGCAGATCTGGTAGGGGTTTCCTATCGGCTTACCCCGGAAACCGGAGAGCGTTTGTTAGGTGAATTTGCTGAAGCAGCCGATGAACTCCGCGAGCAAGGCGTTCGCTTTGCCTTTGGTGGAACGCCACCCGTTGCCTGTCGAGCTGCATCCTTGGGTTTCTTTGAAACCGTATTTGACGGAAACGAGTCCTCCGATACGGTTTTGGCTTATCTACGGGGTCAATCGCCCGACGCTGCCAGTGAGGTGAACTTTCCGCAAACCGCGGTTGAGCGCATCTTGTGGAAGAAACCCTTCCCCATCTTACGCCATCATTATGGGCAGCCGAGCATGGGGGCAACACTGGAGGGCATCCGCAGGATTGCCGATGCCAGAGCACTGGATGTCATCTCTTTGGGCATCGACCAGGATGCACAGGCGAACTTCTTTCATCCTGAGCGTCAAAATCCCCGCCAGAAGGGCGCGGGCGGCGTCCCGGTGCGTTCTGCGCAGGATTACCGGGCGCTTTACGAAGCCAGCCGCAGAGGAAACTATCCCTTACTGCGCACGTATTCCGGTACAGACGATTTTATCCGGCTGGCTGAAATGTATCGTGAGACCATTAATATCGCCTGGTGTGCCATTCCCATCTTCTGGTTTAACCAAATGGATGGGCGCGGTCCCTGGGGGTTGGCTGAAAGCATCCGCGAACACCAGCTTGTGATGCGCTGGTACGGTGAGAATAACATCCCGGTGGAATTGAATGAGCCCCATCACTGGGGAATGCGCGATGCCCCCGATGTGATCTTTGTGGTTTCGGCTTTTCTTTCCGCTTACAATGCCAAGGCTTTTGGCGTACGCGATTATATCGCCCAGATGATGTTCAACAGCCCGCCGGGCACCTCGGATGCGATGGACCTGGCCAAAATGCTGGCGATTAAGGCGCTGATCGAACCCCTGGAGGATGAAAACTTCCGCATCTGGCGCCAGACCCGTACCGGTCTGTTGAGCTACCCGCTTGAGGAGAATGCTGCCAGGGCGCACCTGGCTGCGAGCATCTACCTGCAAATGGCGCTCAAGCCGCACATCCTGCACATTGTCGGGCATACCGAAGCCCACCATGCAGCAACGGCGGAGGATATCATCGCCGCCAGCCAGATGGCGCGCAAGGTGATTGACAATGCCCTGGGCGGGCAGCCCGACCTGACAGGCGATCCATCCATCCAGGAACGGGTCAGCGAACTGATACGTGAAGCCCAACACACGCTTGAAGCGATTCGAGGTTTGGCGCCTGCAACCTGCACAGACCCATTACTTGACCCGCAAAACCTGGCAAAAGCTGTGCAAATTGGCATCCTGGATGCGCCCCACCTCAAGAACAACCCCTTTGCCCGGGGCATCATTCAGACTCGCATTGTAGGAGGCGCATGTTTGGCTACCGATTCGGCAGGTAACCCCTTATCAGAATCCAAGCGGATTCATCAATTATTACAGGAGATCACATGACCAGAAGAAAATTTACCGTAATTGGAGCGGGCAATGGGGGTAAAGCGATGGCTGCTCACCTGGCTTTGATGGGTCAGGAAGTGTCGTTGTTCAATCGGACCTATTCGCACATCGAGGTGATCGCCAAACGTGGGGGCATTGACCTGGAGAGCCCGCCTGGCGGCCCGATCGGGTTTGGAAAAATTAAGAAAGTCACCGACGATATCCAGGAAGCGCTCGAGGGCGCAGAGATCATCATGGTGGTGGTGCCTTCATCCGGGCATAGCGATATCGCCCGCATCGTCGCACCCCATTTACAGGACGGACAGATCATCATCCTGCACCCGGGGCGCACTTGTGGCGCTATCGAATTTAAAGCGGTGCTGAACCGGGAAAAGTGTGCGGCAAATTACCTCCTGGCGGAAGCGGAGACTTTTATCTATGCCAGCCGTTCTGAAGGCCCCAGCCAGGCGCGCATTTTCCGCATCAAGGAAGCTGTGCCCCTGGCAGCCCTACCAGCCATCGATACACCCACGGTGCTGGCTGCGATCGAGCATGTTTACCCGCAATTCATCGACGGGGTCAATGTTCTGCAAACCGGCCTAAACAATATGGGGGCTGTGTTTCACCCGGCGTTGGCGATCCTCAATGCCGGCAGAATTGAATCGACCCATGGCGACTTCCAGTTTTATGTGGATGGCGTTACGCCTTCTGTTGCCAAAGTGCTCGCAACGATTGACCGCGAGCGTGTGACGATTGCGTCTGCCCTGGGCATCCGAGCCCGCACGGCTATGGAGTGGCTATCGCTGGCGTACAATGTGCACGGTGAGACCCTGTACGAAGCCATTCACAACCAAACCGGTTATTACGGGATCAACGCGCCCAGCACCCTGATTCACCGTTATATTACTGAGGACGTGCCGATGAGCCTGGTGCCGATTGCCGCCCTGGGCGAACGTTACGGCGTATCGGTCAATGGCATCAACGCCATCATCCGCCTGGGATGCATTCTGCACAGCACCGATTACTGGCGCAAGGGGCGCACCCTCGACAAACTGGGTATCAAAGACCTGAGCGTGAGCGAGCTGACCCTCTATGTGAACGAAGGCGAAGTGGCAATTTAGCTGACCGTTGCAATCTCCCCCTTTCCCTCGGGAGGGGGAAAAGCCGGGGATGGGTTCAGAGCTGATGGCGGAAGACGAGGCTGAGCGATTCTATCATAGCTCATCGCTGATTGAGATTGGAGCTAATACGGTTCTCCATTTGCTGCTGACCCATTCTGCTTTCCTGATACCTGCTTCCTAATTCCTAATTCCTAAATCCTAATTCCTAATTCCTAATTCCTGCTTCCTGATTCTAAATTCCCACTCACCATCATCACCCCTGAGGACTCAGATCTTCCATGCTATTTCCCTCAATCCCATTTGCAATTAAATACTTTGGTGTTATAATCTCCCGATAACAATTCAATAGCCCCATGCGGCACTCTTATCCAGAGAGGTGAAGGGACCGGCCCGATGAAACCTCGGCAACCAGAAAGCAACGCTTTTATGGTGCCAATTCCGGCAGAGCGATAATCTGGAAGATGAGAGGGAAGCCTTAGAATAAATGACGCCCCTCTCGCACCAGCCAGGAGGGGCGCTATCATTTTATGAGACTTGGAGGTTCTCACGATGACATTAACTTTTATGAATTTACCAAAATATCTGTTCACCTCAGAATCGGTGACTGAGGGTCATCCGGACAAAATGTGTGACCAGATCAGCGATGCTGTGCTGGATGAGCTCATCCGCCAGGATCCCTTCTCACGGGTTGCCTGTGAGTGCGCCACCAAAACGGGCTTTGTGATCGCCATGGGCGAGATTACCACCAAAGGCTTTGCCGATTTTGACAAATTGGTGCGTGAAGTGGTGATCGGGGTCGGCTACGATCGGGCAAAAAAGGGGTTTGACGGCTCTACCTGCGGCGTGATGGTAGCGCTGGCAAACCAATCGCCGGATATTGCCCAGGGCGTGAACCAGGCTAAGGAAGCCAAAGAAGGTGAAATGGACGACGATGACGCCATCGAAGCGCTGGGCGCTGGCGACCAGGGCATGATGTTTGGCTATGCCTGCAATGAAACCGATGTGCTCATGCCCATGCCGATCTACTATGCCCACAAGCTCACCCGCCGCCTGGCAGAGGCGCGCCGCGCTAACGTCCTTGATTTCCTCTGGCCGGATGGAAAAAGCCAGGTGACCGTGGAATATGAATACGGAAAGCCCAAACGCATCCATACCGTGGTGGTCAGCACCCAGCACACCCCGGATGTAACCATTGAACACATCAAGGAAGGCGTTATCGAAGAAATTATCAAACCGGTGCTGCCTGCCGAACTGGTCGATGATGACCTGATTGTGCATGTCAACCCAACCGGGCGCTTTGTTTTCGGCGGGCCCATGGCGGATGCGGGTGTAACCGGGCGGAAAATCATCGTAGACACCTACGGGGGGATGGGTCGTCATGGTGGCGGCGCTTTCAGCGGCAAGGACCCGACAAAGGTGGACCGCTCTGCCTCTTACGCCGCCCGCTGGGTGGCAAAAAATGTGGTTGCCGCCGGCTTGGCCGACCGTTGCGAAGTGCAGGTCGCCTATGCGATTGGCGTGGCGCGTCCGCTTTCGATCAACGTGGAAACCTTCGGTACCGGTAAAATTGAAGATGCCCGCATTGCTGACTTGATTACGGCGCACTTTGACCTGCGTCCCGGCGCCATCATTCGCGATCTGGATCTGCGCCGCCCGATTTACCAGCAACTGGCATCCTACGGTCATTTTGGCCGCGATGATCTGGATCTCACCTGGGAGAAAACGGATAAAGCTGACCTGCTGCGCGACGCCGCCGGGCTGTAAGCCGGGATCCGCAATTTGAAACCGGGGGGAGAATAGCGAATCAGCGTTGTCACCCTGTGTCTCACATCGATTGTGTGAGATCCAGGGTGATTTTTTTAATCGCTGCGCTTCAGGGATGATGGTGAATGGTGAGTGGTGAATGGTGAGTGGTGAATGGTGAGTGGTGAATGGTGAGTGGGTGTAGATTAGACCGGGGGAGAAAGACGGAAGACCGGGGACGGAGGACCGAAGGGGGATAATCCCATCGTAGGGGCGGACTTTCGCGAAGCACTCTCCGAGCCATGTCCGCCCAGGGCAACCACAGAGGGTTGCCCCTACATGTGACCGGGGAGACACGGTTCAATACCCTTGGAAGACACAGGGAGTGCTACGCGAAGGGTTGCCCCTACGGGTGACCGGCAAATTAATCCGGTGGTTAACCCTGTTTTGAACCACAAAGAGCACGAAGGAAAAGCATAACCTCTGATTCCTACTTCCTGGTTCCCAATTCCTGTTTCCAATTCACCAATCACTATTCACCATTCTCCATCCATACATCGCATGCCCCATGTTATAATTTAATCACCATCTGACACACGGGGCAGAACAATCATGAACGAAGCAATAGCTCGGATCAAAATCAACCGGATGCTGGAAAAGGCTGGCTGGCGTTTTTTTGACACGCCCGAAGGCAGCGCTAATATCATCCTCGAGGGCAAAACCTCGCTTAAAAAAGCTGACATCGATAACCTGGGTGAAAATTTTGAAAAACTCAAAACCGGTTATGTGGACTTCCTCCTGCTGGATGAGGACGGCTTCCCCTTCATTGTTTTGGAAGCCAAGCGCGAAGAAAAATCCCCCTTAGACGGCAAAGAGCAGGCGCGTAAATATGCCCGTTCCCAAAATGTGCGCTTCATCATCCTTTCCAACGGCAACCTGCACTATTTTTGGGACTTGGAGCGCGGCAACCCCGAGGTGATTACTGAATTTCCTCGCCTGGAGTCCGTCAAACACCGCACCCAGTTCAAACCGAACCCCAAAGCCCTGGCGCGCGAGCCCGTTAACGAGGATTATGTAGCCCAATCGCAATTGCCCGGCTTTACCAACGACCCCCGCTGGCTGAACCCTGATCAACGCCCACAATTCATCACTGACCTGGGCTTGCGCATCCTGCGCAAGTACCAGCTGGCAGCAATTCACGCCCTGCAAAAAAGCGCCAGCGAAGGGAACGACCGCTTCCTGTTTGAGATGGCAACCGGTACCGGTAAAACCCTGGTCGCCGCCGCGGTGATCAAGCTTTTTTTGCGCACCGGCAACGCCCGTCGCATCCTGTTCCTGGTCGATCGCATTGAATTGGAAAATCAAGCCTACAAAAACTTTGACCTGTTGCTGAAAAAGGATTACCAGACCGTCATTTACAAAGAAAACCGGCAGGACTGGCGCAAAGCAGAGATCGTGGTTAGCACCGTGCAATCGCTTGAATTTGACAATAAATACATGCGCCTGTTCTCGCCCACCGACTTCGACCTGATCATCTCCGATGAAGCCCACCGCTCGATCAACGGCAACAGCCGGGCGGTGTTTGAGTATTTTGTCGGTTTTAAACTCGGTTTGACCGCCACGCCCAAGGACTATATCAAGAACATCGACCCGGATGCCCTCAGCCAGCGTGACCCGCGCACCTGGGAGCGCCGCCAGTTACTGGATACCTATAAAACCTTTGGCTGTGAACAGGGCGAACCCACCTATCGCTACTCCCTGGTGGATGGTGTCCGCGATGGATACCTGGTCAACCCCGTGGTGGTGGATGCCCGCACCGAGATCACCACTCAACTGCTTTCCGAACAGGGCTACGCCGTCACGGTGGTCAACGAGGAAGGCGAAGAACAGGAACTGGTTTTTTTCCAGCGCCAATTTGAACGCACCTTCTTTTCGGAACTGACCAACCTGGAGTTGTGCCAGACCTTTTTGGCGAATGCCCAGCGCGACCCCTTCAGCGAGGAGATCGGCAAGTCGATCATCTTTTGTGTCAGCCAGGAGCACGCCTCCCGGGTGACGCAGCTTTTGAACGAGCTGGCGCATAAATATTTCCCGGGCAAATATAATTCTGACTTTGCCGTGCAGATCACTTCGAATATCCCCGGTGCGCAGGAGTACAGCATCAGCTTTGCCAACAACAACCTCAACGGACGCACCCGCTTTTTAGATGGTTATAAATCCAGCAAAACCCGCGTCTGCGTTACCGTGGGCATGATGACCACCGGTTATGACTGCCAGGACATCCTCAACCTGGCGATGATGCGCCCGATCTTCTCGCCCACGGATTTTATCCAGATTAAAGGGCGCGGCACCCGCCGCTGGACTTTTAAACGTCAGTACAGGAGCGCCAACCGGCCGGAAGAAGAGCGGGTAGAAAAAGAGAACTTTAAACTCTTCGACTTTTTTGGCAACTGTGAATATTTTGAAGAAAAATTCAACTACGACGAAGTCATCAAACTGCCCCAGGTAAGCGCCAGAGTTTCAGATAACGGAGAGGTGACCTATACCGTACCGGAAGGCGCTGAAGTTTTTATCCCCGACCCTCTAAAGTCCCTGGAAGAGAAGGTCATCGGTTTGGACGGCATGAAGATCGACCGCAAACTCTTTGAGCGCTTCTCTCGGCCCATCCTGGATGACCCCGAGCTGGTGCAGGCCGTGTTGGATAGACAGTGGGAGCATGCCGTGCACCTGCTGCGCGAGAATTATGCCAACAAACCCGAGGATTATGTCACCATTGAAAAGCTGATCCGGTCGGAGGGGCTGGACCGCCGGTTGACCTGGAAGGAGGTGCTCATGCGCATCTTCGGCTTGATCGACCGCTTTAAAACCCGCGATGAACTCCTGGATGAAGAATTCCAGAAATTCGTCGCCATCCATAAGCCCGAGCCTGAAAATATCGTGCGGATTCGCAACTATATGCACGCTTACCTGACCGATGCCGAGGTGCGCAGGATCATCGACGCGGGTAATTACGCAGAACTGGCCAGCAACCCAAAACTTTCCTTAAACGACCTGCTGGCGCTGGATCAATGGCTCCGGCTGGTGCCGGCTTACATCAAGGAATACATCTCCATCAACACGTATTTGCCCTAAAGGGGCGCAAGGAAATCCCATGCTCAACGCTGAAACCAAACGCCGTATCGACAACGCCCGCGACATCCTGGTTGGCAAGGTGCCCGACCCCAAAACCCAGGTGGAACAGATCACCTTTGCCATGATCTACAAGTTCATGGACGATATGGACCAGATCTCAGTGAAGTTAGGCGGCAAGGCTTCTTTTTTCAACAATGGCTACGAGGGCTTTGCCTGGTCGAAACTGATGGATAAAAAGCTCTCTGGCAGCCAACGGCTGGACCTGTACGTGCGAGCGCTGGAGGGCATGGCAAACAACCCCCATATCCCCCAGCTGTTCCGCGATGTGTTCAAGGGCGCCTTTCTGCCCTACCGCGACAGCGAAACCCTGAACCTGTTCCTGAAGGAGATGAACGGCTTTACCTACGACCATAGCGAAGACCTGGGCGACGCCTACGAATACCTGCTTTCTATCTTCGCCACCCAGGGCAAAGCCGGGCAATTTCGCACGCCGCGCCACATCATCGACTTCATCGTTGACTGCGTGGATCCCGACATGCACGACAGCGTGCTCGACCCGGCCTGCGGCACCGCCGGCTTTCTGATCTCGGCTTACAAGCATATTACCGAAAAACACCGCGATGACCCGCTGACCCCCGACCAGAAACAGCGCCTGACGGAAAACTTCGTCGGCTACGACATCTCGCCCGATATGGTGCGCCTGTCGCTGGTGAACATGTATTTGCACCAGTTCCCCAACCCCACCATCCACGAATACGATGCCCTCACCACCGAAGACCGCTGGGATGAGACCTTCGATGTGATTTTAGCCAACCCGCCCTTCATGACGCCCAAGGGCGGCATCCGCCCGCACAAACGCTTTGCCGTGCGAGCCAACCGCTCGGAGGTGCTGTTTGTGGATTACATTGCCGAGCATCTGAACGTGGGCGGCCGGGCGGGGGTGATCGTGCCGGAGGGGATTATCTTTCAATCGAGCAATGCCTATAAAGCCCTGCGCAAAATGCTGGTGGAGGAGAACTACCTCTACGCAGTGGTCTCGCTGCCGGCGGGGGTGTTCAATCCCTACAGCGGGGTGAAGACCAGCATTTTGCTGCTGGATAAAGACCTGGCGCGCCGGGCGGAGCGTGTTTTGTTTGTCAGGGTGGAACAGGACGGCTTCGACCTGGGCGCCCAGCGGCGGGAAATTGAGCAGAACGACCTGCCCGAAGCGCTGGCAGCGGTCAAAGCCTTCCAGGCTGACCTGGCAATGGAACCAGAAAACAGCGCGCGGGCGTGGGCGGTTGAAAAGGCGCGCCTGGGCGAGGACGGCGATTATAACTTGAGCGGTGAACGCTACCGCCAAGTTGTATTGGTGAGCCAAAAATGGCCAATGGTAAAGCTTAAAGAATGTTGTAAGTTTATTAGAGGTGTAACTTATTCAAAAAAAAATGAGGTTGAAGAAAAAGGAAATATTATCCTTCGAGCTAATAATATTGATATAACGAAAAACAGCCTTGATCTTTCAGATTTAAAGATGATTGACAAGAGTATTAAACTTGGTGATGACTTATTACTAAAAGAAAATGACATTTTCATTTGTTCAGCAAGCGGTAGTAAAGAACATATTGGTAAAGTAGCATTTATTAATGAGGATCTACCTTATTATTTTGGGGGATTCATGGCAGTTATTCGCTGCAATGAAAAAGTCAATCCAAAATATGTTTTCGAATTATTAAAATCTCCAATATTCAGAACCCATTTAAATCATAGTATTTTGGCTGTAAATATTAGGAATCTAAAGTCCTCAATGGTTTATGATTTTTCAATTCCTTTCCCTCCGCTGGAAGTCCAGCAGGAGATCGTGGATGAGATCGAGGGCTACCAGAAGGTCATCGACGGGGCGCGCCAGGTGGTCGAAAACTACAAGCCCGTCATCCCCATCGACCCGGACTGGCCGCTGGTCAAGTTGGGGGAGGTGTGTGAAACAACATCAGGAGGTACACCATTAAGATCAATTACCGAATACTATGAAGGTGGTACTATTCCTTGGTTAAGAAGTGGTGAAGTTAATCGGGGATATATTGAAGAATCCGAGCTGTTCATAACAGAAATGGGATTGAATAATTCATCAGCAAAAATATTTCCTATCAATACGGTACTAGTAGCCATGTACGGTGCTACAGCAGGTCAAGTGGGGTTATTAAAATTCGAGTCTTCAACAAATCAGGCAATATGTGGAATATTACCAAACGATCAGTATATTCCCGAATTCTTATATTATTTTCTATTATCAAAAACTGAATACTTTGTGGAAATTAGTGGCGGAGGAGCGCAACCAAATATTTCTCAGAGGATAATAAAAGAGCTGTTGATACCAAAGCCTAATATTTCTGATCAAGAGAAAATCGTAGAAGCCCTTGAAAGTGAACGTTCAGTCATAGAATTAAATAAAACACTAATCGAGCGCTTTGAAACCAAAATCGCTGCCCGCATCCAGTCCGTGTGGGGGGCGGGGTAAATTGCTTTTTGCAAGATGATAAACGTGATGCACAGGTTTCTCATAAGACAAAACGTTGCAACCATATTATTTCTACAATAATTTCATTATCTAATCAAACTTTGTCATAAAATAATGTCAACCTCGTTTATTGTTATTTATGCTGTTGTCGTAATGCAACTTGAATCTAATTAAAGAATAGAAAAATCATCATGTCCAGTGAGATTAAATCTATGATTAAGAAAAAATAATTAGTAAGTTGAAGACCTTCCCATTGAATCATAATGATTTTTGGTGCAATACTTTCATTATGGGCTTAATGGTTATTTATAAATAAATCTTGCAGTAAAGATCTCTTGTTACTGGACACTGCACCATCAAAATTAAGTGTAACTACGCATTGCTCCGCTTGATAATCATTGAAGGTAAATATGGTTTCCAGCTGAGGAAAAAGACTTGAATTGGGAGTTAATTATGATATCGAGTGATAAAGAAAATTTAATTTGGGAAGTATTGCAAGTAAGAACCCAACAATCATTAAAATGGGCACTTCAACTGCAAAATCAATTACGTGATATTCAGAAACAAGTTAGTGATATTTGTATTTATAGACCTATAAAAGCATACAAAATGATAAAAACATTATCATTTGAAGTAGGCAAGCTTGAAAAAGAAATAACGAATGTCGTCGAAGAACTTCAAAAAATAATAATGCTTGCACCTGACAACAATATGGGTAATATCCTTTCATCCTGTTTGGATACCATAAGACTCGCCACAAAAATCACACATCTTCAAACCCAATGGGGCAGGGTCGAGAGTTCTATCCAACAAACAGGTGCTTTTTCGTTTGCAATATTTTCTTTATATATTTCATTAATTTCAACATTTGTTTCTCTTATACTTCCTATTTTAATGAAATGATTTATATTTGAAAGCACGGCTCGTTTTTGTATATGGTTATAAATTTATCAAGCAAAGCAGATTGCAGCACAGCATTCCGGAAGAAAATGACCTTGTTCAACCCATTGAGACTGCTTCCTTTCTGAATAGTTTCATCTCCATCGTCGCCCAGGGGCGCATCCCCCCTTTCGGTGAGGGTATCAATGGTGAAATCCACCTTAACCCAACCGGGGAGTTGGTGGTGCAGATGTGTGAGGAAATGTCAAATGATATTACAGTCATGCCGAATATTTTCATGGGGGTTATTGAGTTGCACATTGGCAATGCACCCTAAATCGATAATCACACCGACTGTAGGGGTAGGTCTCTGGACCTGCCCTGGGCGGACACGGCTCAATACCCTTGCAGGGCACGGGGAGTGCTTCGCGAAGGTCCGCCCGTACATGTGACCGGGGAGACACGACTCGATACCCTTGGAAGACACAGGGAGTGCTACGCGAAGGGTTGCCCCTACGGGTGACCGGCAAATTAAACGCACTTCGAATGATGCATCAAACAGGGGTCACGGGTAGTAAACCTTAGGTCATCGCGTGTTCGCGCCGGAGAACTGCGTGACAATGTCTGTCATCACAAGCTGCGACTGCGAAGCGCCACCAAGCGACACGAATTTGTCATCGCGAGCTTGCGAAGCGATCTCAAGTGCCGCACCCCTGAGATTGCTTCACTGCGTTCGCAATGACATTAATGATGAAATCCACCTTTACCCCTGTCATCGCGAGCTTGCGAAGCGATCTCAAGTGCCGCACTCCTGAGATTGCTTCACTGCGTTCGCAATGACAATACCTTCCTACTATCATCGCGAGCTCCCCACCCCTGTCATCGCGAGCTTGCGAAGCGATCTCCAACACCACGTTCCTGAGATTGCTTCACTGCGTTCGCAACGACATTAATGCTGAAATCCACCTCTACCCCTGTCATCGCGAGCTTGCGAAGCGATCTCAAGTGCCACACCCCTGAGATTGCTTCACTGCGTTCGCAATGACAATAATGGTGAAATCCACCCTTGCCCCTGTCATTGCGAGCTTGCGAAGCGATCTCCAACACCACGTTCCTAAGATTGCTTCACTGCGTTCGCAATGACAATAATGCTGAAATCCACCCTTGCCCCTGTCATCGCGAGCTTGCGAAGCGATCTCCAACACCACGTTCCTGAGATTGCTTCACTGCGTTCGCAATGACAATACCTTCCTACTGTCATCGCGAGCCCCCCACCCCTGTCATCGCGAGTTTACGAAGCGATCTCCAACTCCACACCCCCGAGATTGCTTCACTGCGTTCGCAATGACAATAATGCTGAAATCCACCTTTGCCCCTGTCATCGCGAGCTTGCGAAGCGATCTCCAACACCACGTTCCTGAGATTGCTTCACTGCGTTCGCAATGACAATACCTTCCTAACTGTCATCGCGAGCCCCACACCCCTGTCATCGCGAGTTTACGAAGCGATCTCCAACACCACGTTCCTGAGATTGCTTCACTGCGTTCGCAATGACAATAATGCTGAAATCCACCCTTGCCCCTGTCATCGCGAGCTTACGAAGCGATCTCATCTCTCACACCCCCGAGATTGCTTCACTTCGTTCGCAATGACAATACCTTCCTACTGTCATCGCGAGCCCCCCACCCCTGTCATCGCGAGCTTACGAAGCGATCTCATCTCTCACACCCCCGAGATTGCTTCACTTCGTTCGCAATGACAATACCTTCCTACTGTCATCGCGAGCCCCCCACTCCTGTCATCGCGAGTTTGCGAAGCGATCTCATCTCTCACACCCCCGAGATTGCTTCACTGCGTTCGCAATGACAATACCTTCCTACTGTCATCGCGAGCCCCCCACCCCTGTCATCGCGAGCTTACGAAGCGATCTCATCTCTCACATCCCCGAGATTGCTTCACTTCGTTCGCAATGACAATACCTTCCTACTGTCATCGCGAGCCCCCCACTCCTGTCATCGCGAGCTTGCGAAGCGATCTCATCTCTCACACCCCCGAGATTGCTTCACTGCGTTCGCAATGACAATACCTTCCTACTGTCATCGCGAGCCCCCCACCCCTGTCATCGCGAGCTTACGAAGCGATCTCAAGTGCTGCGCTCCTGAGATTGCTTCACTGCGTTCGCAATGACAATAATGGTGAAATCCACCCTTGCCCCTGTCATCGCGAGCTTACGAAGCGATCTCCAACACCACGTTCCTAAGATTGCTTCACTGCGTTCGCAATGACAATACCTTCCTAACTGTCATCGCGAGCCCCACACCCCTGTCATCGCGAGTTTACGAAGCGATCTCAAGTGCTGCGCTCCTGAGATTGCTTCACTGCGTTCGCAATGACATTAATGGCCAAATCCACCTCTACCCCGCCGGGGATTGATTGCAATCTGCGTAAAACCTAAGATAATTAGGCTGACCCTGCGCCACAGACAGGGATGTTCACCTTAAAACCGTCATGTTTTGGCGCATTTTACGTTATACAGGTTAGAAGAGGACGCTTTATGGATGTTCAAAGCCAGGCACCCCATATTTTTGATGAGGAAACTTTGATTGCTTTATACGATGATCACAGCGATTCAATCTATCGGTACGCCTTCCGCTCTTTAGGCGAAGCAAACCTGGCGGAAGATTGCGTCGCTGATGTGTTCACCCGCTTTTTGGAGCGGGTGGCCACGGGTAAGCCGCTGACCGGCAATATCAGGGCGTACCTTTACCGGGTTGCACACAACTGGGTTGTGGATCATTACCGCCAGGAAAAACCACAAGCCGACCTGGAAGCCCAGCCCCTGCCGGCGCACAATGCGAACCCAGAAAATCGCCTCTTTGAAAAGGAAAACCAGGCTCGCCTGCGTCAAGCGCTGCTGGCATTGCCGGAAGATCAGCGGTTGGTGATTGAGCTGCGGGTGATGGAAAAATGGCCCTACGAAGCGGTAGCCGATGTTTTGGGTAAATCGGTTGAAGCCAGCCGGGCTTTGCAATATCGCGCCCTTAAAAAATTACGAAAATCCTTTAGCCCACAATGGATGTGAACCATGCATAAAAAAAACAACGACCACCCGATGACCGATGCCGAGCTGGAAGGCTTGCTGGCTGAAATCGGCCAGGTGCCACAGCGCAATCCGGATAACGCCGACCGGACGAAAGCCCGGTATTTAATCGCTGCGGGAAGGTGCCTGCAAGCCATGACAACCGAACAAACAACAAAAACGAGACGAAAAAAGGAGTTCAAAGAAATGCAACCTTTCTTTAAAAAATTTTCACTGGCTTTTACACTGGCCGCTGTTTTACTGGTCTTCCTGCTGGGCGGGTTGGGAGTCACCGCGGTGGCGGCTTCGAGCGCGCTGCCCGGCGATCCATTGTACGGGGTTAAAACCGGGTGGGAGCGAACCCGACTTCAACTGACCCGGCAGGATTTCAAAAAGGTAGAGCTCAACCTGGCTTACGCCCAAAACCGACTGGATGAAATTGAAGCGTTAATCACGGCAGAACGCCTGGACGATTTAGAAGCCCCCGTGCAGGCTTATGAAACCTGCATCTTAGAAGCGCTGGCCGGGCTGGAAGGCATTCGCAGCAACAGCCTGGCAGCCGATTCCCAGTTGGGTCGTGCCATCAGGGCTTCCCTGGGGAAATACACCGCTGACCTGGAGACTCTCTCTAACCGTGTGCAGACCCAACGAAGGGAGCGGCTCGAAGAAGCGACCCTGTTTTCAAAATCAGCCGGCGCCTACCATGGGAAGATTGAATTTGTCGGCACGGTTGACGCAATCGACCCGAATCTGTGGGTCGTTTCCGGGCTTGAGGTGATCATCACCGCGTCAACGAAAGTTGAAATGGGGATTGATGTTGGTCAACAGGTGGAAGTGAAAGGTTGGGTGGACGCCCTGGGCAGCATTTACGCCCGGAAGATTGAACACGATGGCGATGGGCGGGCTTTCAACCTGAACGGGAAGGGCGAATTTTTGGGCATCGTCAACGAAATTCAACCCGATTACTGGGTGGTCAACGGAATTCGTTTCGAAGTCTCAGCCACGGCCAGGATCGAACCCGGCATCGAGGTGGGCGATTTCGTTGAGGTGGAATTTGTGCGCAATAACAGGGATGAATATATCTTGCGAGAGGTCGAATTCGCGTTAGATGATGACGAGTATTACGGCACCGTCGATGAAATTCACACCGAATACTGGGTGATTGACGGTCTGCGCTTCGAGCTTTTGCCGAAATCGAAGATTGAAAAGGGCATCAAAGTCGGCGACTTTGTCGAGGTAGAATTTGTGCGCAACGCATCTGGCGAAAACTATTTGCTGGAGGTTGAGTTTGCCGATAGCGAAATCATCGGCGTGGTTGAGGAAATCCACACCGATTACTGGATCGTCAACGGCATCCGTTTTGAAGTGCTGCCAAATTCGAAGATTGAAAAGGGCATCAAGGTCGGCGACTTTGTCGAGGTGGAATTTGGGCGCAACCAGGCTGGTGAGTACATCCTGCTGGAGGTTGAATTTGACGACAGCGAAATCTACGGCGTGGTTGACGAAATCCACACCGATTACTGGATCGTCAACGGCATCCGTTTTGAAGTGCGGCCAAATTCGAAGATTGAAGAGGGCATCAAAGTCGGCGACTTTGTTGAGGTGGAGTTTGGGCGCAATCAGGCTGGCGAATACATCCTGCTGGAGGTTGAACACGAAGATGATTACAACAGTTCTGATGCTGGCTACGGCTATGGCCATCACGGCGGCGATGGTGATGAAATGGTTGGCTTTGTGGACGAAATCCATTCCGATTATTGGGTGATTAATGGCATTCGCTTTAACCTCCTGCCGAAATCTGAAATCGAGCGGGGGATTAAGGTTGGTGACTTTGTCGAGGTTGAATTCTTCAAAAACTGTGCCGGGGAATACTTCTTGCTGGAGGTTGAACACGAAGATTGACCCCCGCCGTGCGAAAGATGCTGATTGAGCGTCCCTTGCCGGATTTCGTTTGATCAGCATCGTGGACGTAAGCGGCTGACCCGGTGTTAAACTAAAAACCCACTTTATAAGTGGGTTTTTTGATGCCGGTCAATTATTCCGGTGGTTAACCCTGTTTTGAACCACAAAAGGCACAAAGAACACGAAGTTTGCCTTCGTATAGTGAATAGTGAATGAGCATTGGGTAAACCGGGGGTGGAAGACCGAAGAGAGACACATCGCATCGTAGGGGCGGACTTTCGCGAAGCACTCTTTGAGCCGTGTCCGCCTAGGGCAACCTCGGAGGGTTGCCCCTACGGGTGACCGGGGTGGACACAGCTCGATACCCTTGTAGGGCACAGGAAGTGCTACGCGAAGGATTGCCTCTACGGATGACCGGCAAATTAAACTCACTGCGAATGATACATCAGGCAGGGGTCACTGGTAGAAAACCTTAGGTCACCGCGTGTTCACACCAGAGAACTACGTGACAATGTCTGTCATCGCAAGCTGCGACTGCGAAGCGCCACCAAACGAAGCGAATTTATCATCGCGAGCTTGCGAAGCGATCTCCAACCCCACACCCCTGAGATTGCTTCACTTCGTTCGCAATGACAATACCTTCCTACTGTCATCGCGAGCCCCACACCCCTGTCATCGCGAGCTTGCGAAGCGATCTCCAACCCCACACCCCTGAGATTGCTTCACTTCGTTCGCAATGACAATACCTTCCTACTATTATCGCGAGCCCCCCACCCCTGTCATCGCGAGCTTGCGAAGCGATCTCATCTCTCACACCCCCGAGATTGCTTCACTGCGTTCGCAATGACAATACCTTCCTACTGTCATCGCGAGCTTGCGAAGCGATCTCATCTTTCACACCCCTGAGATTGCTTCACTACGTTCGCAATGACAATAATGCTGAAATCCACCTTTACCCCTGTCATCGCGAGCCCCCCACCCCTGTCATCGCGAGCTTGCGAAGCGATCTCATCTCTCACACCCCCGAGATTGCTTCACTGCGTTCGCAATGACAATACCTTCCTACTATTATCGTGAGCCCCACACCCCTGTCATCGCGAGCTTGCGAAGCGATCTCATCTTTCACACCCCTGAGATTGCTTCACTACGTTCGCAATGACAATAATGCTGAAATCCACCTTTACCCCTGTCATCGCGAGTTTACGAAGCGATCTCAAGTGCTGCGCTCCTGAGATTGCTTCACTGCGTTCGCAATGACAATACCTTCCTACTATTATCGTGAGCCCCACACCCCTGTCATCGCGAGCTGGCGAAGCGATCTCAAGTGCTGCACCCCTGAGATTGCTTCACTTCGTTCGCAATGACATTAATGGTGAAATCTATCCCTACCCTGCCGGAGAGATGGTGGTGCGGGTGTGTGAAGAATTTCCAGGTTATGCCGAATATTTTCATAGGGTTATTGAATTGCCAATTGGTGATGCACCCGAAATCGATAATCACACCGACTGTAGGGGCAGGTCTCTGTACCTGCCCTGGGCGGACACGGAGGTCCGCCCCTACATGTGACCGGGGAAGACACGACTCGATACCCTTGCAGGGCACAGGGAGTACTGTGCGAAGTTGGGTTCACCATTCGCAATGAACACAGGACCCGCTCAGCATCTCTTGTTATTGGTTAATTTTCCAATTCTGTGGTTAAATTAGGTTGATTGAACATTATTCACAAAGGAGCGAAACATGCCCAAGGTTCACCGTTTATGCCTGGTCGGATTTGGCAATGTTGGCAGGTCTTTTGCCCGCCTGCTGCTCGATAAAGCCGAGGAGTTGTCTTCAAGGTACGGAGTGACCGCCCTGGTCACAGGGATTATTACCGGGTCTCACGGTGCAGCCATCAACCCGGAGGGTCTTGACCTGCAAGCCGCCCTTGAGCTGGCTGTGACGGGGCAGACATTGACCCGCTTGAGTGCTGTTGATACGCCCACTGAATCCCGGACCTTTATCAGCGCCTGCCCGGCGGATTTTATGTTCGAAACCACACCGGTCAACCCTCACACCGGGCAGCCTGCCCTGGACCACATCAGAAAAGCGCTAAAAGCGGGCATGCACGTGGTCACAGCCAATAAGGGTCCGGTCGTGCACGGCTATCAAGCGCTGACCTCACTGGCGGAACAACAGGGCGTGCGTTTCCTGTTTGAATCAGCCGTCATGGACGGCGCACCGATCTTTAGCCTGTTTCGCCAGCCATTGTTGGGTGCAAACCTGCTAGGGTTTGAGGGCATCCTTAATTCCTGCACCAACCTTTTGCTCGGTATGATGGAGGCAGGCGCGTCCCTGGAAGAAGCCCTGGAATACGGCCGCTCGATCGGCATCACGGAAACCGATCCCAGCAATGACGTGGATGGCTGGGATGCCGCTATTAAGGTTGCCGCACTGGTGACCGTATTGATGGGGATTCCCCTCACCCCCCAGGCGGTCGACCGCACCGGCATCCGTGGCATCACACCGCAAATGGTGGCAGAGGCTAAATCAGCCGGCGAACGCTGGAAACTGGTTTGTTCTGCGCAAACCAGCCCGGATGGCCTGGTGGCGCGGGTGGCTCCGCAGCGGGTGAGCCCCGAATCCCCCCTGTACAGCGTCACTGGCACCAGTTCTTTTTGCGAGTTCAAGTTAGATGTGCTGCCAGGGTTGGGCATCCTGGAGATTGATCCCGGGCCTGAAACCACCGCCTATGGCCTGCTGGCGGACTTCCTGAATATCCTTGAGGCCTAATGCGAAAACCACAACCGGTGTATATTGCCCTGGGCACCAATATCGGCGACCGTGCTTTGAATCTTCAAACCGCAAAAAACTGGTTAAGCCGTAAAGCCATCATCACGCGAGAATCATCGGTGTACATAACCCCGCCCTGGGGATATACAAATCAACCCGACTTCTTCAACCAGGTAATTGAGGTCAACACGCGCCTGGGACCCCGTTCTCTTCTGCGCTTCTTACAGCGCATCGAGCGGAAAATGGGGCGCGTGAAACTGATCCTGAACGGTCCGCGGGTGATTGACCTGGATATTTTGTTTTATGGTGACCGGATGATAACAAGCCCAAATTTGCAAATCCCTCATCCGCGCATGGTCGGGCGAGCCTTTGTGCTGGTGCCGCTCAACGAAATTGCCCCCGATCTGGTCCACCCTGCCCTGGGAATCAGCGTTCAGCAGATGTTGACCGATGTCGATACTGAGGGGGTGATACGCCTGTGAGCATCCTGGCGTGTGTTTGCTTGCTTTTGCCCGGAATGGTCTGGTGGGCCTGGCTGGGTGAGCGGCAAGAGGACCCGATTCTCAGCTTTGTCCAGGCTGTGGGCATCAGCCTGGCGATGATCCCCCTGCTGGCGTTGGCAGGTTTTGTGACCGGCCTGCGGTTTTCAATTGCCCTGATCGTTATCTTATTGCTTGCTTGCCTGCTCCTGGTGGTGGACGGGCTGATCCGGCATGGCTTTTGGTTACCGCGCCGCTACCGTCTCCACCTGGTGATTGGGCTGGCTGTGTTCGGCTCGGTCCTTGCCTGGCGGTTGTACCAGGCGCGGGACCTGCTGCTGCCGAACTGGGTCGACTCACAGCATCATTTTTTAATCATCAAAACGATCCTTGAAAGTGGCGGGGTGCCTCAGGACCTCATGCCTTACCTGCCGATGCCTTTTTACTACCATTTTGGCAACCATGCCGTGACCGCACTGTTCACCGCCCTCAGCAACCTGCCCATCGGGCAGGCGATGCTCATCCTGGGTCAGGTGCTGAATGCTGCGGTCGGATTATCCGTGTACGCCCTGGGAAAAACCCTGTGGCGTAACTGGCGTCCAGCCCTGGCTGCGGCGCTGCTGGTAAGTTTCGCCACCCGTATGCCAGCTTATTACCTCAGTTGGGGGCGCTATACGCTCCTGACCGGGTTGGTCCTGCTGCCGCTGGCAATGGGGCAAGCCATCAACCTGGTGCGCGGAAAACAACGCTGGGTCAGTGCGCTGTCCATGGCCCTCCTGACGGCAGGTCTGCTGCTGACCCATTATTTTGCTGCCCTGCTGCTGGCTGTGTTTATCGTCCTGCTGGCGCTGGGAACCCTGCTGCTCAGTCTGCGGCATTTACCAAAGGTGTGGGTCGGCGCATCCGCAGCGCTGAACAGCGCCCTGGCTGGTGTACTACTGGCTGCGCCCTGGTTGTGGCGTGTAGCGCAGTATTCTCTCAGCAACCCGGGAATTGATGCCCGGTGGCCCGAAAGCATCGAGACAATCTTTACCGGCGGCAATGTGGATTACATCTGGAAGCTTTTGGGACCCACCAGCAATCATTGGTTGTTGCTGCCGGCTGGACTGGGTTTGCTATTTGCTTTGTGCAAACGCCATACGCTGAGTTTCGGGTTGTGGAGCCTGACACTGGCGTTGATGGCGCTACCCTGGGGGTTGACGCTGAGCCCCTTCAGGTCGGATCACTTTGCGATTGTGCTGTTCATCCCGATCACGCTGCTGGCAGGGGGGTTGTTCTGGTGGTGCACACGCCAGGCAGGACGGCTGCTGAAGCAGCGCTGGGTGGGTACGCTCCTGCTGGTGCTGCTGGTTCTGGGTTGGTGTGCGTGGGGAATTTCGGACGCGCAGGATGTGGCTAATCCCACGACCGTCCTGGTTACTGAAGCGGACATGGCTGCCCTGGATTGGATCACAGAAAACACACCGCCTGAGGCGCGCTTTTTTATCAACACCACCTATTGGCAGGAAGGTGTTTACCGTGGCGTGGATGGTGGCGGCTGGCTGCTACCGTATACGGGGCGCTGGTCGCTGGTTCCCACGATCTTCTATGGCTTTTCACCGGATAAAGACTGGATAGGAGAAGTGCGTAGCTGGGGAGAAGCTGCCAGCCAGGTGAGCACCTGCTCGGATGACTTTTGGAACCTGGTTGGGGAAGCCGGGCTGAATTGGGTTTACTTGCGAAAAGGGGTTGGGAACCTGCAGCCCGAAGGTCTGGAGGCGTGCCCGGGCGTGGAGGAGGTGTATGAGGATGGAGGGGTCTATATATACAAACTTCCCATTGAGTGATGTTTGTCGGTGGTAAAATTCTAATCAGCCTTATATGATCAAAGCAAATATAAATCTTGAGAACCTGTTTTTCCGGTTAATAATTTTCAGTGAGCAATTTAAAAGCATTCAACCATGATCAAGAAGCGATTAGCGAATATATTCAAAAAACATATAATAAAAGAGATCATGATATTGGTATCGCTGTTTTTATGTTCATTGCTAATCAGACGAATTGGTGTCAAACATGGTTTCCCATTGTTAACTCATCCCGATGAATCAGTAATTATCGACCGTGTTGTCCATATGACCTTGGAAAGGACGTTAAATCCCGGAAATTTTAACCGTCCCAACCAGATTTTATACCTGCTGAATTTTCTTTATTTAAATATTTTGAGCTTTATCCGCTTTGGAGAACATTTGGGCGCCGCCTTTCCAAAGTATTATTTAAATTTCTATGCCTATGCGCGCTTTCTGATTTCCATAATGGGGGCAATGATTCCGGTCATCGCATATAAAATTGGGAACGAATTTCGCAATAAATTTGGATTATTCGCAGCACTTGTTTTTACTCTGTTCCCATCATATGTTTTACACTCCCTTTATATTACGCCGGACGTGCCGGTCACCCTGTTTACCCTGTTGGTGATCTACTTTACTGTACGCTATCTGAAGCGAGGCGAAAAAATTTCAATCTTTTTAGCCACCCTGTTTGCGGCAATTACGACAGCGGAAAAATATCCTGGACTGCTTACGATGCTAATTGTGTGGACCGGGATCATCCTTAACCATTTTCAAAATCCTGAACCCTTTAAAAAAATTAAATGGTGGTCTTTAGTCCAGGAGATATTGAAATTTTCTTTTCTTTTCATCATCGCATTATTCATCGTGGCGCCTTTTATTTTTATTGAATATCAACAGGTCATAGAAGCTTTGTTGCGCGAGTCCCGAACCACCCATCTCGGCGCAGATAATTTGGGCTGGGGCGGCAACCTGTATTTTTACCTGCGCTCATTTTGTTCATGGACCAATCTATTATCCATCCTTTTTATTAGCAGCGGTATATATGCCCTGATTAAAAACAGGGAAAAATCTCACATCTTTCTTTTTTATGGAGCGATTTATTGGATTGCGCTCAGCGTTCTTTCTCTGCACTGGGAACGATGGGCTTTACCCATGTACATTACGCCCCTGTTCCTCACAGGAATGGGTATGAATTTCCTTTGGGAATTTCGCAAGAAAAATGTGATTGTGAAGTACCTGGTGCCCCTCTGTATTGTGGTATTCCTGATTGCACAATTTATTGTCACTTTACACATTCCAACCATGATGAGGTTTACAGACACCCGATTAATTGCTTTGAATTACGCTGAGCAAAGGGGCATTACACCCGAGAACAGTCTCTATGAAGGCTATTCCCCCTTCTTGCCCGGCCACCCAATTGAGATCTCAAAAGACGAGCTCGAAAACAACAATCAATATGATTACGTTATTCTCTCTTCATATATGTACGATCGGTTTTTTGCCGAACCGGAACGCTATGCAGATTGGATTACTTTTTACAACAGCATCAGGGAAAATAATCGTTTGATCTTCGAAGTTGAACCAACACCCCCGGCAAAAAATTTGCTGGAAAGATCCGATGACATCCTTTTTTATGTGAAAAAATGTTTAAAGCTGGACGTTGAAGACCGATTCGGGGGTCCGACGATTCAGATCTTTGAATTGGTCCGATGAAAGCCTCAATTTCGATGCTCTTCTGGGCTGCCCACCAAACCCATTGCCGAGACAGCGCGCTCGCAATAATACCCTGGTTTTTTTACCAGCAATCCGGGTAACCGACCAGCTTTGAGCACCTGTCCGGCTTGAGAAAAGCTTGGGATAAAGACAGAACAGCAACCCGATCAACAAAAACAGCTATAATAATTGTACTGATGATTAACCTTGCCTATCTAAACCATCACATAACTGAAAATTGCACTGCACAAGAAGGGGAGCTGCTGTGAAGATCGGTATGGTTGGTCCTGTCACGCCTTACCGCGGCGGGATCGCGCACTTCACCACCCTGCTGGCCAAGAAATTGATCGAAGCTGGGCACGAGCTGCAGGTGATTTCTTTTAAAAAGCAATACCCCGCCTGGCTCTATCCGGGTGAGAGCGATAGAGATTACAGCCCGGGGCGCGAACGTGTGGATGCGGAATACTTGTTAACTCCGCTGAATCCCCTATCCTGGCACAGGGCGGTGAAAGCCTTGGCGGACTTCCAACCCCAGCAGGTGATCATTCCCTGGTGGGTGACGATCTGGGGACCGGCATTTCGTTTTCTTATCACCCGCCTCAAACGTCGCGGCATCCCTGCAGCCATGCTGATCCACAACACCTTACCCCACGAAAAGCGTGCTTTTGACCGCTGGTTGGCACGCCGCGCACTGGAAAAGGCAGACCGTTATATTATTATGACCGAAAAAGAAAAAGGACGCCTATTGGGTTTATTGCCCGAGGCGGGAAAAATCGATATCGCCCCTTTGCCGATCGATCATTCCTTCAAACCCACACGTTTATCTCGAGAAGCCCTGCGACAGCAGATGGATTTGCCGGATAACCAGGTGGTAATCCTTTATTTTGGGATTGTGCGCCCTTATAAGGGCCTGGGTGTGTTGATCGATGCGCTAAAGGTGATTGCTGACCAAGGTAATGCCGCGCAGCTGTTGATCGTCGGTGAGTTTTGGGAGGATAAGGCGAAGTACCTGTCTCAGATCCAGAGTTTGGGATTAACCGACTGTGTTCATGTGTATGACCGGTACATACCGGATGATGAGGTCGCGGGTTTCTTTAAGGCGGCTGACCTGTTTGTCGCACCGTATATTGACGGCACACAAAGCGCTGCCCTGAAGACGGCGCTGGGGTTTGGCCTGCCGGTTGTGGTGACGGATGTGATCACGGACGTGATAATTGATAGCCTGCCGGAACGCTGCCGGGTGGTCCGAGCCGGGGATGCAGCTGACCTGGCTGATGGAATTATGGCGCAGATCAAAGTGTCGCCACAAACCCAGGAGCAAATTCAGCGTATGATTGCCCAATCCTGGACGCCGATGGTGTCTGTTGTAATCGGGGAGCGCTCATGACCGTCACTACACGCAAACAAAGGGTTAAGATAGGCGTTTTTACACCTCCGATGGTGATAAGTTCATTTCATAATGACCAATTCTGGTTAGATAATTATCTCTTGTAATCTGGTACTGATTCTAAATCACGCAATGAATCTCTCTTCAATTCTCATTTGTCCCCAATGTTCCGGTGAGCTGGTCGCAAGTCCTGATCACTGGAGCTGTGAAGTTTGTCAGCAAATATACCCGATCATTCACGGTATCCATGATTTTCGGTGCCGACCAGAACCCTTTGAGCCCAACATCGAAGAGGCGATTCAGAAATTTCAACAGTTAACCTATCAGGAATTGTTAACATTAGTGCTGGTTACCAAAAGATTGCCCAAACGCATTGACCAGAAGATTAAAGATTATTATTGTTCAGAAAACATACGCACCGAAGCAATGACGGCTGCATTTCTTCAGGATGCAAAGGTGCTAAATTGGGGGCATGTTCTGGATTTAGGTTGCGGCTCAGGTTCGGCATTGGGCAGCCTTAAGCGCAATTTTAAGCTTACGATAGGAGTTGATGCTCATTTTGGGCAGCTCCTCCTGGCAAGAAAAAGCCTGGCTGAAGAAATCAACCAGGGCGAACTTCATCTCATCTGTGCCCACGGCGAATCATTACCATTAAAAAGCGCTTGCTTTGATTACATCCAGTCGATCAACGTGATTGAACATCTTTCAGACCTGCCCGCAGTTATGAGCGAAGTCAGAAGATGCCTAGTTGACCGAGGCGTATTTGCCGGGGATTCCAGAAATCGTTACGATATTTTTGCACCCGAACCCCACACTGGATTAAGATTTTTAGGCTTTTTGCCGCGGGCGCTCATTCCAAAATTTGTCAATTGGCGTTGTGATGCCGATTATGAGAGCACATATTTGTTGTCCTGGTGCGAGCTGAAACGTTCCCTGCGCAAAGTTTTTGCTGCTGATGAGATCGAAATCCATCCCCCCGATATTCGAGCTTATGGATATCAGGGCAGGGCAGCAGGTTTATTCAATGCCATCCGCAACATGATGTTCATTCGAGAATTATTGTTATTGTTTTTTGTCTCTCACCACGTCCTCATAACAAAAAAGGCTGCCCTCTCTCAAAAAGACAACCAAGGTGTTCAGGATGCTGAAGGCGCATAACCAGCTCTCAGAGGCTACCCCCAATGTTTGGGTTGTGACGGTCAATTGGAATCAAGCCGGTTTAACACGGGCATGCGTCCACAGCCTGCGCGAAAATAATATCACGCCCTTTTCATTGCTCATCGTTGACAATGGTTCAACAGACCAATCGATAGAAATCTTGCAGCAGATTCCGGCTGATACACTGATTCAAAATCCTCAAAATCTGGGATTTGCTGGAGGCTTTAACACGGGGATCAAATACGCCCTGGCGCAGGGTGCGGACTATGTGTTCATGGTCAACAACGACACCCTCAGCCAGCCCCAAATGCTGGACATGCTGGTCAAGGCTGCTCAGAGCTTACAAGCAGACATTGCCGCCCCTGCTGTTTATTATGCAAATTCACCCGAGCGCCTCTGGTCTGCTGGCGGAAAAATCAATCCGATTCTCTGTGCGCCGATAGACGGACATTCGCGCAAAAAAACCTTGCCGGGGCGACCTGTCGAGCGCGATTTTCTGACCGGGTGTGCCCTGCTGATTCATCACCAGGTGTTCGACAAAATCGGCTTTTTTGATGAAGGGTTCTTCCTGTACTATGAAGACCTGGATTTTTTCATGCGGGCAAAAAATATGGGCCTGGCAGCCTGGCTAATTCCGCAAGCGAAACTGCTGCATCATGTTGGCGCTTCGACCGCATCAGAGAACAGGGCTCATTTCTATTATTGGATGGGATACTCAAGCTGTCGATATTTCCATAAACACGCAAAACTATGGCAATGGTTTTTTATCCTACCCTGGCGATTTGCCCACACCCTGAAGTTGAGTGCTCAACTCCTCTTTTCCAATGGGTACAAGTCCTTGCTGGCATATCTGCGGGGTGTTATTGCCTTTGTTTTCAAGAAGCCTGTTCGCGCTGAAGGTAACATCAATAACAGGTGATCGCTGATAAACAAGGATATTTCTCAAAAAAAGGAAACAATGGCGAGCAAATTTCGTAAGCACATTCAAAAAATTCATAGGGATTTCGATGGAATTGTGGGGCATATTTTTTCCAGAGCGCCGTATTTGACTTCCGTGGTAGAAAAAGCGCCAAATCAACTTGAGCCTGAGAACTTTCATGAATTTACCTTCTCAAAATCAAGTCATTTCCAAAATTTTCGCTTGCTGCCCACATATCGGCGACAAACCTTAGCTACCTGTGATTTAAAAGTGTATCAGGACCTTTTTGTTTACACGTTCATATTGGAAAACATTCCAAAAGGGGCAAAAATATTAGAGTTGGGCGGTGGTGATTCGCGTATCATTGACTGCCTGAAAGATGATTACGAGTTCTGGAACCTGGACAAGATCGAAGGGCAGGGACACGGACCCAAGAGAGCGGCTAAAGCCCAGGGATTTAAGCTGGTCAGAGATTATATCGGGAATTTCTCCACCGAACTCCCGGAACAATATTTTGATTTTGTGTACAGTATCTCAGCAATGGAACATTTTTCCACGGACGAAAAAGCCATCAAAAATATCGTGGACGACCTTCAACGGTTATTAAAGAGCCATGCCTGCTGCTTGCACTGTGTGGATGCACTCTTGTTCCAGGATCATCTGTGGGTGCACCCGATCATCAATTACCTCACCGGAAAAATCAATGGGATCAAAGAGGAAACAGATTTTGAAAAAATTTCAACCGCCAAGGATTTATGGACCATTCCTGAATACGCTTATTACACCCGCTGGTTCCACATAACCAAAAAGCATCTATCCGTCTTTGGGCGACCTTTTTCAATTAATTTGTTTTGGAAAACAGTTCTATGATGATGAACTTTCTGAACTCCAAACTCGCCCGGTCCATCTTTTCTTATATTTCGGCTGTGACGATCTCTCAATCGTTAATGGTTGTGTACACATTAGGCAGCATCTGGTGGTTGAATCCCCAAGAATACGGGTTAATTGCCGCTAACTACGCCACTGTTACCATGCTTTCCTTTGTAATCACGCTTGGGTTGCATGAGTGGCTGGTCAGAACGATTCCAGGCGCCCAAGAGCCGAAAGTCCTGACGGGAAACATCGTTTACTATAAATTGATCGTTGGCGTTCTTTGGGGGTTGAGCATCTGGTTGATCATGCCCTTGGTCCAACCCGAAATCTACCAGAAGGGCTTGCTGGCGATCATTATCATCGATATCTGGTTGGATTCGGTGTTCAATTTAATGCTTGCCGACCTGTTGGCTAACGAAAGAGCACAAACCACCTCGATATTGTTGATCTTATCCAGAGCCTTGCGTCTTCTTTCCCTGGGACTGATCATCATCTTACAATCAAAATCGATCCTATTGATCAGCCTCTTTCGGCTGATCAGCACCTTTATCATCCTGATCTTCGCCCTTGCGCAAGCCCGACCCATCCTGAGAAGAGACCAAATCCCGGAAATTGCCAGGGTTCTGCGGTATTCCCTGGTGTTCAACACCTCAGAATTGTTCAATTTAGTATTCACACAACTGGACTTGAATTTGATTACCTGGATTAATGGCGACCCTAAGTTAATCGGCGACTTTGCCATTGCCATCAACCTGATCAACATGATTATGACCGTTCCATTAGCAATCGTTTATTTGGTGCTTCCCAGTACCTTAAATATTTATAGAAACGCGATTGAGAAATTTCCTCAGCGCTTGTTAAAATTGCTGGTCGGTTTTATATTGGTGGGTTTGGCGCTGTGGCTTGGGGTCGGATTGTTCAGATTAAACTGGATTCAAGAAATACTGGGCAAAAATTATCTGTCAGCGATAAATCTATTGCTCTTAGCCAGCCCCTTATTATTGATCAGGACCGTGAACCAATTTAACAGGGTGTACCTGTTTTCCGTCGGCTGGGAGCGGAAACTTTTGCTCCCGCAAATGATTTCGATCCTGTTAAAGCTGATCCTAGGCGTACTCCTGATAGCGAAATGGGCCGTAACGGGTTTAATCTGGATGAGCATCGCTGTTGATTTATTCTTGTTGATGGGTTATTTCTTATACGTTGTGATGCATGTCAGAACTGAATTAAAGGCGTCGGTTTGAAAATCCTATTCATTGTATTTAATCAGGTCGGTCGGGGCACCTACTTACGCGCTCATGAACTGGCACGAGCGTTAACAAAACTGGGGCATGAAATGACTATCCTGGCTTCCGCAGTTCAGTTACGTGCAGAGACAAAAATCCATGTCCAGGATGGGCTTAAGATAATCGAGGTTTCAGATCGAATTAACGGTCCAACTCGGGCAGGGTGGGATTTAGGAAACTTAAGTGCGCGCATCAAAGCAATCCGCTCATTGAATTTTGACCTGGTGCACGGTTTTGAATCCCGCCCAACGGTTATTTATCCGGCATTAACGCTGCATAAAAAAGGCGTCTCCTTATTCCTGGATTGGGCAGACTGGTTTGGCAGCAAAGGGTCCATCGAAGAACGCCCCAATTTGATGATACGTGCGCTGTTAAGACCATTTGAAAATTATTATGAAACCCATTTCCGAAAGCTGCCCCTTGGCACAAGCGTCATCTGTCGAACCTTAGCCCAACGTGCCATCAGCCTGGGCGTGCCAGAAAACAAGGTTTGTTTATTGCCCAATGGATTTGACGTTGAGAACTGGTCTCCCATTTCCACTGAACAAGCGAGGTTAACGCTGGGTCTTGCCCAAAAACAATTTTTTGTCGGTTATCTGGGCTCGTTTTTCCCCAATGATGCGACACTGGTTATTGACACTTTCAATCGATTGACTGCCAGTGATTCCCAAATTAAATTTATGCATATTGGATACAGTAACTACCGCGTCAAGCCTGGTGTAAATCATTCTGCAGCGGTTATCGAGACCGGACCGAAAAGCTTTCAGAACATGCAAACTTACCTGTCTGCATGTGATGTGCTCTTACTTCCATTTAAGAATAATCCAGCCAATAACGGTCGCTTCCCATTAAAATTTTCAAATTACCTGGCTTGCGGAAGGCCAATTATTGCTACCGATGTTGGTGATATTCCACATTATATTAAAAAGCATCGGTGTGGCATTGTTATCGAAGACTCCCCCGAAGCACTGGTTCAAGCCATCCATCACCTGAAAGCACATCCTGATCTTGGGTCGGATTGCGGTCAATCCGCTTTAGAATTATCCGGGAACCCTCAAGAAAGTTGGTTGAGCAGGGCTACCACGTTGAATCAATTTTACTCAGAGCATATCAAAGGCAAACCATGAACACGATCAAGAGCAATGCCCACATGCGCTGCGAAAACTGTGATCACGATCAATTTTCTCTTCTTTTTTCAGGTAGTGATAAATTGCTTGGAATTGCCGGCAACTTTGATGTGCTTGAATGCCAGAATTGTGGGTTATACCTGATTGACCCAAAACTGAACAGCCAGCAGATGGAAAAATATTATCCAGATGAATACATTTGCTACCTGGAAGCCATTGAAGACGAGCGCAACCCCCTGACACGGTTCAATCGCTACCTTGGACAGAGAAAGCGCAGCCTCCAGGTGGCGCGCCGGGTGAAAAACCCTGGAAAAATTCTCGATATCGGTTGTGCAACGGGCATTTTTTTAAACGAAATGCAAAAGCGAGGCTGGGAATGTCAGGGCGTTGAACCGGATCAAACCGCGGTGGACTATGCCCGACGTCGCTTTGGTTTGGATGTTTATTGCGGCGTCGTTGAAGATGCCAATCTGCCGGCTGAAAGCTTTGATGTTGTAACCCTGTGGGATGTGCTTGAACACGTATACGACCTGAATTCAACCATGGCTGAGATTAAACGGGTACTGAAGCCAGGTGGGGTGATCATCGCCATATTGCCCAATGCAAACGCATTTGAAAGATATTGGTTTAAAGAATACTGGGTTGGATGGGAAGTCCCCAGGCATTATCGCACGTTTACGCCAAAGACGATTACTGATTTCTTGGCAAAATTTGGCTTTGAAGATATCGAGATTTTCAGCTTCACCGGTCGACACGGCGCGTTTATGCTCAGCATCCAGTTCTGGTTGAACAGCACAGACATGGCTGAATGGAAAAAGAAGACTATCATGACTGTATTGGGGTCATTCATTGTGAGGATGCTCACATTACCAATTTTTATGCTTTTTGAAATGTTCAACCGCAGCACCGAGATGTCCTTCGCCGCTCGAAAACCAGCCTTTGTGGAAAAATAACCCGTATGTATTATTGAAATAATGCCCCTGGTGCTTTATTCTTAGACTATCAAAACCGATTTTAGTTTTAGGAGAACAAAATGCGCAAATTACTATTTTTATCATTAATCATTGCAATGTTGTTTTTTGCCATTCCCCCGGTGCAAGCACAACCCCCCGCAAAATATGAGACGCAAGTTAATGTCACCAATGTTTCTAATGTGAATGGGACGATCACGCTGCGTTTCTTCAGGCAGAATGGGACTGAACTCGCTCCAATCACTAAACCCATTAAAGCTTATGAGACGATATATTTTACCTCATTCGCAGGTGTCAGCAATTTCGATGGTTCTATGGTGATTGAATCCGATGTGCCCCTGGCTTCCATGGGGATGCTGGCCAGCAAGAATAGTGCCGGCAACTATACCGGTTACGCCGGTTATATCGGCGTCTCGGGAGGAGCAAATAAGGTCTTTTTACCCCTGTTAATGAACCAGAATTACGGCTACAGCACCTATTTCTACATTCAGAATACAACCAGCAGCGCAATTTCCGCAACTGTGACCTACAGCAACGGGAAGGTAACCAATATTCCAAGTATTAAGCCCTACGCCTCTTACAAAATTGACAATCGCGGTATGGCTGGCCTGCCCAAAGACTTCTCAGCCATCGTCACCACGTCTGGCGCTGTAGCGGTTGCTGTTGTTGAATATAACGATGGCCCAGGAAATCAATTGTATTCCTACAACGGGTTTGTCGCTGGAACCACAAAGCCCATTTTCCCGATGATCAACGAGAACAACTATGGCTACTGGACTTCGGCAAATATTCAAAATGCTGGCACTGTTGCGACTACTGTGACAATGAAATATACACCCACTGAGGTCGGTACTGCCTGTACTGAGACCATTACCATTCCTCCCGGGGCAAAACGCGATTTTGCTACTTATGCTTTTGCCTTCCCAACATCCTGGGCACCATACACCGTATCCTCAACATGCAAGAATGGTGAACGCTTCATCGGCAGCGCTGCAGTAATAACAAATTCCGCCAACCAGCCGCTGGTCGGTATCGTCAACCAGATTAACAACACCATTGACCCCAATAAGGGCGCAGCGTTAATGTCTCAGAACCCCGCCGCGGCAACCGACACCATCGTGTTCCCCTTTGTTCAACAATGGGTCGGCCCCTGGAATTGGTGGACCTCCATGACAGTAATTAATGTTAGTGGCAGCACCATTCCAAAGAACGATATCGTCTGCACCATCAAGGGCACTGGTCCCGGCGGCGCGGTTACCAAGACACTGAAAAACCCGACTGCACTGCCCAATAATTCGGGTTGGCTGCACCAGTTCTACAACGATAGAACTCCGATGCCGAATGGATTCTTAGGCGGCGCTATCTGCAAATCAACATCGGGCAAACAGTTAGTTGGTACGCTGAACATCCTGGCGCACAATGCTGGGCTTCAAGTCGACTCCTTGGCTGTATATGAGGGTATCGCACCCTAAGTTCGACCCTGTTGAAGTCAAAGCAGCCCGACAGATCGACGCACTGGCAATGAAAGCGGTCATCAGTCGGATGAATTAAATGATCTGAAGATTAACACTAAAAGAAGTAGAGGATTACTTCCTCTACTTCTTTTCCTAATATCTTTAATGACACGGACACTTTCAATGAAAAAAGCTTTATTGGTTTTCCTTTTCCTGTTTTTAGCATTTGCCTTCGGTTGCTCTCCGGCTCAAACACCCGCACCAGATGATGGACAACAGGCGTGGTCAGTCCCTTCGCCATCCGAAGATTCAGCAGTTATTTATGGCGAAATTCATTCATCCACCAATGCTCCAGTCGGAGATATGGTGTTTTTGTCAGAAGATTTAGCATTCGACAACGATGAATTGCCACCGACAATTTCCTTCTCGTATCAGTATTCTCCCAGAGCAATCGTCGATACGACCCGGGGTTATTTTTATTTTGAGAATGTAGAACCCGGAGAAAACTATGTGATTACCGTTCTGGGTGGCCCGGGTGAATTTGTTTTCGTCACAGAAGATGATGGAAAAACCCCGTTGACAATCTCCGTGAAAGGTGGAGATTCAATCGATCTGGGTGAATTGTTCATAGAAATGCCAGATTAAATTCCTTATTTCAGCCATCCTCTCCTCAAGCAGGGTTTTATATTCAGGCTTGAGGAGCTTTTTATTTACAATACCGGCAAGGATGCATTCACAAAAACCGTTATGGGATTTTTATTGAATAATTGGGAGGAAGACCTCAAAGTAAATCGCTTGATATTTTAAAAATAAAGTTTGATTTTCTGATAAAGCTGAAGTTATTATGTAAATCTGCGAGCCGAGGGAAATCAGCACAGGTTTGAAAACGGGCTCTGTCATATCTGTTGGGATTGAACGCCAACCTGATTCTGTGTATTGATACAACAGGGGGAAATCAGCGACTGCTTCTGAGGCTTGCGCTCCGCCAAAAATAAAAATGACTTCGCCACTGCTTTCCACCCCAAAGCCATACCTGGCTTCCGGTAGGTCCACGAACTCCTCCCAGGGATTTTCCCCCTCAAAATCCCGTGACGGGTAAAAGCCCACCGCCTCGGTGAGCGCACCACCGTCATTCCTGCCACCGATGACGACAATCTTATCCGTCAAAGCCACTGCACCGTGATCCTGGCGAGGGGAGCCCATACGCGTCAACTCTCTCCACGCATCCGTTGCTGGATTGTACACATACACGGTGTCAAGGGCTTGTTCCCCATCCCAGCCGCCAAACAAATACATCTGACCTTCGAAATCTGCCAATGCATACGCGCTGACCGGCTGCGGCAGCCGTGCACCCGTTGACCACGTGTCTCGCCGGGGGTCGTAAATCTCCAGGATATCGGTCGGTGCTCCATCCGAACGCCTGCCGCCGGGGACGTAAATCTTCTCGCCGATCAGCACGCCGTGCACATCCGCCACGGGGAGGGGCTTTTCGCTCAGTTGTGTCCAGTGGTCTGTCTCAGGCGTGTAACGAAAGACGCTGCCGCTGATGCCTTCGGGCCCTTCACCGGCGATGGCATAGATCTCGCCGTCATAAGCCGCAGTCGCCATGCCAGCGCGAGCGACGGGCATCGGCGCCAGTTCCTGCCAGCGCTCAGTCAAGGCAGCCAACGGCTGGGCTTCAGTGTCAGGCGGTCGGAACAGGATGACCAGCGTGAGGATGATTAAGACCATCACCAGCGCGGCGGCGGGGATGATCCACCAGACGTGTTTACGCAGCAGTTCCGCCCGGGTGGGCGGAATGACTTCGACAGCCTCAGCCCCGCCTGGAACGTCGATGATGCCGTGTTCGATGCCGTACATGGTCGCTTCGGTGCGTGAGGCCGCGCCCGTCTTCTCATAGATGTTGCTGAGGTGCACCTTGACCGTGTTGGGGCTGATGGTCAGAAGATGGGCAATTTCGCCGTTGGTGAGACCTTTGGCTACTAATCTGAGGATCTCAATTTCGCGCGCACTGAGTTGATGCTGGTCGGCCATATATACCAATCGATAAGATCTGTAATAGATCAAATTATACTGGAATATCCAGTGTTTCGCTCATGCCCCCAGGGCTGCAAGGTCGGCGGTCACCATCATCTCGATCAACCCTTCAAAATCAACCTGCGGAAGCCAACCTAAATCTGCGATGGTTTGGCTGGGGTCGGCCAGTAAGGGGAAGCGTTCTGTCGGACGGAAGAAAGCAGGATCTTCAACAACATAGTTGCGGTAATCCAGGTTAGCAACCTCAAACGCGATTCGACAAAAATCCCGCACGGTATGCAGTTGACCTGTGCCAACCACGTAATCCACCGGTTGATCTTGTTGGAGCATCAGCCACATTGCCTGCACATAATCGCCGGCAAAGCCCCAATCTCGCTGGGCATCCAGGTTGCCCAGGCGCAATTCCGTTGCTAATCCCAGCTTAATTTGCGCCACCCCATGGGTGATCTTACGGGTGACAAAGTCCAGGCCGCGCCGCGGGCTCTCGTGGTTATACAGCACGCCCGAAACGGCAAACAAACCCTGCCGCTGGCGGTAATTCTGGGTGATCAGATGCCCGTACACCTTGGCGACCCCGTAGGGGTTGCGCGGGTTGAGGTGGGTGGTCAAGGTCTGGGGGGATTCATCTGCATCGCCAAAAATCTCACTGGTGGAGGCTTGATAAAAACGCGACGCGGGCGTCACCTGGCGCATACAGTCCAGTAAACGGGTCACGCCCAGGGCGGTCGATTCGGCGGTCAGCACCGCCTGTGACCAGGAGAGCTGTACATTGGACTGCCCGCCCAGGTTATAGACCTCATCGGGACGATAGGCGTCAAAGATCGCGTATAGCGAGCCTTGATCCAACAAATCGCCATGGGCCAGTTCAATTTGATCCTGGATGTGTTCGATGCGACTGTAATCGATGGTGCTTGTCCGGCGAACCATGCCCACGACGCGATAGCCTTTGGCGAGCAGGAACTCCGCCAGGTACGAGCCGTCCTGCCCGGTGATCCCGGTGATTAATGCGGTTTTCAAAAGCTGTGCTCCTTTAAAAAAACAGTTCTTCAGTGTTAAGAACTTACAAAGTTGATTATACCAATTTGGAGAATACTGAGTGGACGGTTCGGAAGCAGGAATCAGGAAACAGGTATCAGGAATCAGGTATCAGGATTGATTAAGTAATGTTGCTTCGGATACGATTCCTAACCTCTTATTCCTTTTATCCTTTACAAATCCCCCTAAATTAGATACAATTTATCGTAAACCGGGACGAAAACGGAAAGAGAGAGAACAATCCCATGCAGATAACCCGACAGGCTGATTATGCCCTCAGAGCGATGCTGTACCTCGCCAGGCACGAGCAAACCAGGAGCAAGCCCAATTGGAAGCCAGCCACCACCAGCAAAATTGCAGAGGAAAAACTGATTCCATCGTCCTTCCTGGCGAAGATTATCTCTCAACTCTCGATTGCGCGCCTGGTTAACACCATACGCGGTGCCAGCGGCGGGGTCATACTGGCTCGTGATCCAGAAAACATCTCACTGTTGGATGTGGTTGAAGCCATTGATGGCCCAATCACACTGTGTGAGTGTACGAAGGACGCTTCCTTGTGCTCTTTTGGGAGCAACTGCCCCCTTCACGAAGTGTGGTGCGAAACACAGAATGAACTGGTTGAAAAGCTGAGGAGCGTCTCCTTAGCCTATTTAACTGCGCGCGAAGAAGTCTTAACGGGTTAAATTCACTCACTGCCATCTGCTTCATTGCTATCAGCCCGCTCAATAGCCAGGGGGTCTTATAAATTGCATTTTTGCCAAGTTTTCAGCACGATTTCTCTTTATTTTTTAATTTTGATCATTATAACCCTGTACAAAAAACGATTAATGAATTAACATTGTATTAAGCGTACTTTTTTAGTATCAACTGGGTTAAGTAATTATGGATTTAACTCTGATTCTCCTTTTTCTGATCATTGCGATTGGCATCACTTTCTTATTATTTATCCTTTTCTACAGGGCTGAAAAGGATAATGAAACCTCAAATCCCAAAGCAGAGCATGAATCCAATGATCAAGAACCTCTTCTGGAAATCGAGCTGATCCCCTCCCCTGAGGATGCCGCCAACAGCGATGCAATTGAACCTTCAAACCTCGAACCTGGGCATGCCAGCGCTCACAAATACCAGGGCACCTTGCATGGGATTGAGGCGAAAAAAGATCAAGATGCTTGGCTCTCTACTTCCGCAGAGGAACCCGAAGTGCGAATGATCAAGGAAAAGCAAACGGGTACCTATCATGTGAGCTCTTTTGCTGACGATTCATCTGAATTAAAGGATTCAGTTCCCCAATCGGTGGCGCCAGACTTTTTCCCAAAATCATATGCAGCGGATGGCAATCCATATTGTCCGTATTGTGGTGCACCGATAAAACCTGGTGACAAATTTTGCGTCTACTGCGGTCACGCCCTATAACAGTACCCACATCCCAAGCCTTGCAATATAATTGAACCATCATGGCAAGAATGACTTTTCCGCCGGAGTTGCTTCGGATTGATGTTCATGGCCTGGTAAAACGCTATCATCGCCATCCTGTGTTAAATCAATTATCGTTGACCATTAATCGCGGTGATTTTTGCCTGCTGGTGGGTGACAATGGCGTCGGTAAAACCACCCTCTTACGCACTCTGGCTGGGTTGGTGCGCCCCAGCCAGGGTGCAGTGACCCTTTACGGTGCAGATGGGCCGAGCAATCCCCTGGTGCGCAGGGAAATTGGCTATGTAGGTCATCAACCCATGGTTTATCAGGACCTGAGCGCGTATGAAAACCTGCTTCACAGTGCACGTCTCTACCCGTTGGAAAATCGTGAGGCAAGAATCTCACAGGCTCTGCAGGCTCTCGGTTTAGTCGCACATCAGCATCAGCCCGTGCGCACCCTGTCTCGCGGCTTGCTGCAGCGCCTGTCACTCGCCCGCGCCACATTGCACCAACCTTCCATCCTGCTGTTTGACGAACCCTACACCAGCCTGGACCAGGAAGCCGCCGGCTTTCTCGATCGATTCCTGCAAAATTGGCACCGCCCGGACCGTATTATCCTGCTGGCAGCCCACCGTCCGCAGCGCCTGCTGACGCTCGCCTCGCATGTGGCCTGGCTCAAAGATGGACGCATCGACGTGCATATCCCCGTTTCCGCGCTGGCTGAATCGCCTGAACTGAACAGCTATCTGGGGGAGGTGACATGAAAGCGATCGGCGCTTACCTGGGCGTGGTGTGGCAGATTTTGCGTAAGGATATCCAGGTTGAGTGGCGCGGTCGCCAGGGTCTGCCCGTCATGTTAATGTTTGCGTTGATGATCGTGTTCCTGTTCAACTTCGCCCTGCAACTCGCACCGGATGTGCAGGCTGGGCTGACCTCCGGGCTGTTGTGGGTCTCCCTGGCTTTTGCCTCCACACTGGGGTTAAATCGCAGCATCAGCCTGGAGCGTGAAAACAACGCCCTGGATGGCTTATTGCTGGCGCCGGTCGATCGCTCGGCCATCTTTTTTGGCAAGACCCTGGGAAACTTCTGCTTCACAACCCTGGTGGGATTGCTGCTGTTGCCAGTGTTCAGCCTGTTTTATGGGCAGAACTTGCTGCGCGCCCCCTTGTTTCTGGTCATGCTTTTAGGATTAGCCGCCTACACCAGCCTGGGAACCCTGCTATCTGCGCTCAGCATTCAGGCGCGCACACGTGATGTGCTGCTGCCTGTGCTGCTCTACCCGCTGGCGCTGCCGATCCTGATCGCTGCTGTGGAAGCCAGCCGCGGTGTGCTCGCCGAACAACCGCTGTCTGAGATGTCGAGCTGGATCTACCTGCTGCTGGCAGGGGTATTGATCTTCAACGCTGCCGGTTTGTTATTTTTTGAAACCATCCTGGAGGATTGAGATGCCAAAAAAACCCGTCGCCCTGGTGGTTCTGGATCTTCTCTCGCTGATCCTGGTGCCCCTCGCGATGCTGATCATCATCGTTTATACGCCGGTTGAAGTTGTGATGGGCCCGGTACAAAAGGTGTTTTACTTTCACATCTCCGCCGCCTGGGCTGGAATGGTATGCTTTATTCTCGGGGCAGTGGGCGGCGCCGGTTACTTGTTGACGCGCCGCATCCGCTGGGATTGGCTTTCTTCTGCAGCCATTGAAGTTGGCCTGGTGTTCTCCATCATTGCCATCTTCAGCGGGATGATCTGGGCGCGCCCGATCTGGAACACGTGGTGGGTGTGGGACCCGCGATTGACCACAACCGCGATCATGACGCTGATTTACCTGGCGTATTTTATCCTGCGCGCCGGGGTGAGCACGCCGGAAGCCCAGGCGCGCCTGGGAGCTGTTTTCGCCATACTGGCGGCGTTAACTGTCCCGCTGACCTTTTTCTCCATTCGGCTATTCCGCACCATCCACCCGGTGGTGATCGCGCCCGCTGACAGGACAGGTGGCGCCTTCAGTATGTCACCCCGCATGTTAAACACCCTGCTGCTCAGTCTGCTGGTTTTCACGGTTTTGCTGGTCGACCTGGTCTGGCGCCGTGTGCGCTTGGCACAATTAGAGTTTGAAATGACCCGGGAGGTAGAATAAGATGCCCGCCAACACCCTCACTGAAATGATCCTTGGTTTTTCCATCATCCTCGGCACCCTGGCGATTTATGCCTTCACGTTGATCCTGCGCACCCGCCATGCGAGGAAAAAGCTTGATCAAAAGAACCGCGATTGACCCTCCCCCCAAGATGCTAATAATTATCCAATAATTTGTTAACGATCTTCTATGACTGATTCAGTATCTTCATAGTGATAAAGAAAAAGAAATTGGAGGATGGATTATGTCAAAAATTATTGGTATTGACCTGGGAACAACAAACAGCGTTGTTTCTGTGGTTGAAGGCGGCACAGCAACCGTCATCTCCACCGCAGAAGGTTCACGACTGCTTCCATCAGTAGTTGCCTTTAATAAACAAGGCGAGCGCCTGGTCGGCATCCCCGCCAAACGCCAGGCGGTTGTAAACCCGGAAAATACGATATCATCGATCAAACGCTTTATGGGTCGCCGTTACGATGAAGTTAAATCCGAACGTGAAATGGTACCCTTCAAGGTGGTCAGCGGGCCCACGGGCGATGCGCGCGTGAATATCCCGATCACTGGCAAGACCTATACACCGCAGGAAATCTCGGCGATGATCCTCGCCAAACTGAAGACGGACGCAGAAGCCTATTTAGGTCAACCTGTGACAAAGGCGGTGATCACTGTACCTGCATACTTCAACGACAGCCAGCGCCAAGCCACCAAGGACGCCGGTAAGATTGCCGGTTTAGAAGTGATGCGCATCATCAACGAACCCACCGCCTCAGCCCTGACCTACGGGCTGGACAAAAAAGAAAGCGAGATCATCCTCGTCTTTGACCTGGGCGGCGGAACCTTTGACGTATCGCTGCTTGAAGTCGGCGAAGGCGTGATTGAAGTCAAAGCCACTAACGGCGATACACACCTGGGTGGCGATGACTGGGATGAAGTCGTTGTGAACTGGGCAGCGGATGAATTTAAACGCGAGCAGGGTATTGACCTGCGCGAAGACCGCCAGGCATTGCAACGTTTGCGCGAGGCAGCCGAAAAGGCGAAAATTGAATTAAGCTCTGTAATGGAAACGGAAATCAATTTGCCCTATGTGACCGCTGACGCTTCCGGACCGAAGCATCTGCTGTTGAAATTAAACCGGGCTAAACTTGAACAAATGACCGCCCACCTGGTTGAGCGCGCGAAGGGACCCTTCAACGCTGCTCTCAAAGACGCCAACCTCAAGGTCGGGCAGATTGATGAAGTCGTCCTCGTCGGCGGCGCAACCCGCATGCCGATGATCCAGGACCTGGTGCGTGATCTGACTGGCGGAAAAGAGCCCAACAAGGGCGTCAACCCCGATGAAGTGGTGTCGATGGGCGCAGCCATCCAGGGCGGCGTTCTGGCTGGCGATGTGAAAGACGTCCTCCTGCTGGATGTGACGCCCCTTTCCCTGGGCGTGGAAACCCTTGGCAGGGTGATGACCACCCTGATTGAGCGCAATACCACTATCCCGGTCAAAAAGACCGAGGTATTCTCTACCGCTGAGGATAGCCAGACATCGGTTGATATCCATGTCCTGCAGGGCGAGCGACCGATGGCCAGCGACAATATGAGCCTGGGACGCTTCCGCCTGGACGGCATCCCGCCGGCGCCGCGCGGTATCCCGCAGATTGAGGTCACCTTTGATATCGACGCCAACGGCATCCTGAACGTCACTGCAAAAGACAAAGCCAGTGGAAAAGAACAGAAGATCACCATCACCGCATCGACCAACTTGGATAAATCCGATATCGATAAGATGGTTTCCGATGCTGCCAAACACCGCGCAGAAGATGAGCAGCGTAAAGCCCTGATCGAAATGCGCAATCAAGGCGATCAACTGGCTTACCAGGCAGAAAAACTGCTGAGGGATATGGGCGAGAAGGTCACCGCCGAGCAACGCGCCAACGTGGAAAGCAAAGTCAACGACCTGCGCGAAGCCATCCAGGGTGAGGATAAAGCCCGCATCCAGAGCTTGATTGATACCTTGCAAACTGACTTGCAGGCCATCGGAGAAGCAGCCTACCAGCACACGGATGCTGGCGCTGCGGCACCTCAACCGCCTGAGCATGACGCCCACCCGAATGACGAAGACGTCGTCGAAGGCGAATTCAGAGAAGCCTAAAGAGGTGGGTTGGCTTAGTCGATAAGGCGCTGGTAGACCAAAAAAGAGAAAGGCTGCTCCTGATGGGGCAGCCTTTTTAAAAATTAAACCTTGTCCCTGGATACCCGTTTAAGTTTCCCATTGTTAAAAACTATAGGGGCGATCTCCAACTGGCGTAGAGTTTACTCCCGCATGTTGACTTCATCGATGATTGAGCTGGCAAGGTTGTTCAGAGTTTGTACTCTTTCCTGATCCAGGTTGCTGGAGCTTGTCTTCCAGTAAAAGTTCAGCAGTTCGAGGGCGCTGAGCTGGCTGGCTGTGCGCCCTTCTGGCAGGCGCCCCCGGGTCTCAAAGCGGGGGCGTTTTACGAGGTGAAATTCAAACGCGCCTGCTGTTAACTCCCGCAACTGATTGTCGTCAATCAGGGGTTCCCAGGCACGCGGGTACTCGATCACCATGCGCACAATTGCATCCTGCAACTCATCTGGGGGTGGAAGGTGACTCTGAAGGGTCTGGTTGATGGCCTGGTCTGTTTCAAGTCGGACATGGAGGTCGATAAAGGGGCGGATGTTTTTCAATTCCTGCCAGGTGACCCTGGTGTTCTGTTTGTTGACCTCCGCCAGGACATAGTATTTCCGGTCAGCAACTTCGCCAAAATCCACCCGTTCGATGGAGCCCGGGTAGATCACCGGCGGGTGGGCATCTTTATTCAAATCCTGTGCTTTATGGATATGCCCGAGGGCGACATAATCAAACCTTGGATTTTTCACCAGTGCATATGGCAGTACCAGGTCCTTGCCCAACATCACCGTGCGCTCTGCGCCATACAGGGCGCCTTCAACCGAGGCATGCGCAGTCAGGATGATTGGCAGGTCAGGATCTGCTGCATCCAGCCAGTCCTCAATTAATTCAGCCAGGTGGGCATTAAACGCAGCATAGATCTGACCAGGTTCTACACTGCCGGGATCCAGCATGGACATCATCGACGAGCGGGAGATCCAGGGAAAGGCGATGATTTGAACGGGCAGGCCTTCCAGGTCAGCTGGCGTGAGAAATTGGGGCTGATGCACCACATGCACGTGAGGCACTTCCAGGGTGTCAAACTCCTGGATGGCGTGGGCACGGCCCGTCGCCGGAGAAATATCGTGATTCCCGGTTAATAAAAGCGTTGGAATGCCCGCCCGTGAAAGCTGCATAATGCGCTTTCCCCATTCACGTTGGAAGGTTGGTGCGGGCGAACGGTCTTTGTAGGTGTCCCCTGCGAAAATGACCAGGTCGACTTTTTCAGCGAGAGCGAATTGGATAATTTCGTCCAGGGATTTTAAAAAATCCATCACCCGCAGGGGAAGCCCTGATTCAGGGTCATGCCTTCCAAAGTTGGCCATGTCGATGTGGGCATCAGCAAAGTGGAGAATCTTGATCATAAAGCTAAATATTATCTTTCAAGCCTGGCGCCGCGGCGGATGCAGAGGCGTCGGCATTTGGTTGGGTCTGGTCAGTGAATGCAACCCCGTGATGGGATCAGTTGGTATCCTGGTTTTTGCGCTCTTTGGCGAGCCTGCGCTCAAGGCGCTTTTCATCCAATAGCTTTAATTTTTGTGCCTGGATGGCTGTATTGATCATGAAGTACAGAAACAAAATCAAAGCCACGGCGCCGGTCACCAGGGTGAATAAACTCGTCTCGCCCACCCAGCGGAGTTTGAAAGTGACTTCACCGCTGAAGAAGATGATGGTGTTGAGAATGATCGCCAGCACGCGAAATTCAGTAGGTCCGATATAGGCGTTGGTAATGTTGAAAATGCCGGTTACGTAGGTGATCAGGTAGACCATGATTGAAACCAGCAAATAACTGATCACAGCCAGGCTGGCAACCTGCAGGTCAACATAGGGAGAGAGGCCCAGCCCGAGGAAAATGAGCAAGATGCTGATGGCGTCAACCCAGTGATCGATCAGGAAGCCATAACGCGGACGCTCAATTTTCCGATAGCGCGCCAGGGTGCCGTCCAGGCTATCGCCAAACCAGTTGAGGAGGAAGCCCAGGTTGGCTAACCACAGGTAGTTGGGGCTGATGTTGGTGAGGGCGTAACTGACGAAAATCAGCACAGACGCACCGACCCCAATCCAGGTGAGAATATCGGGGGTTACCCAGGCAGGCATATGCGCTGCCAGCCAGCGCAGGGCGGGGCGCTCGAGAAACCCCAGCAAAATTTTATTTTCTCTTTTATGCTTTTCAACGTTTGACATTGTTTCCCTTTCTGTTTAAACACCGAGAAATTGCGGCCAAACCGGGTAGAACATCGCCCACTGCTGGGGATACTTTTTGATCAGTTCTTCTGCAACATGAAGGACTTTGTGAACATTGGACAGCGTTTCTGTTTCAAGGTCATCGTGAGGTTCCATCCAGATGGGCTCCGAACCTTCCAGGTAATATTTTCCATCTGGCAGGTAAGCAGCGGCAAACACATAAACCGGCACCCTGGCTTCCAGGGCCATGCGAACATAGGCAACAGGGAGCGATGTTTTATAGCCAAAGAAACTGGGTTGATATTTTTCTTGAAAAGTCTTTTCAAGAGGGCGGTCAAGACCGGTCAACACGCTACCCCCATCTCGCAAGCGCTGTCGGGCTTGTCTGAAGGCGCTCAGACTCATGGGCGTGACGATGATCCCTTCCCTCTGCCGCAGTTCATTTTGCCAACGATAAGTGGTTACAGGATTCGGGAAGGATAGCACCTGTAGTTTCACATTGTGGATGGCCAGTGCATAGCCCATCAGGTCGAAGTTGCTGATATGGGGGCAGACGATCATGCAGGGTTCATGATTTGCAATGCGTTTGATAGTTGCCTCTGCTTCAGGACTGAAACGCACGATTTCGGTCAATTTTTCTGGCCGGGAGAGGAAATAAAAATAATCGAAAAAACATTTTGCAATTGACCGAAAAACCACCCGGGGATATCGATTTAAGTCTTTCCTGGTCAACTGCTGGTTGTGGATCACCCATTGATTGGCTCGAATGGCTTTGATCGGATTCAGTGACTTCAGGCTGCCCAGGATCGTTCCAATCAGGCTGGCGATTAATAAGCCTACTCTCCGAGGCAAAATCAGCCCCAGCAAGACCAGAATCTGAAATAAGAAAGGCAGGCGTTTAAACTCGCTGTATTTCATCTTTTAAAGAGATCCGTAATAAAAAATTACTTCTTCTAAGTGTCAGTAATGATTATTTTTTAGTATTTTACTTCATTTAATTAAACCGAGCTGGTTTATCAAAATAAATATTAATTCTCTCTGATCGACTGATTAACCATTTAAGAGCTTCATTTTTCAAATCATTCACCCGCCGCAGACGATTAAAAACGCGTTCCTGTGGTATATTTCCATTCGTCAGTCGTCTTATCGCTTTTTGCCAGCGCAAACCCAATTTGCTTTGAGAGGCGGCTAACCGGCGGAACAAATATGAAGATCGTCAGTATCAGCGCTTCAACCATTCCCTCCAATACAGCGAACAGCATCCAGGTCGTCAAGACGACCCAGGCTTTAGCTGCTTTGGGCCATCAGGTGACCTTGCTCGTGCCGGGTGAAAGATCTACACCTGCGGAGGATCTTCAGGTGCATTATGGCTTGCAGCAAGCCCTGGATATTCTCTGGATCTCTGAAAACCAGGTTTGGAAACGTTATGATTTTGCCATCAAAGCCGTGCACAGGGCTCGGAAGATGGGAGCCGATGTGGTTTACACCTGGATGCTGCAAACGGCGGTGTTGGCGCTGTGGCTAAAAATTCCCACAATTCTTGAGATGCATGACCGGGTCAAAGGCAGGCTTGGACCGTGGTTATTCCGACGTTTTTGCGGATCAAAAACGCGTCGACGATTGTTGCCCATTACCCACGCGCTCAGCCAGGTGTTGATGGAGGACTTTAGCTTCAGCCCCTCTGCAGTGAATCTCCAGGTCGCGCCTATGGGCGTTGATTTGGAACGGTACCAGGGTTTGCCTGCATCATCGCAAGCGCGCCAGTCACTGGGCTTGCCCGATAAGTTCACAGCCGGGTATGCTGGGCATTTTTATGCCGGGCGCGGGATGGAATTGTTGTTCAAGTTGGCGCAGACCATGCCGCAGGTGCATTTCCTGTGGGTTGGTGGTGAGGCAGGCGATGTTGAATACTGGAAACACAGGGTTCAATCCACAGGGATCACCAACATCACCCTGACCGGGTTTGTGAACAACCAGGTCCTTCCACAATATCAGGCCGCGGCTGACGTGCTCCTGATGCCCTACGGTCGGCAAATTGCTGGAAGCAGCGGTGGGGATACAGCCAAAATTGCCAGCCCGATGAAAATGTTTGAGTATATGGCAACAGGTCGGGCGATCATCAGCAGCGACCTGCCAGTGATCCACGAGGTGCTGGATGATACGATGGCGGTGTTTTGCCCGCCTGAAGACCTGCAAGCCTGGAGCGAAGCACTCTCAAAGCTTCAGGGCGACCCCTCTGTTTGCCGTGCTTTGGGCGACGCTGCCAGGGCTGCTATTGGGTCCTACACCTGGCAAGCCCGGGCTGAACGGGCTTTGGAGGGATTGATTTAATCCGGATTTGTGGTGAAATTGTGAGCATGCTTGATCCGTCGAATAAAAGCGCAGGCAGCCGATGTTTGAGCGAAAAGAAAAATACCAAATAATTGTTCCACTGGGAGTCATTCTTTCCGCCAGCCTGGGGTTGGGCGCTCTGATTCAGACGATTTTACCCCGAGGCAATTTCTGGCCGGGATTAATGTCAATCGCAGGTATGCTATTTATGGTCAGCATCGCCCTGTTTTTTACCTGGAAGAAAGCCGGCGCGGGAAAGATGCTGGCCTGGATGCTGTTTTTAGCTTTTTTCTTGCGGATCGCATTCGGTGTATTTCTGGCCTGGGGCTTGCCACGCTTTGGCTATGAAGAAGACGTCCAGCAGGCAGGTTATGTCTTTGAAGACGCTTACCGCCGTGATGGCGATGCCTGGGCGTTGGCTCGTTCCGATCAGCCTTTACTCGGGGCATTCAGTGATGAATACGAGGTCGATCAATACGGCGGACTGCTGGCATTAAGTGGGTTCGTTTACCGTTATATCAGTCCGGATGAGCATCGACCGATTTTGATTGTGCTCCTGGCGGCTGGCGCTATGGCATTGAGTGTTCCGTTCTTGATATCGGGTTTAAAACGTAAAATCAGTCCCCGGGCTGCGATTTGGGCAGGCTGGATTATGGTTCTGTACCCTGAGCTCATCTTGTTAGCTGCATCGCAAATGCGGGAACCTTTTATCATCCTGATGTTTTCGGCGATGTTGTGGTCAGGAACGCATTGGATTGAGCGATCGAACCAGAAGACAGCCGCCATTGTTTTTTTATTGAGTGCGATCAGCTTGTTCTTGTTCTCCTTCAGGGTTGCGGTTCCGATCACCGGGGTTGTGCTGTTGTGGGCGTGGGTGATCAAATCACCCGAAGTGGAAAAGAAATGGGTCAAAGGAGCGGTTTGGGCTGTTGTGGGGGTCGGCGTACTGGCTGTATCCTGGTACCTCATCGATTGGGTGAAAAATTTTCTCAGTTGGGACGTTTATGTGACAGTCTTACGGTCGGGAATGATCCAGGCTCAACTCGAGAAATTGCCGGAATGGGTGGTTTTTCCCTTTATCCTGGTTTATGGGGTGTTTCAGCCGGTTTTACCCGCAGCGATCGCTGCGCCAGCTCCCTGGATTTGGTGGGGGTTGGCAATTTTTCGTTCAGTGGGGTGGTACGCAATGTTGCCCCTCCTGGTGTACGCCTCAGTGCGCGCCTGGCGATTGGAGCCTTCACAAAGACGACGGCTGATCCGCCTGATGGCGATTGTGGTTTGGGCATGGATCTTAATCGCCTCAGCCCGCGCCGGCGGCAACCAGTGGGACAATCCACGCTACCGCACCATTTTCCTGCCTTTGATGGCGGCTTTGGGCGCCTGGGCAGTCCATTTTGCGCAAGAAACAAAGGACAGATGGCTGCGGCGCGGCCTGTTGATTGAGGTGATCTTCCTTGGCTTCTTTACCTCATGGTATATCGGACGATACTACAAAGCTATTCCGACCATTAATTTCTGGTTTATGGTCGGAAGCATCGTATTTCTTAGTCTTTTGATTATTGTTGGCGGAATAATTTGTGATTCCAAACGTATAAAACCATCTGTTTTTGGTACGAATAGGGATTGAACACGATAGTGCAATCGTGTTTGACTCATTCCGGTGAAACCGACCGACCAATCTTGTTACTTGATTTCAGAACCTCTCAAAAACAGCTGGTCTGCTCCGGAATCGTGGTCGAAGACCTCAGGATTGCGCCTCGCATTATCGATATTTCACTGCCTGACCTTGATGATATCTAATAAAGCGGTGTAAAAGAGTTGATGGTATCGTCAATCGGGCGTTATCTAATAAATGTTTGAGAAACCGACGAAAATCGCTTTCAGTTACGACCTGCTCGTGACAGTTGGATATAATCGACAGGCGATTGCAAATCAGGTCAATTTCTGTTAAATAACTCACTACCTAAAGGCTATCTTGACGGGTGAGGAAGGGGGATTATAATTCATGAGTTGAAATATGATCAAGTTAAATAATAATCGCAACGATTTTTGTGACCTAGCTTTGTTAGAGCGGGTAAACGCTGACCCTGATATCTCGCAGTCGGACTTAGCACAGGATTTGAGCATTGCGATTGGCACGGTCAACAGGCGCCTGCAGCAGCTGGTTAAAAACGACTTTATTCAGGTCGAACGCACGCACCGCCGCAAATTACGTTATACGCTTACCCCAAAAGGGCGCACTTTGTACAGGACGTTAACTCAGGCGTATATCAAGCAGTCTTTTGACGTCTACCGGCAGGTGCGCCAGCAGGTCAAGGATGTGTTGAAGGCGGTAACAGATGCCGGTATCACCACAGTGCGCCTGAATGGAGAGGGTGATGTTCGTGATGTCTGCCGGCTGACTTGCCTGGAGTATCATGTTAAAATTACGAATGACCCTGATGCCCCAGAAATTGTGGTCGACGGTCTGGATATCAGGATAGAATGAAGAGCACTTGCACAATGAGATTGGCATAGAAGGTATGGAGAAATTTATGAATTGGTCTGAAAAACGAATTTGTGTGACCGGTGGGGCGGGTTTTTTAGGGACGCATTTGATCAAGGAGCTGCGGACGCGCGGTGCAACGGATATTTTTATCCCCAAAATTGAGGATTATGACCTCGTTGACCCGGCTGCCATCAATCGTATGCTGGCGGATTCAAACCCGGATGTGATCATTCACCTGGCGGCACATGTGGGCGGCATCGGCGCCAACCGGGAACATCCAGCAGAGTTCTTCTATGACAACCTGATGATGGGCGTCCAATTGATGCACCAGGCATACTTAAGCGGCGTTGAAAAATTCGTTGCCATTGGCACGGTGTGTGCCTACCCAAAATTTACCCCAGTGCCCTTTAAGGAAGATGATTTATGGGACGGTTATCCTGAGGAGACCAATGCCCCTTACGGATTGGCGAAGAAAATGTTGCTGGTTCAGTCACAGGCATACCGTGAACAATACGGGTTCAATAGCATTTTCTTGCTGCCGGTCAACCTGTATGGACCGGGCGATAATTTTGACCCGCGCAGTTCGCATGTGATCCCAGCTTTGATCCGCAAATGCATTGAAGCCCGGGAAAGCGGCTCTGATCACATCGTGGTCTGGGGTGATGGCTCACCGACCCGAGAGTTTATTTATGTCAAAGATGCTGCTCGCGGAATTGCACTGGCGACGGAGTGTTATAATGAATCCCTGCCCGTTAATCTTGGGTCCGGGTTTGAGATCAGCATCAAAGACCTGGCTGAGAAAATTGCCAGGATGACGGGTTTTGAGGGTGATTTGGTGTGGGATACCAGCAAACCCAACGGTCAACCACGACGGGCATTAGATACCAGCCGCGCTCGAGAAAAATTTGGGTTTGAAGCACAAACAGATTTTGACGAAGGTTTACAGCAGACGATTGATTGGTATCTCAAAACATCGGAAGTAATTCATTAGGCTGATGGAAAACACTCAACTACAAAAGAATCACACCCCGGTCACCTACCTGAAACCATCGAAGGGTTGGCTTTCGATTGACTTAAAGGAATTGTGGCGTTACCGTGAATTGGTCTATTTCCTCACCTGGCGAGATATCAAGGTGCGCTATAAACAAGCCGTATTGGGGATTGCCTGGGCGGTCCTGCAGCCGGTGCTGACCGTGTTGATCTTCACAGTGGTGTTCGGCATTTTGTTGAAAACACCTTCCCAGGATCTTCCCTACCCATTGTTTACGATCTCAGCTTTGCTGCCCTGGCAATTATTTGCCAATGCCTTGCAGCGGTCCAGTATCAGCCTGGTTGGCAATGCGAACTTGCTCACCAAGATCTACTTCCCCCGATTGGCGATCCCCTTATCGGCTGTGATGGCTGCCCTGGTCGATTTTGGCGTTTCTTTTTTTGTATTGATTGGGATGATGGCGTATTATCGCTACATGCCCGGGTGGAATATGCTGTGGCTGCCTGTGATTATCCTGTTTGCGCTTCTAACCGCCCTGGCTGTGGGTTTGTGGCTTTCAGCCATCAATGTGCAATATCGTGATGTTCAACACATGGTGCCCTTCATCGTGCAGGTGTGGATGTATGCATCACCGATTGTTTACCCCATTGATATCATCCCGGAGGGGATCTGGCGAGTTCTGTACGGTTTGAACCCGATGGTCGGTGTGATCCAGAGCTATCGCTGGGCTTTGTTGGGAGGGGACCAGCCTGATGCGACGATGTGGATCTCGGTACTGGTGGTGATCATCTTGCTGGTGAGCGGATTATTCTATTTTCGGCGGATGGAAAAGACCTTCGCCGATATTGTTTAGAGGTTTATGTCAGAAATAGCCATTCGCGTTGAGAATATCGCCAAACAATACCGTATTGGGCTCCTGCAAGAGCGACCCGACACGCTGCGAGATTTGGTGACGAGCAATGTACAGCGGGCTGGTCGCTGGTTCAAGCGTGGGGACGGGTCACGTTCTGAGGGGCCTTCACACATTTGGGCGTTGAAGGACATCTCTTTCGAGGTGGAACGTGGCCAGGTGTTGGGGATTGTGGGCAGGAACGGTGCAGGGAAAAGCACCTTGTTAAAAATACTGTCCAGGGTCACTGATCCGACGTTGGGATACGGTGAAATCCATGGGCGGGTTGGCTCTCTACTGGAGGTCGGGACGGGTTTTCATCCGGAACTTTCCGGTCGTGAGAACATTTACCTTAACGGAGCCATCCTGGGCATGCGCCGCGAAGAAATTGATCGAAAATTTGATGAAATTGTCGCTTTTTCGGAAGTTGGCAAGTTCATTGATACACCGGTCAAGCGCTTCTCGAGCGGCATGTATTTGCGTCTGGCTTTTGCTGTGGCAGCTCATCTTGAACCGGAGATCCTGGTTGTTGACGAGGTCCTCGCGGTGGGTGATGCTGAATTCCAGCGCAAGTGCCTGGGCAAGATGAGCGATGTTGCCCAGGAAGGGCGTACGGTGTTGTTTGTGAGCCATAATATGTCTGCTATTCTGCGGTTGACGCAGGAGACGATTGTTCTTGACCAGGGCAAGATGGTGATGCGAGCGCCTACACCGGATGCGGTGGATTATTACCTGAATATGGGGCTCACAAAACAGGGCGAGCGCACCTGGTCTGATGAGGATTTTTTCAATCACAAAGGGCCTTTCATCCCGATTGCGCTGCGGGTATTAAATTTGGCGAAACAGGTGGTTGACACGGTTATCGCGGCAGAAGGCTTTTCAATTGAAGTTGAATACCAGCTAAGCGAGGATATTAGCGGTTTGCGGGTGGGGATCTATATGATGACCACCCGCGGTGAAATTGTCTTCACCAGCTTTGATACCGATGCAGAGCACATGTTTGAAAAACACACCTCTCGCGCCTCGGGACGCTATATCAGCCGCTGTGAAGTCCCACCGGATTTGATGAATGAGGGTCGCTATGTGCTGGGGGTCAATGCCAGTTCTTACCGTATTCAACGTTATTTTCAGGATGATAAAGCGCTCACCTTCACCGTGGATGCCACCGGCGCGCCGGGGATGCAGTGGCCTGAACCTCGCCTCGGACTGGTACGGCCGAAACTGGACTGGTCGATTGGGAAGGTCGGACGCTAAATGATGAATCGACACACTGTCAAGAGAATACTGGCGCAGTTGCCTTGTGCTGTTGAACTCTACTGGCACTTGATTCAGCGCCATAAGCTGTGGCAGGCGCATTTTAACCTGGACCTGTTAACGGATGTGCTCTCTGAAGCAACACAACAGGCTGAGGAAGCTCGCCGGCAGCGAAAGCTGGGTAAAAAAGTGTTTATTTTTGCCTCGCTGCATTACTGGATTGAATACGCAGCCCTGTTGGGCGTTGCGCTGGCCGGTCGTGGACATCAGGTCACCCTGTCTTTTTTACCCTACGCCAGTTGGGACGAGCCGATCGAGAAATTTGACCTGCGCCGCCAAAATCTCTACGCGCGCGATGTGCTCCGAGAAGCGGGTTCGGTGCTGCAGGTGCAGTCGCTGCTGGATGTTAAGCCGTTCTCGCGGCAACTACCGTTGGAAATAAAACAAGCAGTAGAACAGGTGAGTATTTTTGATACCCAATATGCGTTACAGATGGAAGACATCACCCAAAAAGAGCCGCTTTTTCAACTGCGATACGAACGTAATCTGGACGCTGCGCTGAATGCGCGCGCCTGGTTGATGGCGCATCAGCCCGATGTGGTCATTCTCCCCAACGGCACCATCCAGGAGATGGGTGTGGTTTACCAGGTTGCACGGCATCTGAACCTGAAAACAGTGACCTTTGAATTCAGCGAACAGCGCGAGCGCATCTGGCTGGCTCAGGATTCCGAGATCATGCGGCATAACACGGATGGGCTTTGGGCAGCGAGGGGGCAGGAACCCCTGGACGAGAAGCAATTAAATCAACTGCAAGACCTGTATTCAGCACGGGTGGATTCGAAAATCTGGCAGAACTTTACGCGTCAATGGCAGGAGACCGCCACCCAGGGCGGCGCGGCTGTGAAGGCAGCGCTCAACCTGGATGACCGACCGGTCATACTGTTGGCGGCTAATGTGCTTGGCGATAGTTTAACCCTGGGAAGGCAGGTGTTCAGCCAATCCATGACGGAGTGGGTTGAACGCACCTTGCGCTATTTTATCGATCGTGACGATGTTCAACTCATTATACGTATGCACCCTGGCGAACTGCTGATAAAAGGAACATCCCTTGCGACCATCATTAAATCGATCATGGGCGAACTCCCGGCGCATTTTCACCTGGTTGAAGCGCAGGCGAAGATCAACACCTATGATCTTTTGGAGATCACTCACCTGGGGCTGGTGTATTCCACCACGGTCGGGATGGAGATGGCCATGCGTGGCATCCCGGTGATTATTGCCGGGCAAACCCATTACCGGGGTCGAGGTTTCACCAACGACCCGACTTCCTGGGAGGATTACTTTGCGCTGCTGGATGAGAAATTGGCTGATTTGCAATCTGCGCAATTGACCCAGGATCAGGTTGATCTGGCATGGCGCTATGCTTACCTGTTCTTTTTCAACTTTCCGAAGCCTTTTCCCTGGCATCTTCTTGACCTGAAAGATGATCTTCGCGCCCGACCGATGGCTTATGTTTTAAGCGCTGAAGGTGATCAAAAATACGGACCAACCTTTGATGCCCTGACCGGTACGCCCCTGATCTGGTAATTGCGCCAACAATGTGAGCCGAACGAAATCTTTAGAAAGCCGGTTATTACACCCTAAATGAGCGAAAATAATATCAAACAGTCTGTTCGAGAATTTTATGACCGGGTTGGCTGGCAGTTCATCGGTGAGACCCTGTACCAGAATGCCCAGTATGAGGACTTACGTCCGGTTTCACAGGAGTACCTGCACCGCTGCCACATGCGGGTAAAACGTCATCTGGCACATGAAGGAACCTATTACCTGGATGCGGGCTCCGGTCCGGTCCAGTACCCGGAATACTTGCTCTATTCCGAAGGTTACCGGGCGAGGGTTTGTATGGACATCTCGATTGTGGGCCTTAAAGAGGCGCGCGCACGCCTGGGCGAGCATGGTTTTTTTGTGGTTGGGGACATTGTCCATTTACCGTTTAAATCGGATACCTTTGATGGTATTTCTGCGCTGCACACGATCCATCATGTGCCCATGGACGAAAAGGGAAAGGCTTTCGACTCGCTGTATCGTGTGCTTAAACCAGGGCGGAAGGCAGTGGTGGTGGATGGATGGACGCATGCTCCCTTGTTGAAGCCCCTGAAAAAACTTATGGCTTTTGTCAAGCGTTTAAGGTCCTGGCGAGATAAAAGAGCAGGTCAGAAAGACGCAAGCATAAGCGACCGCGGCGATATGCCAGGCGCCGAATCTAAAGAGACCGAAAGCCAAGTTTCACCTCCTCAGGCCGGGACCTTTGTGGAGAAATTTGATGTCGACGGTTTGATCAATTTGTTGGATGATCGAATGCCATTTGAAATCCTGGTTTGGCGGAGTGTCAGTGTGGCCTTTTTGCGATCTGTGATTTACCCGGACTGGGGCGGCAAGTTCTGGTTGAGGGTGATTTACTGGTTAGAGGAGCGCTTCCCCCGGCTATTGGGCCGCATTGGGCAATACCCGCTAATTGTCATTCACAAACCGGATGGGGCAACGCCTAAAAATCCATCTGAAGTATAATTTTTAGCAAAACTTCCAGGAGATCATAATGGATTGGACCAAACAACATATACTGGTGACCGGTGCGACGGGGTCCTTCGGCAGGAAATTTGTTGAAGTCATGATGAATGAATATCACCCGGCCCGTTTGATCATCTACAGCCGGGATGAACTCAAACAGCACGAGATGCAAACCGCTGGCTTCGTGCATCCGAATTTGCGTTATTTTATCGGCGATGTGCGCGACCGGGAACGAATGCGACGCGCCTTCAATGGCGTTGACCTGGTCGTACACGCGGCAGCGCTCAAACAGGTGCCGGCTTGCGAATATAACCCGATGGAAGCCGTTAAAACGAATATTCTGGGTAGCAGCAACGTCGTGGATGCTGCCCTCGATGCAGGGGTTAAGAAGGTTCTGGCGCTCAGCACAGATAAGGCGGTCAATCCGATCAATCTATATGGCGCCACCAAATTGGCAGCCGAGAAATTATTAATCCAGAGCAACGCTTATGCAGGTGGAAAAGCGACGCGCTTCAGTTGTGTGCGTTATGGCAATGTTGTCGGCTCACGGGGCAGTGTGGTGCCGCTCTTCATTCAGCAGCGGGAAAAGGGCGAAATTACCCTTACGGATGAGCGCATGACCCGCTTTTGGATCTCTCTTGAGCAGGGCGTGCGGTTTGTGATCAACTGCATTGAAAACATGCAGGGTGGTGAGGTCTTTGTCCCTAAAATTCCCAGTATGAAAATGATAGACTTGGCAAAGGCGCTTGCCCCGGAGGCACAAATCCGTACCATCGGCATCCGACCGGGCGAAAAACTGCACGAGGTGCTGATTTCAGAGGATGAAGCCCGCACAACTATTGAGCTGGCGGATATGTACGTTGTTCAACCACAAGCCGCCTTATGGTTTGGCTATGATTGGTCTAAAAAAGGATCCCCGCTGCCGGAAGGCTTCCACTACGCCTCGGACAACAACACCGAATGGCTTTCTGTGGAGGAAATTCAGGCAATGGTAAGCGCCTTCGAAAATGAAACCAACCACGGAGGCTTTTAAAATGCGTTTATTGGTGACTGGCGCCAGTGGGCTTCTGGGCTTGAATCTGAGCCTGGTTGCGGCTGCCCGCGGTCATCATGTGGTCGGACTTACGCATCAACATGGTCTGAGCGGCGTGCCTTTTGATGCCCATTCAGTGAACCTGCTGGAGACCAAGGACGCGCTCCTCGCGATTGAAACAACCCGACCCGAAGCTATCATCCATTGTGCGGCTATTGCCGATCTGAATCTGGCGGAAGGCAACCCTGAACTTGCGCGCCAGATGAACCGAGATCTGCCCGCTGAACTGGCTGACGCTGCCGCGCGTTGGGGCATCCCGCTGATCCACATCTCGACGGATGCCGTTTTTGATGGTCTCAGCGGCGGCTATGCCGAGGATGCACCGACCAACCCGCTGAGTGTCTATGCTCGGACGAAACTGGAAGGCGAAGCTGCGGTCTGTGGAGCATACCCGGGGGCGATCATTGCCCGGGTGGTGTTCTTTGGCTGGAGCATGTCCGGTCAGCGCAGCCTGGCAGAATTTTTCTTCAACAATCTGCGTGCTGGACAACGGGTCAAGGGCTTTACGGATACGCTCTTCTGTCCACTGTACACAGAAGATCTGGCGGAAGCCCTTTTAGAGATGCTGGCGGCAGGACTATCTGGCCTCTACCATGTGGTCAGCCCAGAACACCTGAGCAAATACGAGTTTGGCATGCGTATCGCTGAACGTTTTGGATTTAACGCCGAGTTGATCGAACCCATTCGCATGCTCGAGATGGCACGCGGTGCGCCGCGGGCGTTAAACCTGACCTTGAAACCGGATAAAGTCCAGGCTGCCCTTGGTCACCCGCTGCCTTCGGTATCAGCCGGGATTGAGAGATTGTATCAGCGCTGGCAGGAAGGCTATCCAGATACACTGCAGGCGTACACATCTCGATAAGTTCAAGATAACTAATTACGGGATAGGAGCTACAATGGACCTGAAAATTGCTGATCGCCTGATTGGCGATGCGCACCCCACCTATTTTGTTGCCGATATTGCTGCTAACCATGATGGCAGCCTGGAGCGTGCCATGCTGCTCATTCGCCTGGCGAAGGAAGCCGGAGCGGATGCCGCCAAATTCCAGAACTTCCAGGCGCCGAAGATCGTATCGGATTATGGTTTCTCCCACATGGATGCCCAGGTTTCTCACCAGGCCACGTGGAAAAAGTCGGTTTCGGAAGTGTATGCGGAGGCTTCAATTCCCTTTGAGTGGACGCCGGTGCTGAAAGAGACCTGTGATGAGGTGGGGATCCATTATTTCTCCTCACCCTATGACTTTGAAGCCACAGATATGCTGGATGATTATGTGCCGGCTTACAAGATCGGCTCGGGCGATATCACCTGGATTGAAGCGGTTGAACGCATCGCCAGCAAAGGTAAGCCGGTGCTGCTGGCAACCGGTGCATCGAATATCGGCGATGTTCAGCGAGCGGTGCACGCCATTTTGGAGATCAACCCGCAGCTGGTTTTGATGCAATGCAATACCAATTACACCGCCGAAGACGGCAACTTTGACAACATTCATTTGAACGTCCTCAAAACCTATCGGACGATGTTCCCTGATGTGGTTTTAGGTCTGTCGGATCATACCCATGGGTATGCGACGGTGCTGGGGGCGGTTGCCCTGGGGGCACGAGTGATTGAAAAACACTTCACCGATGATAATGATCGTGTCGGTCCGGATCATCCCTTTGCCATGAACCCTGTATCCTGGGCAGAGATGGTCAGGGCAACCCGTCAACTGGAAAGAGCGATGGGTTCCGGTGATAAGTTTGTGGCTGCCAATGAACAGGAGACGGTCATCATTCAGCGGCGTTGTTTGCGAGCCTCTCGAGAAATTGAACCGGGCGAGGTGATCACCCGGGAGATGATCGATGTCCTTCGTCCTGCCACACCGGGAGCGATTTTGCCCTATGAAATCAACGCGGTCATTGGGTTAACTGCTCTGGTGCGGATTCCAGGCGGTCAGGCGCTGTACTGGACCCAATTTGGCGAGTCGTAACCGTATTTTGACTGCGTGTTGCCGGAGAATCGAGGCCTGATGCGGGTTCTTTATTTCACAGCACAGGATAGCCCCCATGACCGGCGATTTTTATCCGCGCTGGCTGAGACTTCACTCGAGGTATTCAGCTTGCGCATGCATGCCTGTACACCTGATACCCCCATGAAGATTACAGAACTGACCTGGAGGGAGGGACAGCCGGATTGGTCACATTGGAAAGGGTGGCAGGCAGGCGTTCATCAACTGCGGGGCATCCTGATGGATTTGCGACCAGACCTGATCCATGCCGGCCCAATCCAGGGTCCAGCCCTGGCAGCAGCACTGGCTGAATTTACACCGCTGGTGAGCATGTCCTGGGCGTTTGACCTGCTGCGGAATGCAGGGCGCAGTCCCTGGATGCGCAGAGTTACTCAGTGTGTCCTGGATCGCAGCGCAGTTCTGGTCGCAGACTGCCAGACAGTTGCTGACCGGGTAGCCGGTTACAGGTTCCCGCGCCAGCGGATGGCTCTTCTGCCCTGGGGTGTCGATTTGGGTCATTTTTCGCCAGAGCGAGCAAGAGAAGTCGGGCAGGCACTCAAACATGACCTGGGCTGGCAGGAACAGTTTGTCCTTTTTTGCAACCGTACCTGGTCTGTGCCCTATGGTGTGGATGACCTGGCGCGAGCTTTTTTGATTGTCCATCGAAGCCGCCCTGATCTACGCCTGTTGCTCGCAGGAGATGGACCGCAGTCAGAACGAATTCGGGACGTTTTAGCCCCTGCAGGTGATGCGGTATGCTTTCCTGGCTGGATCACCCACGAGGAATTGCCTGCTTATTATGGGGCTGGCGACCTGTTTATCAGCCCTTCGCACTGTGATGGCTCATCGGTATCCCTGCTGGAGGCGCTGGCTTGCGGACGACCGGTCTTAGTTTCTGACATCCCCAGCAATTGCGAATGGGTCAAGCCCGGTGAGGTGGGTGATCTGTTCAGTGATGGCGATATCAATGCATTAGCCAATCAAATTCTGAAGCTGGTTGATGATTCAAACCTGGCTGATTATGGCAGGCGTGCCAGACTGCTGGCGGAGGAACGTGCAGATTGGAGAATTAACTTTCCCAAACTATTGAGTGCCTACCAATTATCGCAGGGGTAACCCCTTTTCCTCGGCTGATGTGATCTTTTTCAAACGGTAGCAGAACAGGTCAAAATGCGATAGAATGCAGTGGCGTTTATTAACGGTGAAAAAAGATCATTATTGGTACAACCGCTTATGAAAAAACAACCTTTTCTTTTTATTGCAGTCATACTGATTCTGGCCAGCCTGGCCTGCAACCTTCCCTTTCGGAAATCAGCAAATCATCTACCCGACTACGTGCCCCCGGAAGGCTTTTGGGAAGAGAGCCGAGTAATTGATCATGACATGATTACCCTGTGGGTTCCTAAATCGTATTATGTAGCCAGTTCTGTTACCGAACTGACTGACCTTGTTGATAGTCTTGGCGTGGTGCTAGTTGGCCTGGACAACCTGACCGGTTACGCCGAGGCTAATATTCTCATGTGGGGCTATGACGAGGGCAGCACTGCCGTTGTTCCAACCAGTTTTGTGGTGATTAAGAATAAAGACTTCGCTTTCATGCCCCTGAACTTGCTTTCGACCCTGGCGGGCACATTGTTGGGAAATGATGTTGAAATTCTGCAGGAAAGCCGACTGTCGATTGGTGGGCGTGATACCCTGCGCTGGATCACCCTCACCAAGCAAGGTGGGTTGGAACTGACCCAGGCGGTGTACGTATTTAAAGATTCGGGGGTGATTTACCTGATTGGGTTCAATGCCGATCAGCAGGAAGTATCTGCTCAGTTGGACAATTACGATGCCATTGTGGCTTCCCTGCGTATTGAGGATTTGGAGTAAATTCACTGCATATGCCTGCCAGAGATTCCTCAGTTGTAGCCATTATCCAGGCCCGGATGGGTTCCAGCCGGCTGCCGGGCAAAGTTCTTAAGGAAGTTTGTGGAAAGCCAATGCTCGTTCGCCAGGTGACCCGGGTGCGGCGCGCAAGCACCATCGGACAGGTGGTTGTAGCTACTACGTCTGACCCGGAGGATAACTGCATCGCCGAGATGTGCCGGAAATTTGGCATCCCCTATTTTCGCGGCAGCCCCCTCGATGTGCTCGACCGCTATTATCGAACAGCGGGTCTGTTTGGCGCTGAAACGATCGTGCGGCTAACCGGGGATTGTCCCGTGATTGACCCCCGTCTAATCGATCGGACTGTACACAGTTTTTTTGAACACAAGGCAGATTTTGCTGCCAACCGCTTGCCACCGCCATTCAAGCGCACCACGCCCATCGGTATGGATACCGAGGTGGTGAGTTTTGACAACCTGGCGCGCGCCTGGTGTGAGGCTGAGCAAAAACACGAGCGGGAGCATGTGATGCCCTATTTCTACCAGCAGGAAGGGCGGTTTAAAGTCGTTTTGCTTGACCACGAACCCGACTTAAGCCATTATCGCCTGACGGTGGATACTCCTGAGGATCTGGCTTTGATTCAGCAGATTTACGAGCATTTTGAGTGTACCGACGAATTTTCACTGGATGAAATCATTTCCCTGCTGGAGCAACGTCCCGACCTGGCAGCCTTGAATGCCGAAGTGGTTCAAAAAGATTTTCTGGATAAAGATACACGTTTTCAATGATGCCTGGCAGAACCCGGAGACACCAACTGAGAATCGGGGTTGATCGTGGGGAACTGCGGCTCAAACCGGTTAGCCGAAAGGTGTCTTTTGCTGCTGAGGACGCGATTGTAAACGATCTGATAATTGTGGAGGCTTAGACCGGTTGCAGAATGATATAATCGAATTTAAACCGGTTTAGCGAGCTGTTTATGACTTGTTTGGTATGTGGATCTGACCAATATGATCTTTTTACTCAGGTGGAATCCTTTGGCTTTCCACTGGAGTATTTCCAATGTACAGATTGCGGGTTGATTTATCAATCTCCACAAGCCAGCCAGGCGTCAGATCCGGCTTTTTATGCAGAAACATACCGCGAAATTTACCAATCTTCAGAAGAGCCAACAGTAAAAGACCTGTGGGTACAGGAACATCGGGCGCTATCCCTGATTAAAATATTGCACACACTGCGGATCGATCCGCCGGGGCGTATTTTAGATATTGGCGCCTCAACCGGCACCCTGCTGGAAGCGTTTAAAGACGCCTTCAGCAGCACTGTGGTCGGGGTTGAACCGGGAGAGGCTTACCGGCGGTATGCTCAGGGTCGGGGGATTAACATGTATGCGGCGCTTGACGAGCTGTTAGCGGACAACCCGCCCAGGTTTGACCTGGTCAGCCTGGTGCATGTTTTGGAACACCTGCCAGACCCGGTGGGGATGTTGAGCACAATCCGCAGAGAGCTTCTTAATGAAAGCGGCATCCTCTTGCTGGAGGTGCCCAATTTTTATGCTCATGACAGTTTTGAGCTGGCACACCTGGCCTGTTATACCCCGCACAGCCTGCAGGCGGTTTTACAGCAGGCTGGCTATCATGTATTCTTTTTTCATCGCCACGGCTTTCCGCGCTCCTCGCTGTTGAACCTTTACCTGACCGCACTGGCACAACCCTTACCCGCTGACGTACCTCAGCCACAACCTACTCGTGAGCGGATGGTGCGTTTAAAGCGGCGGGCAGGGATGTTGTATCGACAGGCAGTTCAGAAGCTTTTCCCTCGCCAGGCCTGGTTGCCCCTCCCAAATGATGAGGCTGATTGAACGATGCCGCTGTTAACCCTGTTTACCGCCCCCAAACCCTTTACTGACCCGCATATCAGGATGATTCAGGACAATATGCTGCGCAACTGGCAGGCGCTGGGCGATGAGGTCGAGGTGGTTGTGATCGGAGATGAGCCCGGGATTGCCGAGCACTGCCAGGAATTGGGTTTGATGCATCTCACGGGTGTACGCTGCAACGAGTTAGGAACACCGTTGATCAGTTCGATTTTTGCCCTCGCGCGGGAGGTGAGTGAATCCCCTTTCCTGGTCTATGCCAATGCCGACATTCTGTTCTTGCCGGACTTACTGGATGCTGTGCGGCGACTTTCAGGCGTAAAAAAACGCTTTTTGGCTGTGGGTCAGCGTTGGGATATGGATATTGATGCGCCCATGGATTTTTCAGAAGGTTGGGAACAGGAATTGCTGGCGCGCATTCGGGATGAGGGTGTTTTGCACACACCTACTGGCAGCGATTATTTTATTTTCCCCCGGGCGTGCTTTCAAGACATCCCGGATTTTGCGGTTGGCAGGGCGGGATGGGACAACTGGATGATTTTCCGGGCGCGTTGGAAGGGTTGGCCGGTAGTTGACCTTTCAGAGGTGGTGACCGTCGTGCATCAGAACCATGATTATCGCCACCTGCCGGGCGGGCTGAAACATTATTACCAACCGGAGACTGGCGTCAATGTGCGGCTGGGAGGTGGACGGCGCACAATTTTCACACTTCATGATGTCACACATGTGCTGAACGCAGATAGGCTGCAACGAAAACGCCTGGATTGGAGCGGTTTCTGGCGTGAAGTGGAGATTTTTCCCCTTATTCGTCTACATTCGCGCGTTTTGGGCTGGCTATTCTTTGCGCTGTTTCACCCGATAAAAGGCTACGGTGAGCTGCGGGGTTGGTTGGCAGAAAAACTTAAACATCGCAATGTGAACTGAAGATGATCAATGAACAGAGAGTAATAAATGGCTCGTATTGGCATTAATCCTTCCCGCGGAAAAACACTGGATTTTTCACCGGCGCGCACGACAGTGGCGGTGCTGGTTTATGCGCCCTACCAGGCGGGTTATTTTCAACACCGTCTGGATGTCACTCGCATGACCATTGAAAGCATTCTGACGAATACACACGAGGCTTATGACCTGCTGGTTTTTGATAACGGAAGTTGCCCTGAGATGGTGGCATATCTTCAATCCCTGTACGAACAGGGCGCCATCGATTACCTGCTGCTTTCCAAACAGAATATCGGCAAGCTGAACGCTCTGCGGATGATTGTGGACACAGCCCCAGGAGAGATTGTGGCGTATACGGATGATGACGTCTTTCACTTGCCCGGTTGGCTGGGCGAACATCTTAAAATCATCGATACCTTTCCCAATGTGGGCGCGGTGACGGGTTTTTATATCCGTCAGCGCGTGGCAATGAGCTCGACAAGCACCATCGATTTTGTCGAAAAATCTGGCTTGATCGTTCAGCGCGGTTTGCTGATGCCCCACAAGTGGGAGGAAGAGTATATCGAAAACAGCGGTCGCACCTGGGAGGTCTACCAGGCGGAAGTGGATGGAATTGAGGACATCATTGTTGCTTATGATGGGCTTGAAGCCTGGGTTTCTGCTCATCACTTCCAGATGGTGTGTCCCAAGACTGTGCTCCAGGAAGTCCTGGCGGAGATGCTGCCCACAGGCTGGGGTGAACACGTGATGGGGCGCATGGTGGAGATGGATGACTTGATGGATGCCAAGGGGTATCTGCGGCTGTGTACCCGCCAGCAAACCATGCGCTTAATGGGAAACGCCCTTTCTGAGGAGGTGGTGGCGCTGGCTGTGCAGACGGGTCTCTCTTCGGCAGTGCGGGTTGTAAAACCTCGCGCCAGGAGTTTGATGCAGCGCCTGGCTGACGTACGCTTAATCCGTTATGCCCTACAGAAAATGGTCAATCGGCTTTACCACTGGCTGAATTGACCCGGCTGTGATCAACAAGACTTATGTTTCAAACTGGGAAGTCAACATGAAATTCTTAATTGCAGGTTTGGGCTCAATAGGCAGGCGACACCTGCGCAACCTGGTTTCCCTGGGTGAACGGGATATCCTGCTGTATCGCACGCACCGCAGCACATTGCCGGAGGATGAGCTGGCACCGTTTCCTGTTGAAACGGACCTCGAAGCAGCCCTGGCGCATCAACCGGATGCTGTGATTGTCGCCAATCCGACTGCGCTGCATTTGGATGTAGCCATCCCAGCCGCGCAAGCTGGATGCCATCTGCTGATTGAAAAGCCCATCGCACCTCAACTGGGGTTGGAGGTTGAAAGGCTGCGATCCCTGGCAGACGCCGAAAAGATCAAAACCCTGATCGGGTTTCAATTTCGTTTTCATCCGGTATTGGAGCGGGTGAAGGCGATTCTGGATGCCGGTGGCATTGGGCGCTCGCTCCACTTCCGCGCCCATTGGGGCGAGTATCTGCCGGGCTGGCATCCCTGGGAGGACTACCGCCAGGGATATTCCGCCAGGGCAGACCTGGGCGGCGGCGTGGTCAACACGCTCTGTCACCCGCTGGATTACCTGCGCTGGCTGTTTGGCGAGGTGAGGTCGGTGTTTGCCGTCACCGACCGGGTCTCTGACCTTGAGATCGACGTGGAAGACCTGGCTGAGATCACCCTGCGTTTTGAGAACGGTGTGATCGGCTCGGTTCATCTGGACTTTTTTCAACAGCCGCCGGCGCACTGGTTGGAGATCAGCGGCACTGCAGGTTTAATCCGCTGGGATAACGCCAACGGGGCAGCCCGGGTTTATGATGCCAATGATGGTCGCTGGGACGATATTCAACCGCCGGCAGATTTTGAACGGAATGCCTTATTCCTGGCGGAGATGCGCCATTTTTTAGCGGTGATTAGCGGGCAGGAAGCATCTCGGTGCAGCCTGGCAGATGGGATCAAATCTTTAGCCCTCACCACCGCCGTCCATAAAGCAGCCGTTCTGGGTGAGACGCTTGATCTGTTTCAATAGCCACTTCATTACTGAAAAAAGGAATGAAGGTAGCAAAGCCTGCAGTGTTTGCGCTGCAGTCGCTAATTGCTAACCCGAAGGTATAATACCCATCGATGATTTGTCAGTCAGAATAAGGAATGAAATTTGACGATCTTTGATAAGTTTTCATTAGAAGGACGTTCGGCGCTGGTGACGGGAGGCGCCGGATTGCTGGGCCGACAATTTACGCGCACATTGGGTGAAGCGGGGGCACGGGTTGTCATTGCAGACATCGATTTCAGCGCAGCTTACGAACATGCCCGGGAATTACGCGCCAGCCAAATCCCGGCGATTGCGATAAGGGTCGATGTAACCGATCCGGGTTCGGTTGCAGGAATGGTTGAACATACCCTCTCGGAATATGAGCGGCTGGATGTGCTGGTCAACTGTGCTGCCCTCGATCCGAAATTTGACCCGCAGCACCTGGGCGACCAATCGGCTAATGCGTTTGAAAATTATGCCCTCGAAGCCTGGAAGAGATCGCTGGAGGTCAATTTAACCGGCGTTTTTCTAAGCTGCCAGGCAGCCGTGAAGAGCATGGTGCAGCAGGGTTCGGGTGTGATCATCAACATCTCGTCAATTTATGGGTTGGTAGGTGCGGACCAGAGCATTTATCCCCAGGTTGAGGGGCGCCAGCAGTTCAAACCCGTTGATTACCCGGTCACCAAAGCCGGGATACTTGGATTGACACGTTACCTGGCAGCCTATTATGCGGGCACAGGCATTAGTGTTAATGCCCTGACGCCAGGCGGCATCTTTAATGGGCATGATGATGATTTTTTGCGCCGCTATTCTGCGAAAGCAATCTTAGGACGCATGGCAGACATCGATGAGATCAATGGAGCCATCTTGTTTCTGGCATCTGATGCATCAAGTTACATGACCGGTGCGAATTTGATCGTAGATGGAGGGTATACTGCATGGTAATGAAACCTGATATTCTGGCGATCATCCCGGCGCGCGGCGGCTCTAAGGGCATTCCGGGGAAAAACATCAAGGATTTTGCTGGCTTTCCGCTGATTGCGTATAGTATAATTGCCGGCTTGCAATCCGAGCTGGTCACCCGGGTGATTGTCTCCACGGATGATGAAAAGATCGCCGAGGTGGCGCGCCACTATGGCGCAGAAACGCCTTTTTTGCGTCCTGAATCGATTGCTCGGGATGACACTCTGGATTTGCCGGTTGCGCAGCACTGCCTGGATTGGCTGGCTGAACATGAAGGTTATCACCCTGAGATCCTGGTGTGGCTGCGGCCGACCTCGCCAATCCGGCCCCTGGACTGTGTTGACCAGGCGATCCGCCTGCTGCTGGAACACCCCCAGGCGGACAGTGTGCGCGGGGTTGTTCCCGCCGGGCAAAACCCTTTTAAAATGTGGACGCTTGATGGCGAAACTTCGATCATGATTCCCTTACTGGGAGTTGAGGGTATTCCTGAAGCCTACAACGCCCCGCGGCAAGCCCTGCCAGATGTTTACTGGCAGACCGGGCATATCGATGCATTGTGGGCAAAAACCGTTCTTGAAAAGCACTCGATGACCGGCAAAACCATCCTGCCATTGATGATTGACCCACGCTATACCGTTGACATTGATATGCCCTCCGATTGGCCTGCGGCTGAACAGCTCGTGTTGAACAATACCCGTGAACTGACAATGGTCGACCCTGCCAATCAGCGTCGGCGGTTACCTGAAGATATCCAATTGATCGTGCTTGATTTTGACGGCGTGTTAACCGACAACCGGGTGTGGGTCAATGAAGATGGACAGGAAATGGTGGCTTCCAATCGTTCAGACAGCCTGGGGCTTGAAATCCTGCGCAGGTTGACGGGCATTGATGTGATGGTTCTCTCCAAAGAGACCAACCCGGTAGTGGAAGCGCGCTGCAATAAATTAAAATTGCCAATGCTGCAAGCTGTGCAGGACAAAGTCAGTGCCATTCGTGGCATTATCGCCGATAAAAAGCTCAACCACTCACAGGTTGTGTTTATGGGCAATGATATTAATGATCTGCCGGTATTTCCCGAGGTGGCTTTTGCGGCTGTGCCTGTCGATGCGCATCCTGCTGTCATCAGGCAAGCCGATCGGGTACTTTCTGCCCCCGGTGGAAGAGGCGCTGTGAGGGAGTTATGCGATTTGATCATGGATCATCTGGGTGTCAGGTCTTCTTGACGTGACACCGATTGTTTGAGTCTTATAAATTGGAGCATAAATGATTGATATTGATTTTTACATGAAAGTATATGACCTTAAGTATCGGTTAATGGGCGGAGAAAGGATGCCGCGTGAAACCCTGATGGAAACGTTTGAATCCTATCGTAACCCTGAACCGGTGGTTTACAATATTGAAACCACCAACGCCTGCAACATGCGTTGTGAGATGTGCCCCCGCACCACCATGATGACTCGCCCGATCGAAACTATGGCGCCCGAGCTGTTCAAGCGCGTCATTGATCAGCTAAAGCCCTTTACGCCGGAACAATTGGCGCAATGGGAAGCCTTTGTCAAGCAGAACTACGGCATCGATAAGGACGATATGAGCGAGAATCACTTCTTTTTATACGTGATTCCGCGGGTGATCGTTCTGCATGGCTATGGCGACCCTTTGCTGGATAAAAACATGCCCCAGTACGTGCAGTGGATGACGGAAAGAGGATTGGAATCTTACTTTTCCTGCAACCCGGCGAATATTAACATGGAACGCACCCTGGAGACCTTTGAAAACGGATTGGGTTATATCAAATATTCAATCGAGAGCGTGGACGACCTGCGTCATAAGGAAGTGCGCGGTCAGGCTTCGAATTTCACTGAATCTTACAAGAACATCTTAAAATTGTTGGATTACAAAGCCCAGCGAAATTTTCAGACCGAGATTGTTATCACAATGATCAATTTGAATAAGCCCTGGCAGCAGGATGAATTCCAGCGCTTGCAGGAAGCTTTCGATGGCTGTGATGTATATGTGTACCTGAAGAGCCAGGATCAGCAATGGTATGAGGACAACAAACAGCAGACTCAATCCATACACTGGATTGAATTCTGCCAGTTCCCGTGGTCGTCAATGACGGTCAAGTCTAACGGCGAATGTGCGGAATGTGTGGAAGATTTTAATAATGAGATTATCCTGGGTGATGCGAGAGTTGAATCGTTATTTGACATCTGGAATGGCGAAAAGTACAGGAAATTCCGCATGGATCACTTTGACCTGACGCCGGGGATCAAGTGTACCGAACAATGTGATATGCAATTGATCGGCAGTTTCCTCTCGGATCGTTAATAGATTTAAGGGAGCATAAATGAACAGAGAGATACAAATTGGAACCAGGTTGGTGGGCGATGGTCACCCCACTTATATCATAGCAGAAATTGGCATCAACCATAACGGTCGGGTTGAAATTGCCAGGGAATTGATCAAAGCGGCGGTTGATGCCGGCGTTGATGCGGTGAAATTCCAAAAACGCACGCCAGCGGTGAGCGTTCCTGATCATCAGAAAGATCAGATGCGCGACACCCCCTGGGGCTATATCACTTATTTAGATTACCGCTACAAGGTGGAATTTGGGCGGGATGAATTTGATGAGATTGATGCTTATTGCAAGTCATTAGGTATTGATTGGTTAGCCAGCTCGTGGGATCTTGAATCCCTGGCCTTCATTGACGCTTATAATCCCCCGGCGCACAAAATTCCTTCAGCTTTGCTGACGGACCATGAACTGCTTAGGGCTGTTAAAGAAACCGGGAAACCAGCCATCCTATCGACCGGAATGTCCACCATGGAAGAGATTCAAGCAGCGGTCGACGTGTTGGGGCTGGACAAACTGCTCATCTGCCATACCACCAGCAGCTATCCCTGCCCGCCGGATGAGTTAAATTTGAGGATGATTCAAACCCTGCAAGAAACATTTGATTGCCCAATCGGGTATTCAGGGCACGAGGTGGGGCTGGTAACATCAGCCATTGCCGTAGGTTTGGGCGCCTGCCTGGTAGAACGCCATGTGACTCTTGACCGGGCGATGTGGGGCACGGATCAGGCAGCTTCGGTTGAACCGCAGGGGATGCGTACACTGGTCAAATACATCCGGGTGACGGAAAAAGCCCTGGGAGATGGCGTGAAGCATGTGTACGATAGCGAACAATCGATCCTCAAAAAGCTGAGAAAATACAGCACTTAGAAATGTGAGTTCCTGTATGACCTTCTTCCAGCTTTCCCAAGAGTTCCTGGCTAACCGCTCTTTGCGACGAAAGGTTAATCAGGATATCCGTCAGATGGCAACTCGGGTAGCTAAAGCAGCCCCAAAACCCGACGAAACGAAGACCATTCTTTTGTTTAACGCATCAACCCGTATCAGCGGTTTAAGTTTGAATGCTGCCTTTGCCATGCTGACCGGCTGGTCCTTGCGTATGCAAGGGGTGCGGGTGATTAATTTTGTTTGTCATCAGGGGATGCCTCGCTGTGTCCAGGGAACAGATCGAACCGATGTTTATCGACTACCGCCATGTAATCAGTGTTTGACGCAATCGAAAATCATCTATCACCAATCGAAGGTCAGTAGATTAATTTCCACATCAAGCGAGGAACTGGCTAAACAATTACAAAATACAAGCCTGGATGAATTACGCCATTTTCGGTTTGAGGACTTCCCCCTGGGCGACCTGTGCTTGCCTTCCATGCGCTGGGTATTACGCCGTCATCATCTGATTGATGACGAACCTACCCGTGTTCTTTACCGTTATTTCATTCTTTCTGCTTATAAAGTGGCTTTGCAATTCGACTGGCTGGTGATCACAGAATCGCCGCAGGCTGTGGTCGTGTTTAATGGCATGCTTTTTCCGGAGGCATCCGCCCGGTGGGTGGCACGACAACGTGGCGTGCCAGTGTATTCACATGAGGTGGGTATGCGCCCCTTTTCGGTTTTCTTTACTGAAGGCGAGGCGACGGCTTACGATGTTGACATCCCGCAAGATTTTCAACTCACTCCTGCACAAGACGCAGAACTGGATGAATATCTCTCCAAACGTTTTAAGGGCGATTTCAGCATGGCTGGCATCCAATTTTGGCCGGAGATGACCCGCCTGGATGAGACCCTTCTCAAACGGATGGAATCTTTTACGCAGGTGGTCCCCATCTTTACCAATGTGATCTTTGACACCAGCCAACCCCACGCGAATGTGATTTTCACGGATATGTTTTCTTGGTTGGATCAGGTTCTGACGGTCATCAAAGCCCATCCGGAGACATTATTTGTCATCCGGGCACATCCTGATGAATCGCGGCCGGGCAAAGCCAGCCAGGAAAGTGTGGCGGAATGGGTTCAGGAGCGGGGCGTTGACAGCTTGCCGAATGCGGTCTTTGTGAAGCCGGATGAGTACTTCAGCTCCTACGAAATGATCCAGAGAGCAAAATTTGTCATGATCTATAATTCCACCATCGGCATGGAGGCTGCGATCATGGGTGCGCCGGTGCTGTGCGCTGGAAAAGCCCGCTTCACCCAACTGGAGACGGTTTTCTTCCCTCAAACCCGGGCTGAATATATGGCTCAGTTGGAGGAATTTTTAACCTCTGAAAAGGTCAGTGCGCCAGAAGTGCATCGGCTCAATGCCAGGCGCTTTCTCTATTTTCAACTATTCCGCACATCCCTGCCCTTTGACCACTTTTTAGAGCCGGATGGCATCTGGCCTGGCTTTGTGCGCTTGAAGGATTTTAGCCCGCAGGATTTGTTGCCCGAACACTCGCCGACGTTAAAAGCGATCTCTGAAGGATTGCTACAGGGCGGTAATTTTCTGCTGCCAGAGGTGTGAGTATCACAACCAGCCAAAATATCAGCGAAAAGAACAATCAAAAGCGCCTTTTAGCCTGCTTTTTTTCGGAGTGTGCTTATTCTGCACCGATGTCCTAACAGGCATAACATCATCAACCTGTTGGATTCCGGGTTATAATAACAGACGAGAAAATTACACGTTTAAAGGTAAGTTTATGACTCAAAAGATAATTGCATTGGTGCCCATGCGCCATGAATCGGTTCGGGTGCCCGGAAAAAACTACCGTATTTTGGCAGGAAAGCCACTTTTTCATCATATTATCAATACCTTGCTGAAGGTTCCCGAGCTTGAAGCGATCCTAGTCGATACCGACAGTTTAGAAATCATCACCGGTTTGCACGATCATTTCCCCGATGTAAAAGTGATTTCTCGACCGGAGCATTTACGGGGGGACCAGGTTCCGATGAACGAGATCCTGATTCACGATACCAGCATAATCGAAGCCGATTTTTATCTGCAAACCCATTCAACCAACCCCCTGCTGCGACCTGAAACGGTTTCAGCGGCGATCGGGGCTTTTTTGGGCGCCATCCCCGAATATGATTCATTGTTTGGGGTCACGCGTTATCAAACCCGTTTGTGGGATCAGCTTGGGAGACCCATCAACCATAACCCAAACATCCTCCTGCGCACCCAGGACCTGCCGCCTATTTACGAAGAAAATTCCTGTGTGTACATCTTCGAACGGCAAACCCTGATTAAACGCCGTAACCGTCTGGGTGAGCGCCCATTGATGTTCGAAATTCCTGCCCGTGAAGCCCAGGATATCGATGATGAACTGGATTTTATCATTACCGATATGCTCTATCGTCAGATACATGGCGAATGAGATTGAATTTTTTACCCATTGAATTATTTTATAAGGAATTTGCCTATGAAAACGGTTTTAATCTCTGCGCCCTATATGCTGCCTGAAATGAAGCGCTTTCGTCCTGTTCTGGAAGCCTTCGACCTTGACCTGATCACACCGACCGTCCATGAACGCCTTTCCGAGGAGGAAATCCTTGTTCATGCCGGGGCATTCGATGGCGTGATCTGCGGTGATGATCGTTTTACCCGGCGGGTGATTGAAGCCTGTCTTCCGCGTCTGAAGGTGATCTCTAAGTGGGGAACGGGCATCGATTCGATTGACCGGGCTGCAGCGAATGAACTGGGCGTGGCGGTTTGCAATACCCCCAACGCCTTCACTGTACCGGTATCTGAGAGTGTGATCGGTTATATGCTGGTCTTTTCAAGGCACCTCACACGTTTGGATGCAGAGGTAAAAAGCGGAGCATGGGAGAAAATTGTCGGAAGAACCCTGGCAGAGAGCACCATGGGCGTGGTTGGTGTGGGTCATGTCGGTAAGGCGGTCATTCGGCGGGCGCGGGGATTCGGGATGAAAATATTGGGCAATGACATCATTGAGATTGAGCCGGATTTCTTGCTGGAATACGGGGTAGAGATGACCGATTTAGATGATTTGCTATCTCGAGCAGACTATATCAGCATCAACTGCGACCTGAACCCGTCCAGTTATCACCTGATCAACGCAGAGACACTTTCTCTTTGCAAACCCGAAGCCGTGATCATCAACACTGCCCGCGGTCCAATTGTGGAAGAATCAGCCCTGATCTCGGCACTGCAAAGGAATGCGTTGCGCGGTGCAGCCCTGGACGTCTTTGAAATCGAACCCCTGCCCTCGGATAGCCCCTTGCGGCATATGGAACAGGTGATGCTGGCGCCACATAATTCAAATTCGAGCCCCCTGTTTTGGGAGCGAGTGCACTGGAACACAATCAGGAATTTGCTGGAAGGTCTCGCAATCGATGCAGGTCGGCTTGATGCGTTCAAAGAAAAATATGGGGCTTGAAAACACGGCAAAACGATTGAATATCGACTATGTAAACCGGCTTGATCAGGAAGAATATGATGTCTGAAACAAAAACCAGAACCTTACTCATTACCGGCGCGGCAGGGGGCATTGGCCGCGCGACGGTAAGCATCTTTTCTGAACGAGGTTGGCGGGTGATTGGCGTCGATCGCCAACCGAAGTACGCGGGCTTCCCGGAAGACGGGATGTATATCCAGGCGGATATCTCACTACCCGAGCAAATCGAAAACATATATGAACAGGTATCCGCTTATACGGATCGGTTGGACGCTGTGGTAAACAACGCTGCCGTACAGATCGCCAAACCGCTTTTAGAGACGACAGCCGAAGAATGGGACCTGGTGATGGCATCCAACCTGCGTTCGGTGTTTTTAGGCGCCAAGCTGGCGCATCCCTTGCTTAAAGTTCAGGGAGGCGCGATTGTTAACGTCTCTTCGGTGCATGCTGTTGTTACCTCAGCGGATATTTCCGCCTATGCTGCCAGCAAGGGTGGACTGCTGGCATTAACCCGCGCAATGGCGATCGAGTTTGCCCCGGATGAAATTCGTGTCAATGCCATCTTGCCCGGCGCCGTGGATACGCCCATGCTGCGTGCGGGCTTGAGTCGCGGCCATGTCGGTGACGGCACCATCATTGATCGGCTGGAAAATTTGGCTCGCAAGACGGTCAACGGTCGGGTCGGTAAACCCGAGGAGATTGCCCGCTCGATTTATTTCCTGGCTGATAATCAACAGTCCTCATTTATGACCGGGCAGGCGATGATCGTCGATGGCGGTGCAACCTGTCGATTGAGTACAGAATGAACCCTAAAGCGTTGATCAAACGGATCGTACCAAATCGCGTGTGGCAATTTGGGAGGTCGAGCTGGGATGGGATCCAGAGGATTCCAGGTCGTGTGGAGGCTGCCCTGCATCCCTGGCGGCGCGACAGCATCCAGAAACTACGCGCTCTTAAGGACGTTCATAAGGGTGAACGGTGTGTAATTATCGGCAACGGTCCCAGCTTGAATAAAACCGATATTCAGAAAATCAGGGATGAATACAGTTTTGGATTAAATCGGATCTACCTTGCCTGGGAAGAATGGGGCTTTACGACCTCTTATTTTCTATCGGTAAATGACCTGGTGATTGAGCAGTGTGCCCATGAGATCATGGCACTATCCCTGCCTGTGTTCATTTCCTGGCGTGCCCATCGCTGGCTTGAACCTCAAGACAACCTGCATTTCCTCTATACAACGTACACTGGCCCGAAATTTGCTAAAGATGTCAGCAAGCGCGTATGGGAAGGTGCAACAGTAACCTATACCGCCCTGCAACTGGCTTACCACATGGGTTTTTCAACGGTGGTGTTAATCGGGGTGGATCACAGCTTCTCATCAAAGGGCAAGCCCAACCAGACGGTTGAATCCCAAGGGGATGACCCCAATCATTTCAGCCCACACTATTTTGGCAAAGGGTTTCGCTGGCAACTCCCCGATTTGGAGACATCGGAAGTGGCTTATCAAATGGCACACCGGGCTTTTTTAGCTGATGGTCGCCAGGTATTGGATGCTACCGTCGGTGGAAAACTGCAGGTGTTTCCCAAGGTTGATTTTGATCAGTATTTTGGGAAATGAGCATGGCTGAGAAACCTCTTGTTTCGATCATCACACCTTCGTTCAATCAGAGCCAGTTTCTTGAAAGCGCCATTCAATCCGTCATCAACCAGGATTATTCCCATAAGGAATACTGGGTCATCGACGGGGGATCGCAGGATGGCAGCCTGGAGATCATCCAGAAGTACGCTGACCGCCTGACAGGCTGGATATCTGAACCGGATGAGGGGCAGGCTGATGCGATTAATAAGGGATTTCAACGGACGAGGGGTGAAATCGTCGGCTGGCTCAACTCGGATGATGTTTACCGCCCGCATGCCATTAAGAGGGCTGTTGCCATTTTTCAAGCATATCCCGACGTTGGATTGGTTTACAGTGATGTTGATTCAATCGATGCGGAGGGTGAGGTTTTTAACCGCATGTCTTATGACCACTGGGGGTTAAAGGATCTTATGGCTTTTAACATTTTAGGGCAGCCGGGGGTTTTTTTTCGCCGGTGTGTACTGGATGCAGCGGGCTATCTGGATGGGTCTTATCATTACCTGTTAGATCATCACCTGTGGCTGCGCATGGGACTGCTGACAAAAATTCATTATGCTCCCGATCAGGTTTGGGCGGCAGCCAGGATGCATGCCGATGCAAAAAACGTCGCCCATGCTGAAGGTTTTGGTCAAGAAGCCTATCGCCTGGCAGAATGGATGCAGAAGGATGACCGTTTTGCCGATCTGTACGCCGAAAACGAGAAAAAGATTTTGGCAGGTGCACACCGGTTGAATGCTTTTTATTTACTCAATGCAGATCAACCCGCAGCAGCACTCAAAGCTTATGGAAGGGCTTTTGTGAAAAATCCTTCCGTCGTCGTCAAAGATTGGCGACGGGTTGCTTTTGCACTGCTGAGCCCATTAAAGGTCAACGCCTTGCGAGACCGTTATTTAGAGAAACGAAAACAGCACTTTATTAAGAACGAAAGCAGCAGATGAAAAATGGAAACTAAACCCAGGAAAAACAAATTTTTTCAGGAACATCGATACTGGGTCTGGTTAATGCTCGCCTTGGTGTTTTTCTTTGGACTGGTGGGGCGCTTCTATGATTTTGATGATCCACCGCTGGATTTTCATCCGACCCGGCAGCTCCATTCGATGTTGATTGCCAGGGGCATGTATTATGAGGGCTTGGAGGATGCACCGCCTGAACAGCGGGAGCTGGCTGTTCACCAGTGGAAATCAGAAGGCCAAATTGAACCGCCAATAATGGAACGCTTATCGGCATGGGGTTACCGACTGTTCGGAACAGATGACTTACGAATCCCCAGGTTTTTATCGATCTTCTTTTGGACGATCGGTGGGATTGGCTTGTTCTATTTAATGCGTGAGCTGGTTGGAGAAAAAGGTGCGGTTCTCGGTTTGGCTTATTACATGGTGTTGCCCTTTCCACTTTATGCAAGTCGTTCATTTCAACCGGAGTCATTGATGACGGCTGCGATCATCATCTCCTGGTGGACAATGGTCAGGTGGTCGAAGAACAAGAACTGGCTCAATGCGGTGATTGCCGGTATTACGGCTGGTTTGGCGATCTATGTCAAATCGCCGACTGTATTTTTTGTTGCCCCAGCTTTGATCGCGATTGTGGTAACGGATCAAAAGTTGATCAAGACCCTGACCAATCGCCAGGTGCTTCTCATTGCGGGGTTAACCGTCCTGCCGGCATTGATTTATCATATCGACGGGATGTACATCTCCGGTTTTCTACAAAATCAAACCAGCTTTAGAGTATTTCCTGATTTGTTGAAAGACCCCTTTCATTATCTGCAATGGAAAGATGTGATCAATAGCACGCTGGGGATTGAATTCTTTTTATTCAGCATTGCAGGAGCCCTGGTGATTAAAAACAAACCCTATCGGGTCATGGTTTTGAGTATCTTTGTGGGCTATTTCCTGTATGGCATGGTTTTTTCATATCATATTATTACCCATAATTACTATCAAATCCCATTGACCCCCGTAATTGGCATCGGGTTGGCGGCTTGTGCGGCTGTGTTGATCGAAAAACTGCCCGGCAAGAAGACTTTTGGGCTGGCTGTGCTCACCGGGCTGACGTTTTTCTGGATGGCATTTAATTTCTGGGATGCAAGAATGAGCCTCAAGCATGCCAGGTATCATGATCAGCCGGGTTTTTACGCTGTATTGGGTGAGAAACTGCGAGATTACTCGGTGATTTCCATCACGCCCGATTATGGCTATCGCCTGGCATATTGGGGCTGGAAACCAACGCAAAATTGGATGTCGATGGGTGATTTTGTGATGCGAGAAATGGCAGGGATGGACCTCGACAAAAACGCATTGTTTGCTGAAGCCCTGGAGGGAAGAGAGTTGTTCCTGGTCACGGATTTTGCTGAATTTGACCGCCAGGCTGATGTGAAGGAAATCTTGCTGGAAAACTACCCCATTTTTGAAGAGGGCGATGGCTTCCTGATATTTCTTCTGAGGTAAACCATCGCATTCACGCACGAAATTAAAAAGACGAATGTTTTGCAGAGTTGGCTACGATGGGTCGTCTGCTCTGGATTTCTTTACGCATAATCAAGCTGCCTGCGGAAATCAAGCTTGCCGTAACCCAGGGATAGGGAAAGGTAAAAGTGTCGACGCTGAATCCTTCGATCAGGTATGCCAGGACGAAGAATTTCCCAGCCATCCCTACGATTTGCAAAAGGGTGTCATCGCTTTTTTGAATGAATGTGCTATTTCGCCACAGCAGGTACAGCCAGGTTAAGTAAACACTCAGTCCAATAAAGCCTGTTTCTGCCAACAGCCTGATCCATAGGGACTTGATGTTCATCAAGGAAGTCGACTGGTATAAAATATTGCGCACTTCAAAAGACCCATAGCCCAGGCTGTTGATTCGATCAACCATGTAGAAACCCGCGTTACCCAAACCAACGCCAAAGGGATAATCAGCAAAGATCCTCCATCCCCCAAACCAATAAATGGTGCGTTCCATGAAGGCTAATCCACGTGAAAACAGGATAATATCTGTTTCAGAGGTGGGCAGTTCCTTAAATGCCTTTGTCGAAAACAGGTCAATGATCAGTTGAAAACGGGCGTCTTGTTGGCTGGCGATTTTGATGAAAATCGCTGCTGAACTGATCAGAATGATGAGTGTCAGGGTCACTAAAGCCAGGGTTAAAACGGTTCGGAACAGGGTTGTATCGCCGACTTTGAACCTCTTGTGGTTGATCAGCCAGGCATGAATTTTGCCAAACAGTCGTCTGGTCAACTGAATTCCAAAATAGAGCAGCATCACAATCAATGCCAGCAGACCGATACGAGGAAAACTGAACATAAAGACGGTCATCCCCGCTAATAACAAAATATCTTCAACTATAAATCGCCACAGCTTGATTGAAAAAAGTGATTTTCGTTGAAATACGGCGGATAACCATAAGGGGAAGAGCACCAGGGTGAAGATCAGCACATACCAGGAAGGTTCGTAAGCCAGCGCCGTTAATCGATTGGTGAAGAGCATGCCTGGCTGTTGAAAAACAAGCACGGATTTGATGCGGGTCAGCCAGGCAGGGAAATTCTGCACACTGCCGAAACGATGTAAGACGATGATTTCCATCACCGACCAGAGGATCAACCCCATGCCGCCGATGTAAATGAATAACATAGCTTGCTGCAGCACAGATCTTTGGCGCAGATAGGCAGACAGGGTCACATAGAAGCTGAGCCCAATCGCCAATGTAAATAGAGCTCGCAAGCTTTGACCAAAATAAGTTCTGCCGCGCATATAAAACCCATCGAGGAAATATGCAGCCGCTGAACTGATGACGACAACAATGACAAAATAGAAAATGGCTGTCATTTCTTTGGGGAAGGACCCACGGCGGAGCAAATAAGGGATCAACCAGATCAGGACAAGGACGAACAAGGGCAGTATTGAAAAGGGCGCCACCAGTACCCCGGTTGCCCGGGTAAGAAAGGGCACGCTTGTTAATGGCAGACCCATTAACACCAGGGCCAGAAGAAGGGTGCAAAGACTCTGGTAAAACCGGTGGCTGGTGATCCGAGACAGCATGGTTTTTGATTAACCTTGTTTAGCGCTTGTGATAAAACGGTAGCGTATATCGATCAGCAGAATCCCCAGGCACAACCCGATGATGGTCCCAGCCAGGACCAGGATATTCCTGTTTTGGTAAAGGGGTCGATTGGGTAAGGTGGCCCGGGCAATCAAGCTCGACAGCACAAAGGGCTCGATTTTGCTGTCAGCCTGTTCCTTTTCCAATTGGGTCATGGCGGTTTCAGCCCAGTAATTGACCACTGATTGGGCGATTTGGGGGTCTTCGTGCCGGAAGCGGAGATACCAGCGGTCATGCAGCCTTTCAACGGCCATGTTATATTCGAAGGTGCCGGCTTCGAGGTTTGGGTCAAGGGATTGCGCGTAGGCGAGGGCATTGTCTTTCATCTGGTAGATGATCCTTTGGACCGACGAGAGCGCCAGGTCAAGATCATACTGGGTCATTTCCAGTGGCTGCCCTCTCTCGTTAACAAGGTTTTCGAAGTTGATTTGACTGTAATCGATCGTTGAGGAAAAAATGGCTTCTGCTTCGTATTTTGGAGGTTTGAGATATGAAAAAGCCAGGCCTAATATGCCAAAGATCCCCGCCCACAGGACAATTTTCCACCAATTATTGAGCAGGTGATTGATGGTCTGGATCGGATAAAATTCATCTTGAGGGTTGTTTGGTTCCATTGATTGTTTTTCCTCTTGAGACGGCTAAAATTATAACACATCGCCCTGTCCAATGGAAAATGGTGATGGATGACGGTTTATTGTAAAACCTTCAAAGTTATTGCACCGATGGCACATTATGTCGACCTGACCAGGCCTTGCTTGCATATTGAATGTAGACAGTGGCCATTATGGACTTTGGTGAAACTCCAGTATAATTATGGCGATTAAACAACGGGAACGGATTTCTCCCACTTTATGGTTTTAACCCAGGTCATAGATTTCATGCAACCTACGATCAGTATCATTACACCCTCTTTTAATCAAGCACGCTTTCTGCCCAGAACGATCGAATCGGTATTGACGCAGGATTATCCCAACATGGAATATATCCTGATGGACGGCGGATCAACGGATGGAAGCCTGGAGATTATTAGGAACTATGCAGATCGACTGTCTTACTGGGAATCGAAGCCTGACAGGGGGCAGACCGATGCAATCAACAAAGGCTTTGCAAGGGCGACGGGTAAATATCTGGCCTGGTTGAATTCGGATGATGTTTATAAACCGGGCGCAATTTCTGAAGCCGTAGATTTTCTCGAGAATCACCCCGAAGCCGCGATGGTTTACGGAGATTGCACTTTTATCGATGCCCAGGATCGGGAAATCGGGCGCTTTCCGGCAGCACAGACGGATGTTCACCGCTTACGACGGGGATATGTACACATTCCCCAGCAGGCATCGTTTTTTAGGGCTGACCTGTGGCGCAAGGTCGGACCGCTGGACCTCAGTTTTTATTTTGCCATGGATTATGACCTGTGGGTACGCCTGGCTAAAGAAGCTCCGCTGATTTACCAGCCCGGGCGGGTTTGGGCCAGCTTTCGACTGCATGGCGACGCAAAAACCATCGCTGCTGACGATCGCTGCTGGCCGGAGATGCTGCGCGTGCATTATCGGGAGGGTGGGCACCGCCTGGCACCGATTGTGCTAAAATATCAACTGCGCAAACTGGTAGCGCCTGTGATTAATTGGCGTCGGCAACGCATGTTTCGCTTCCCTGCGCGAGCCGAGATGGAATAATTTTAGCGTTCATCCACCCGTTTGATGCATATCAATGCTTAAAAAGACCGCAGGAGGCAGTTTATGATGAACATGAAGGATAACCGATCACTGAACCAGGCTAAAGAAGGGTTTTTCAGTGATTTATATCAAAACATACGTCTGATCATTCGCCTGATGGGCGATTCACGCGTGAATATTTTTCTCAAAGCGTTGCCGGTTGGCGCATTGATTTACCTTGTGGTTCCTTATGATCTTTTGCCGATCAATCCCCTGGACGATGCCCTGGTGCTCTGGGCAGGCTTGGCGCTGTTTTTGGAGTTGTGCCCCGAGGATGTGGTAAATGAACACCGGAAGGCGCTGCAGAAAAATAATAGGATAAAACAACAACCCCGTACGGTGATTGATGGGGAGTTTAAAGATACCCGGTGATTTCTGGGTGAATGAAAATCATGATGAAACCGTGGACGCCTGATCTTCACTGAAATAGAAGGCCAGGTTTTGGCAACAGAGTCCAGGTGCGTTTTTTTAGAATAAAAGAGGATGTGTTATAATCTGTATAGAGATTAGCGGCAACGGTTTTGCTGCTTTTGGAGGTTGAAATATGGCTTATCGAGATTGGAAAGTAATTAAGATCGCTTATTGTGAACACGCCGGCGAGGAAGTTTATTTGGAGGCAGACATTGTCTACCCGGCGACCTTTTTGCCGAATCAAGCACCGCGCATCCTGGCGCATCGCTGCTCGCGAGGTTTAGCATGCAATAGTTTTTCTCAACCGGGTTGCTGCTGGTCGGGCACTAACCCGAATTATGATCCCTTCAAAGCGCCAAAATCAGATAAACGATCCGAGTAATACAGATACACCCTGTGACGATTAAAAAACGCCCGTTAGGGCGTTTTGTTTTTAAGTGTGCTGGTGGATGCTAAAAAGGCGCTAAACGAAACAACTATCCAATCACGCCCAAATCTCGACCGACACGAGCAAAGGCTTGCAATGCCTGTTCAAGATCCTCTTGAGAATGGGTTGCAGAAATCATCACCCGGATGCGCGCCAGTCCAACGGGCACTGTGGGAAAGCCCAGAGCCATGGCGAAGACATTTTCCTCGTACAATCGGCGGCTGAATTCCCGGGCAAGGGTCACATCGCCCAGCATAACCGGCGTGATGGGAGTCATGGTCTTTCCGGTATCAAAGCCGAGGTTCAACATCTCCTGTTTGAAAAAGGCTGCGTTGGCCCACAGTCGATCGACCAGCTCGGTGGATTCTTCAAGAATATCGACGGCGGCCAGGGTTGCCGCAACATCTGGGACCGTCACTGCCGAGGAGAACAGGAAGGGGCGTCCTCGCTGCCTTAACCATTCAATGATGCGGGCATTACCAGCCACCACACCCCCAACAACGCCAAAAGCCTTGGAGAAAGTACCGACCTCTACATCGACCCGACCATGTAATTTGAAATGATCCACAATCCCGCGTCCACCTTCACCCAAAACACCCTCACCGTGAGCATCATCAACCATCAGCATCAGGTCATGGGCTTCGGCGATATCGGCTATTTTGTCCAGGGGTGGATAGTCTCCATCCATCGAAAAAACTCCGTCGGTGATGATTAACCCCCGGCGATAGGTTCCGGCGTGACTTTCAATTTTCGCTTGCAGGTCAGCAGGGTCGGCGTGGTTGTAACGGGTGATGGTTGCCCCCGAAAGGCGACTACCATCGATGATGGAGGCATGGTTGAGCTCGTCGGAAAAGATCATATCGCCCTTTCCGACCAGCGCGGGAATAGAGCCTGTGTTGGCAGTAAAGCCCGACTGAAAGGTAATGGCGTCTTCCACACGCTTGAAGGCGGCCATGCGTTGTTCTAATTGCAGGTGTAAATCCATGGTGCCGGCAATCGTACGCACAGCGCCAGGGCCCAGCCCGTACTGCTGCATTGCTTGCTGTGCAGCATTGATCACCCGCGGATGATTAGCCAGACCCAAGTAGTTGTTTGAGCAAAAATTAAGCACGTGTTTCCCATCGACCACCAGCCAGGCGCCCTGGGGTGAACTGAGCGTACGGATTTTGTTGTACAGGCCAGCATCCTGCAAATTTTGCAGCTCTTCATCGATCCATTTGAGTTTTTGAGACATGATTCCCTCGCAGCTATAGGTGATGTTTACGGGGTTATTATACAATGAGTCGTTGGAGAATGGCGCGTTGTGAAAAGGGATTTTGTGTTTGGCGCTTCGCAACAAAGCAATATGGAATTCGGCTTACAGGTTTGATCCAGCAACGATCAGCTTCCAGCATGCGCAATTCCACGAATTTAAGGTATTATATAATTTCAGAAACGCCCTGATTTAGAATGGATGATTAAGCCGATGCGCGATGAGATCTCCCCTGAAATATTTGCAAAATTAGCCGACCTGGCAGCCTTTCGTTTTAACCCCGAAGAAGCAGAGTACCTGAGGATGGAACTCAATCAGCAGCTAAAGGCGATTCGGCAGTTAGAGACACTTGCCCTGGATGTGGACATACCCCTGGCGCCGCACGGGGTGACCTATACAGCCGAATCCCGTCCACCCCTCAGGCCGGATGTTTGGGTGCCCTGTGAAAACCCAGAAGAAATTCTGAACCAGGCGCCCCAGGTGGAGGGCGGTTATTTGATTGTGCCGGACATCCCTCACAGAGAACTGGATTGAACGCCATGTCCCTGATGGATCAATCTGCCTTTGATATTGCCCGTAAAATTCAGCGAGGTGAGCTGGCTGCAGTTGACGTACTGGATGCGGCCCTGGAACGCATTGCTGCGGTGGATGGAAGGCCGGGTACACTGGACAACAGCCCACTTACACAGGAGGATCAAACCAAGGTACACGCTTTCATCGCCCTGACTGCCGACCGGGCGCGTCAGCAGGCTGAACGTGTGGATGCCCGGGTCAGTGCCGGAGAAGACGCCGGCGCGCTGGCAGGCGTACCGATTACCATCAAGGACCTCTTCTGCTTGAAAGGCGTGCTCACCACGGCAGCATCACGCATATTATCGAACTTCGTGGCGCCATATACCGCCACCGCGATTGAGCGCCTGGAGGATGCCGGCGCGGTGGTGCTGGGGAAGGTCAACATGGACGAGTTCGCTTATGGCTCTTCGAACGAATCATCGGCGTTCAAACCCACAACCCGCAATCCCTGGGACCTGTCGCGGGTGCCGGGCGGTTCTTCAGGCGGATCTGCTGCGGCTGTGGCTTCGGGGCAGGGGTGCCTTTCGGTGGGGACGGATACGGGTGGATCGATCCGTCAGCCAGCAGCGTATTGCGGCGTGGTGGGTCTCAAGCCGACCTATGGGCGCATCTCTCGCTATGGAGCGATCGCCTTTGCTTCTTCCCTGGACTGTCCAGGCCCCCTGGCGCGAAACGTGCGCGATGCAGCCCTGATGCTCTCGGTGATGGCGGGCGCCGACACGCGCGATAGCACAGCAGTCAGGCTTCCCGTGCCGGATTACCTGGCAGGTATAGACCGGGGCGTGAAGGGCTTGCGCATCGGGCTTTCTAAGGATTATCTGCAGATTTCCTATCCACACCCGGATACCGGCGAAACGATTGTGGAAGACCTGCCCGCTGAAATCCGTAACATGACGCTGCGCGCGGCTGAAATTCTGGCGACTGAAGGGGCGGAGATCGTGGAAAACGTCCCCATGCCCAACAGCATTTATGGCATTCCGGCATATTTTGTTATCAGCCGGGTTGAGGCATCTTCCAATCTGCACCGTTTTGACGGGGTTAAATACGGCTACCGTGCCCGGGTAAGCCAGGGTGATTTGACCGAGTTGTACCGGATGACCCGCGCGGAGGGCTTTGGCTTGGAACCCAAGCTGCGTGTATTGATGGGGATGTACATGAGCGGCGGGCAGCTTGGCTTGCAGTATCTCCAGCGTGCGCTCCAGGCGCGCAGCATGATCCGCGCAGATTTTGAAACCGCCTTCGATCCGGATGGACCATATCGGCTGGATGTCTTGCTGACGCCTACAGCGCCCACCCCAGCCTTTAAAATGGGGGATTTTTACGGCGATTCAACGTTGATGCAGTATTCTGACCAGTTGACAGTACCTGCCAACCACGCCGGTGTTCCGGCGCTCTCGATCCCGGGCGGTCTTTCAGCAGAGGGATTGCCGATGGGTCTGCAATTGATTGGAACCGATTTTGCCGAAGCGACCCTGTTTCGGGCGGGATATGCCTTCGAGCAGGCGACTGCGGATGCCGATTGGCGGGCTGTGAAACCGTGTGTGCTGGCGGAGGTGGAATGATGGACCCACACACCGTTTCTGATCAACACAGCAATAAGGATGGGCTTATGGCAGATTTTGAAGCCGTCATCGGGCTGGAAACCCATATTCAATTGAACACGGTCACCAAGATCTTTTGCAGTTGCAAAGCCGATTCCTGGGAAGACCCGCCAAACACGAATATTTGTCCGGTGTGCGCGGGTTTGCCGGGTGTGCTGCCTGTGTTGAACGAGGCAGCGGTTTACAAGGGCGCGCTGCTGGCGGCGGCGATGCACGCCGAGGTACGGCTGGTTTCCTATTTTGACCGCAAGAATTATTTCTACCCCGATTTGCCAAAGGGATACCAGATCTCGCAATTCGACCTGGCTCTGGGTGACGGCGGTTACCTGGACGTGACGATGCCGGGTGGGTTTGTCAGGCGGGTGAACATCACCAAGTTGCACCTTGAAGAAGATGCCGGTAAGACCAAGTACGAAGGCGGGAAGCGCCTGGTGGACTTTAACCGCTGCGGTGTCCCCCTGGTGGAAATGGTGACCGAGCCCGACCTGCGTTCTGCTGACGAAGCTGCGCAGTACCTGATCCGGCTGCGCCAGCTCTTACGCTGGATGGGTGTGTCTGAAGCCGACATGGAAAAGGGCCATCTACGCTGTGACGCCAACGTGTCGATCAGGACAGTTGGCAGCACTCATCTGAACACCAAGACAGAGATCAAGAACGTCAACTCGATCGAGGCTGTACGGGCAGCAATCAACATGGAGATCGAACGGCAGGTATCGCTGGTGCAAGCCGGTGGGCAGGTTGAATCCTGGACGTTGGATTGGGATGAAACCCGGCAACGTTTGAATAAAATGCGCTCTAAAGAGACGGAAGCAGATTACCGTTACTTCAGGGAACCGGACCTGCTCCCCCTGGAACTGACATCCGAATGGCGCGATGCTGTGATTCATAACCTGCCTGAACTTCCCCTTGAGCGGCAGTTGCGCTTTATGACCCATTACCAGTTGCCAGAATATGACGCTGATATCCTCACCGCAGACCGTCCAATTGCAGATTATTATGAAGCGGCTTTAACCGCATATGAGGGCGACCCGAAGGTTCTTTCGAACTGGATTATGAACGAGGTGTTGCGGATGCAAAATGAGCTGGGTCTCAGCGCCGATGCACTGACTCTCACACCCGAATACCTGGCGGAGGTGATCAGGCTGGTCGACGCGGGTACGATCAACGCCGCGACGGGCAAGGCTTTGCTGATGAAAGTGCAGCAAAGCGGTCAGGCGCCGCAGGCAATCGTTATAGCGGAGGGTTTGTCTCAGGTGAGCGATGATAGCGCCTTGCAATCGGTGATTGACGCTGTTCTAGCTGCCCATCTGCAGGAGGTCGAATCCTACCGCAATGGCAAGGAAGGTTTGTTTGGCTGGTTTATGGGTCAGGTGATGCGCCAGACACGCGGTCAGGCTGACCCGGCAAAAACAAGGGAGCTGTTGCAAAAGGCGTTGCAGGAAAAGCGCTAAGGGAACAGTTGGTTGACCAAATGGGTTGATTAACGTAAAATAATACAACCTTGCGGGCGTCGCCAAGTGGTAAGGCATCAGCCTTCCAAGCTGACATTCGTGGGTTCGAGTCCCATCGCCCGCTTTGTGAAAATCGCTTCCGTTCTACGACGGAGGCGTTTTTTTATAAGGTTAGAATCCAAAAACTCGATTTCAGAAATTGTTTTTGAGGTTTATGACGGCTCTCCCCTTAAAACGAGGACGACATATTTTTAAAATCATCAAACTGTTTGTTAAGGTTGTAATTTATGTTCCAAGAAGGAGGGTTGTACCCATCAAGAAGCGTGTTGATGGAGCTCAATAAAATATTTATGATATATTGAAAATCATCATTAAATGAATGACCAGCAAAGGCTCTGCAATGATTTCAGGTTTTTCACAGTCAGAGTACCTCCGATACTCAAAACAGATCCTGCTGCCCCAGGTTGGCATTGTTTGATTCTCGGATCGGACCTTGTTATCGCTGTGTGTTTGGCAGCCCCCCGCCGTCTGAGCACATCCCTCTACCTGTTGATAGCGGTGTTTTGGAGTGTTGGCCGGGTTGGTCGGATTGCTGCAGGCTGCGGAGATCCTTAAAATTATTCTCGGAATTGGAGGAACGCTGGGTGGGAAATTAGTGTTGATCAACAGCCTGAGTGCAGAATTTGAGCACATCGAAGTCCTGAAAGACCTAAACTGCCCTGTTTGTGGAGAAAACCCCGAAGTAAAGGCGCTACTTGATTAGACAGAACACAGCGGAGCATCCCACATTAATGAACCCCTTTCTTTTGCAAGGGGTGCCATAAGTGTTTGGACACATCGTTTTGAATGAGAGCCCTATAAATCCGGGTTCCCCTCAATCTTTTTCTCTTTAAGCAAGCCTTTTTTATCTTGCTTTCTGCTTTTTAGGATAATTTGGCAGGTGCCCTCTGGTTACAAGCGATAGTGAAATTTTGGGGGTCTCCTCGAAAGACTTTTAATACGACAAACAAGCGTGTTTTACCAATCTCCAACACTTTCTGAATTTCCGTTTGTGATAAGGTTCCCTGACAACAACTATGGAAAAAGGCGCGTAATTGGTCGTCCGCCAGCCTTTTATTAAGTTGAGACAAAGATTCCTCTAGTTTCTGTGGAATCTACCCAATCATTTTTCTTTTGTGATGATTTCAACGGTTCATTTTTAAAGTGTAAATGACATAGCGCACTAACGGTTGACTATCAACCTTGTTACAGGTATAAAAGGTTGAGGCTATTTGTAAACCTTACATCTCACGCCTCCCGAAGTCACTACGCCTGAAAGGAGAAACGGAAATGAAGAATAAATCCCCTATCATCAAAGTCAATATCTTGGTTTGTTTACTGGTTATATTGCTATTAACAGCGTGCAGCACAGATAAGCCCGCACAGAATGTGAGGGAGGATGAATCCACTGCGGTTGACGTCCCAGCCGATCCTCCCACGGAAAGCGAGAGCCCGCCACCTCCTGGTGAAGTCGTTTGGATGGAAGACATGGTTTACCCGGGAGCAGAATTTTTGCTGGAAGTGGATGGGATTGGCGGACCGATGAGTCCATGGCGATTCTATGTGGTACCCAATGCCAGCGGGGAAAAGTTGGCTGAATATTACAAAAAGCAGCTCTACTGGTTTGATGTTGAACATGATGAAATCGTTGATGGAATCAGATACCTTGGCTTGGCAAATCCTGAGCATATGGATTTTTTGGACGGTGTTGAGGATGTTGAGGAGATGAAAGAGATCTCGAAAGCCATGGATGGATATTTACTGAGTTTAGAGGTTACCCATTCTAATGCTGGTTATGAATGGTCCCGCCTGAGTTTCGCTGCTGCCGCGCACGGCATCGCTGACCAGATCCCTCCAAACACAACCATCATCATACTGGAATATTATAAGGATTTGTACCACCTATTAGATTTTTAACCTGCCCCTGAATGGGCTGGTATAACATTTTTACCAACTAGCCAAAAGCATGACACCCAAGCTGAGTGAGGAAGCCAAATATCGACTGAGGATGGTGATGGCATGACAAGCTCTCATACAACAAGGACTGCCTGGCGGAAAGGCAGCTGAGGTTATGGGGATTTCACGAGCCACCCTGTAGCGTTGGAATAGGAGGTTAGAAAGCGAGGGCATTAATAAGGGATTAGAACAGCGCAGCCGCAGTCCGAGGCGTGTGCGGCGACGTCAGTGGGGGTTGAAAGAAATCACCCTCATTCTGGAGTTGAGGGCGTTGTATCCTCGATGATCCCCCAATTGTCTCATAGGCATTGAACCCATACACCACCTTGACAGGAGGCTAACTTCATTTTAAACTTGTGATTAATTTTATGTCAATAGGGTTATGGATCGATCTGTGTTTTAAAACCAGGTGTTCAATCGTTTACTAATCAAAAATATCGCCAACCTTTTATTATTCGACAGGAATGGGGTACGCCATGCAAAATTTTGCCATAAAAAAACTTTTGGAAAACGGTAAAACTTACGGCATCTTCGGGCTAAGAATTGCTTCGTTGAAGTCAAGACGTGGATACGGTGGTTTGGGGGAATTGTTGGCAAGCCACCAACGCCAAATGTCAAATTTTATTAACATGCTCTATAATCATCACCGCACAATCAGCTTTACCATCCGTACAATCATTGACCCTCAGGGCAGTGCAGAACGCTTGGGTCAGTTAGAGATCGCTTTGCTGATCCGGTTCCTTTGGGAAGAAAAATATGAATCGTTGGATGCTCATGCGCAGGCGCTGCACAAAAATATTAAAACCTTGCTGGGGGGCACCTTCTCGGATTATATCTGGCAGACGATAACAGACCAGGATGCTCTGGAATACCTGATCATGCCGTTTGGGGAGTTTGAACCAGAAATTGCTGAAGTTCGTCGTCGTGAAAACAGGGTGTTGTTGGATACGGTTGTTCCTCCGCGTTCCATGGGCTTTTCGGATGAGCTTGATGGGCATACACCAACCAAAGACCCTGAAGGAGTGTATTATATTCACCCCTACTCTCCGGCTTTGGGTGGATTTGAATTGCTGCTGAAGACATTGATGCAGGGACACCAGAAACTGGTTTTATCAGCCACAATCAGCCCGACGGTGTTACAAAGCGATGAGGTTGAGTTCCTGGAGGGGCAAATCTCCTATTGCGAAGGTTACCGCGAACCGCGTACAGCATCCGTTCGCATTCAACGCAACCGTGCGGCGGATTTGGGGCAGGGATTGCTGCGTCAATACCTGCTGTTGCAGGATGCGCCCTATTACATGACCTTCAGTGTTGGTAGTGACGAAGAGATTGACAGCATGCTGCTTGAATTTATAGGCCTGGCTATTACGGAGCCTATTGGTCAGGGCATCCCTGCCAGGTACCCAACCAGCAGCTTCAGCTTTCATGCCGGTGGGTATGACATTGTATATCCCCTGACAGATGAGGATTACAAGATTGCCCGAGACAACCTGGCAACCCTTGCGCAAAACCCGTGGAATCGCACCCATGTGCATCCGGAAATGAGCCGCTTCAGGTTTCTGTTCGATGGTAATGAGGCTGCAAGTGCATTCTATTTTCCGATCAATACCGCAGAGAACTTGCCCGGTATTGAAACCCATCACCTGGACGAGCTCCCAATTCCCAGGGCGATGTTGAAACTAACTGCGGATGAGGATTCAGCCATTCACCTGGGCGTAAATCATTATTTTGGTTTCAAGCAGGATGTGCTGTTGAGCGAGTCATCGCGCAAGCAACATGCCTATATCGTCGGTCAAACCGGGACGGGGAAAACCACTTTGATGAAGACGATGATCCTTTCAGATATGAAGGCGGGCAAAGGATTGTGCGTGATTGATCCGCATGGCGAGCTTTATTATGAGCTTGTGGGATTGATCCCCGAGGAACGAAAAGACGATGTGGTCCTATTTGATCCCTCTGACACTGAATTTCCGGTTGGTTTCAATTTGCTCGAGTTCAGTAATAACGATGAACGTGTGATGATCATCAAAGAAATGCGCGCGATCTTGAAACGTTATATTATGGAATATTTCCAGTACAGTTCCGGTGATTTTGCAGGAGCTGTTTTTTTCGAACATATGCAAAACAATATGATGCTGGTTTCCTCAGATTTGAGCAAACCTGGGACGATCCTGGAATTAAATAATATTTATACACAGAAAGATTACTGGAAGCGGTATTTGCCTTTAAAATGGGATAACCATGTGCTCAGAAATTGGGTCGAAAATTACCTTCCCAATACGAACTATTTTCACCGGTCCAATGAGGGGAATGTGATGGGGGATTATTTCTCGTCGAAACTGACAGATTTTGTCAACGATCCCCGCATTGCCCTGATATTCGGGCAAAATTTTTCTACGGTCAAATTCAAAGAAGTGATCGAGAACAATAAAATTCTGTTGATTAACCTTTCGAAGGGATTGCTTGGCGAGGCAAACGCGTCAATGCTGGGAATGATGTTGATGGCTAAGTTGAATACCACCTTTATGGAGCGTTTGAAAGATTTGGGCGCTGACGAAAAACCAGAGACGTTTTATCTGTATGTGGATGAATTTCAAAGTATTGCGACTGAAAACTTTTCTATCTTACTGGCGGAATCGCGCAAATTTGGTATGGGCTTAGTTCTGGCCAATCAATTCCTCAGTCAGATCAGTCGATTAAGAATACTGGATGCCATCTTCGGCAATGTGGGGACGCTGATTTCATTCCGTCTGGGTCATGAAGACGCCAAAATCATAGGAAGCCAGTTTATGCCAGATTTCACCGTTCAGGACCTGTGCAATTTACCCAATTATTACGCGGTGATGCGTGCCAATATTGACGGTCAGCGCACGGATCCATGCACAATAAAGACCGTTTTGCCCCCCGAAAATGAAAAATATGTCAAGAGAGAGGAAGTAGTTGCTTTATCACGTCAGAAATATGCTACTCCAAAGGCTGAAGCCGAGGCGATTGTTGCAAGATCTCTTGACAATGAAGGTGAAAGATTTGATGACGAGGAATATAGAAGACTTTTCAATAAATTCCTTGACGATATGAATCAATAAATCACATCTGCATCGTAATGAATGAAATTGGGATTTCAGTAAAAAGAGATACGAGACCAGGCTTTCGCATCTCCGGATGTTATGATGGAAATGGGAGACCAGGAAAAATATGGCAACGATAGATTTGCATATCCATTCCAATTGCAGCGATGACGGTGAATTTTCGCCGGCAGAGCTGGTGGAATTTTGCCTGGGCGCCGGGTTGACTCACGCAGCAATCGCCGACCATAACTCGGTTAAGGGGGTGGCTCAGGCACAAGGAGCCGCTGAAGGGACATCACTGCGCATCATCCCGGCGCTTGAAATGGACTGTCATTTCGAAGGAATCGCCCTCCATCTGCTGGGTTATGGCATCGACCACAGCGCGAGTATTTTTCTTCAGATTGAGCGGGACATTCACCGGCAGGAGCTGGAAACCTCCACACGCCGGATGCGCCTGGTTCGCCAGTTGGGGATTGATTTTGATGATGATTTGATCGCCAGTTTAGCGCACAACGGGGTAGTCACCGGTGAGGTGATCGCCGAGGCGGCTTTACACCATGACGTAAAGTCTGAAAACTCCTTGCTCGACCCCTACAGGGGAAGTGGCACCCGCAGTGACAACCCTTTTGTAAATTTTTACTGGGATTTTTGTGCACAGGGAAAACCAGCCCATGTGCCCATAGATTACATCTCGCTGGCGCAGGCAGTTGAGATCATCCGTGCCAACCGGGGCGTTGCTGTTCTGGCGCATCCGGGCCTGCAGGTCAAAGAAGATGGAGGCCTGCTGGCGAGGATTATTGCTGAGGGCGTCAACGGGATCGAGGTTTATAGCAGCTATCATACCCGGGAGCAGGAGCAATTTTACCGCGAGGCTGCGCGGGATAACGGGCTTTTGCTGACCTGCGGCAGTGATTTTCACGGAAAAACAAAACCTGGCATTAAAATTGGTGGAACGGATTGCGAAGGTCTGGAAGCGGATATCATCGCTGCGTTGATGTGCAGAATCATGCATTAATCACCAAAGCTGGTTGATACCAAGGCGGAAAACTTTCCAGGGAATGACGCTGTTTTGCTTTTTGGCACGAAGAAGAGGCAAAACGCGCATATAATTAAGAGATTGTTGGCATTATTTTCTATTGACTCGAAAGGAGTATTTATGACACCCCCACGATGGGATCTTTCAAATGTTTACCCCGGCTTAGATTCACCAGAGTTAGCCGAAGATATCGATTGGGTGAAGGCTGAGATTAAAGCTTTGGGTGAATTCTATCAACAGGAATTTTCCAAACTGGATGAGAGCAGTTCACCTGAAACGCTCAATACCGCCATCAGCGTCATAGTTGATCGGATTAATCCCCTGTTGGAAAAAGCCAGCACCATCGGCGCCTATATCCATTCCTTCATTTCAACGGATTCCTTCAACCAGGCTGCCATGCGACTGAACTCTCAATTTGAACTGGTGATGGTTGAAATTAGTCAGGTGAATGTGATGCTGGAAAGCCGGTTGGGCAGGTTAAGAGCGGTTTTGCCAGCAGCCCTGGAGCTGGGCGGGAGCGCCGGCGAGCATGCTTTTCCGTTGCTGGAAATTGCCGAGCAAAGCCAGTTCTTGATGAGTGAAGAAAAGGAAATCCTTTCTAATGAGCTCGATCTTTCAGGGGCGAACGCTTGGTCGAAGCTGCAGGGAACGGTGACTTCTCAAAAAACCGTCGATTTTGAGCTGGATGGTGAAGTTAAAACCTTGCCCATGCCGGCGTTGATCAACCTGTATTATCATCCGAATGAGGATGTTCGCAAGCGCGCCTACGCCGCCGAGTTTGAAGCCTGGGAATCGATTAAAGAACCCCTGGCAGCCTGCATGAACGGGGTTAAGGGCTGGGTGAATACCCTTAACCAGCATCGCGGCCGCGTTGACGCTCTGCATGCGCCTATCGACCAGGCACGCATCGACAGGGAAACCCTGGATGTGATGCTGGAAGCCATGCGGGAATCCTTTCCTACCTTCCGGCGGTATTTTAAGGCCAAGGCGGCCCGCTTCGGAAGCACAGCGCTGCCCTGGTGGAACCTGTTTGCGCCGGTTGGAAAACTGGAACAGACCTACACCTTTGCTGAAGCGGCTGATTTTATCCAGGCGAACTTCGAAAAGTTCTCTCCCGACTTGAAAACCTTTGCAAAAACCGCGTTTGATCATCATTGGATTGATGCTGAACAGCGCACGGGAAAACGCGGCGGCGCGTTTTGTATGCCCGTTCCAGGAGTGAAGGAATCGCGCATTTTGTGTAATTTTGATGGCTCACTCGATCAGGTGATGACGATGGCGCACGAACTGGGTCATGGGTATCACAATTACAACATGTACCAGGCTGGCAGAACACCCCTGCAGAGGCATACTCCGATGACCATGGCGGAGACCGCATCGATTATGTGTGAGACGGTCATGTTTAACGCGGTGATGGATACAATTGAAGATCCACAGGCGGAGCTGGCGTTGCTGGAAACGGCGCTGATCGGTGATTCGCAGGTGATCGTGGATATCTACTCGCGCTTCCTGTTTGAAAAAGAGGTCTTTGAACGCCGGGCGAAATCGGAACTGAGCGCTGATGAGCTGTGCGAAATCATGGAGGATGCCCAGGCGCAGACCTATGGAGAAGGCCTGGATCCGGCATACCGCCACAAGTTCATGTGGACCTGGAAACCGCACTATTATTATGCCGGGCTCTCGTTTTATAACTTCCCCTATGCCTTCGGAATGTTGTTTGGGGTGGGGTTATATGCCATCTACGAGCAGCGCGGCGCAGACTTTATCCCGGATTACAAACAATTGCTCGCCAGCACCGGTGAAGCTCCTGCGGCTGAACTGGCTGCCCGCTTTGGCATTGATATCCGCTCGAGGGATTTCTGGGTAGACAGCCTGGCGGTGATCGGGCAGCGGGTTGACCGGTACTGCGAACTATAAGTTTTCTTTTGTAATCTGGAAATCGTCAATAAAAAACAGCGACGCCGTTATCGGCGTCGTTGTGGTTTTACCATAACCATGCGGGGTGGGCTGCGATTAATCGAGGGTCAGCAGATGACCATTTTGCTTCAGCCAGGCGCGTGATTGCGGATACCCCGGGTTGATACGGGCGACCTCAGCCCAAAATTTTTGGCTGTGGTTGGGTACCATCAGGTGGACCAGCTCGTGCACGACGACGGATTCCACCACGCTGAAGGGCGCCATGCATAGGCGGTAGGTGAAGTTGAGGTTACCCTTCCCCGAACAACTGCCCCAGCGGGTGCGGGCGCTGGTGATGCTCACCGCGTTGACATTGAAGCCGTAGCGCGCCACGTATGATGTGATCAGATCGTGGGTGATCTGTCGGGTCTCCTCACGATACCAGGCGACGAAGACCTCTCGAGCCCGTCCACCCACATGGCGGGCGAGATTGAATGAACCGTCGAGGTCCAGCAGGGGATAGCGGCGGTCTGTCAGGCGCAGGGGATATTGTTTGCCTAGGTACCAGAATTTTTCACCGGGCGTGAAGGTTTTGGGTGGGGGCATCGCAGGCTTGGCTGCCAGCCTGGCGCGGGTTTTTTCGATCCAGGCAGCTTTTGCCTTCACCACAGCGTTGATCTCGGCTCGGGTGGCGGATTCGGGTGCGCGCACGATCAACTGACCATCGGGTTTGACTTCCAGGCTGTAGGTTTTGCGCTTCGAGCGGATGATCTGGGAGATTTCGGTTGAAAGTGGCATGGGGAATATTATACTTGGAGTGAATGGTGGATAGTGAATAGTGAATAGTGATCCCACTCGCTTCGCTCGGGGACGATGATAGTGAATAGTGATCCCACTTTGCGTAGCACTCTTCGAGCGCCTGCGCTCGGGGACGATGATGGTGAGTGGAGAGACCGGGGACGGGAGACTGAAGACCGGGGTTGGAATCGATAATCTCATCGTAGGGGCGGACCTCCGTGTCCGCCCAAGGCAACCACGAAGGGTTGCCCCTACGGGTGACCGGCAAATTAAACTCACTGCGAATGATGCATCAGACAGGGATAACTGATAGAAAACCTTAGGTCACCGTGTGTTCACGCCAGTGAACCGCGTGACAATGTCTGTCATCACAAGCTGCGACTGCGAAGCGCCACCAAGCGATGCGAATTTGTCATCGCGAGCTTGCGAAGCGATCTCAAGTGCCGCACTCCTGAGATTGCTTCACTTCGTTCGCAATGACAATAATGGTGAAATCTACCCCTGCCCAGCCGGGGAGAGGGTGGTGCAGGTATACGAGGAAATATCAAATTATATTACGATCATGCCGAATCTTTTTCATGGGATTATTGAATTGCACATCGGCGATGCACCTGAAGTAGATAATCCCATCGTAGGGGCAGGTCTCTGTGCCTGCCCAGGGCAACCACGGAGGGTTGCCCCTACGGGTGATCGGCAAATCAATCTCCCTCCGGATGATGCATCAATCCAACGGTTAACCCTGGGCAATATTGTGGGACGTTTCAAATCCCTGACTACGCGGCGCTATCTCGATGGCGTCCATGGCGACAATTGGCAGCCATTTCCAACCCGCCTGTGGCAGCGCAATTACTACGAACACATCATCCGCGATGATCAGGATTACCAATCATGTTTCGATTATATCCTTGCAAACCCCCAAAACTGGGAGTAGGACCGGGAACACCCATCACGATGAAAAAATCAAACCCTGACCACCTGTGAACGCGGTATTCTCAAAAGCGAAGCGACTGTGAAGTGCACCTGAGCCCAGCGCCTTGTTTTGAACCACAAAGGACACAAAGAACACGAAGGTTGTCATCGCGAGCTTGCGACGCGATCTCCACTTCCGCCCCGGAGATTGCTTCACTGCGTTCGCAATGACATCGCGTCCCACCTGTCATCGCGAGATTACGAAGCGATCTCATGTTTCCACCAGAGACGGCTTCCCTCCACAGCGCTCCTCTCACTATGACAACTGGTTGAGAAAATTGGTGCTCGGAACTCCTATTGTTTCTTACACGGCAGGCAGCCGCGCACTTTTAAGAAGCTGATTAGAATAATAATTTCATATTATTAGTCTTATTTTTTATTATTAGTTCAATTATTTGATCCCGATTTAACTCAACAAAATTATCCTCATTTTCTAACATTCGGGCTTGTTGTTTAGGGCTTAAAAATGAAATTTCACGGTCAAATACTCTTCGTATGTTGTTGGTATATGAATTATTCATTATTAATAATAAATGGTCTCTTAATTCAAAAAAATAACCCAATCCTTGAACAGCTAAGAGGTGGATAATGCTTGGAAAAAAATAATCCCATTCTGAAAACGAATTTCCCTCTTGAATTAAGAATTTCTTATAATGATCAATCCAATCATCCTTCTCTTTTGGAATATTATATCCAGGGAAGTCTAAGTAGTATTGACGCCCCCAAATATATCGATAGTAAGCCTCAATAATTTCTATAAATGGAGAGAAATTGTATGTTTTATAAGGGCAACCCATGCTTACTATCCTGGTAATTTCGTCATTGAGTTCGAAAAAATGCATGGCTTTCTTATACAAAGAAATACTTGGTCGTAGAAAAAGAGGAATTGCCGAGTCTCCTCCCGGGTCGCTTAATATTGAATTTTGGATTTCATATAAATCCTTATTATTATCGCCTTCAAATTTTGAAAAAAAAGCCATAATTAACCCTTTATTGTCAAAATAAATTTTTCTTCAACCTCTCATTTTTAAATTAATTTCTTTACCGATCATTTGTTTTTCGTCATCATTCCATTTTCCACTGAAGTCAATATAAATAGATCTCTTTATTGGCTTATCGATATTTGAAGCCCCAACAATAATATTTAATTTATATTTACCCACCTCAAAGATGAGGTTTCCCAAATTTGTTGGCATTACTTCTAAATCAAAACATCCTCTTGATATGTTCTTGAAATAATGCTACGAAAACTGCTCCTAATGTAATCACTGCTTGAACCCAATTAACAATCATTTTTTTATCCTTTAAAGATAGTATGGTCAATTAATTTTTCTGGCTGTTTTGTTTGCATAAGTGAGTAATTACTTATTAAATCCTGAAATTCGCTTGTATGCCAAGACAAGAAAATCGTCCATTTCTCTAAGTTCTTCAAATTTTCCGGATTTTGTTCGAAAATAGGCTTGTTTAAATTGGGAGTCGTATCTTTGATAATTCCATTTTTCGCCTATAAAATTTGCAGCAATTTCTTCAGGAATTTTAATTCGTAAATCCCAGGTACTTATACCTGACCAACATACATCAAAAACAACTTTATTCGTAAACTTGAATCCTGTATAGTATTTATTAAGATTATAGGGTAAATTCCAACCCTTTTCTTTGGCAAAGGCATCAAGAGCCTCTACTGTTTTCTTGAATTGATCGGTTGCTTCTTTGCTATGATTTTCGTAATAGTATTCCCATGTCCAATCCTGTAAAGTAGTTGTTACACCGGGTTTTCTGGAAAAAGAATCTTCGATTGTCTCAACAAGGACAAATTCATCGGTTTCAAAGATGAATCGTTGAATTTGGACAAGATCAACAGGGTAACCAATTTTTGAAGTCATTTTCAAGACATTTGATTTAAAGGATGGTGCAATGACGATTACCCTTACCTGAATTGAATCCCAATCGATTTGAATATCATCAGGCTTGTTTTTTGATTCAAGCCAAATTGCTTTGATTGAATCGGGATTTGTTTCTGCCCACATGGCATACCCTAAAACTTGAGGAAGAATGTCTTCACTGACTTCATTATTCTTCATTTCAATGATGCATACGTTTGCATCTTGATCAACGCCTAACATATCCGGGATATCTTGCTTGGAACCTGTTCGAATTTGGCGGTAAAGAATAATGACATCATCCAAGAGATCCTGGTTTTTGAAGACATACTCTTCAAATGCAGCTTCGGTTTCAAATTCCTTAGGGATTAAATTCTTTGTTATGTTGTTCGATTTCTAGTATAAATTACGCATTTCTCCTCCGAAAATAATTATTTTATCTCTAAAACTCTATTACATCCTCCTCCACCTCGGGGTAGAGCGCATCAATCTCGGCTTGGATTTCGATCGTCTTTTCCAGCGCGGTGGCGATGTGGATGTAATGCCGCGGGTCGTCCATCTTGCGACCCCTGCGGTCTTTGAGGTATTTGTCCAGCACCTGGTAGCCGCCAATCTGGTAAGCCCACACCTCGGGCGGCACGCCCTCAAAATAATGGGTTTTGTTGATGTAAACGCGTTGTTCGTCTTCATTATAGCTGGGCTTCCCGATGGTGTGATCATCGCCCTGCCCCTGGTATTTGACGGTCGGCTGGTCAAGCTCCGGGCTTTTCAGCAAATGCAAATTAGCCAACCTCCTTCCCAATGAAGCAGCAGCTATAAATAATTCTGGATCTTTTGTAAATGGAATTCGAGGGTAATCGTTGTTCAGGAAGTCTGCATAAGAAATACGATAAATATTGCTGTATAAAACCGCATAAATATAATAAAGGATATTTTCGGGTGAAAAACTATCGTCATATTCAATCATTAGTTTTGTTAATTTTTGCGGCAAAATATTTGTTTGTTTACCGTTCGAATCTTGATTAAAAAGGTTAAACTCTTGATTTTCTTTATTTAAATATAAAGGCAGAAGCACCGCCCCGCCTCGATAATATAAATTCACATCAACAATTTTGTCTGAAATAAATGCTAAATTCCATTTCTGTTGTTTCCCGACAACCTGCCCTTGACGGCCAACAGTCAAGCCAATATTCTCATCAAGCATATGTTGCATGACTTCAAACCGATTCCTGTCAACAAGGCTTGGGTGATAAAATATGTTTTGGATATCAAAGGGTCTATAAAGACAAAGAAAGACATAACTGTCCAAATTTTCTAATCTTGATAATTCTCTTCGACTTTTCCCCAAATTCCATGAACTTGTGTCACGCAAATTGTATGCAGAAGCAATAATTTCATCAGGATTAGACATATCCCGGAATTGTCTAATTCGGCGTAATAACGCATCTTTACCAATATCGTAAACAAAATGATCTCGATGGGTTTTTATTCCACTACTGTATTGAATAAAAATATCTGTTATTGCTGGTAATTGATAATATTTTTTCTCTGATGATGAATCCCTCGGTATAAAAAAATAAAACTTCGATTTTGGATGGATTTCTTTCCATGGAATTGTGTTAAGTTGGTTTTCAGTTAAATAATGATATTTTTCACTTCTTAACCCAAACAAATTACTGTGTTTTATTGCTTTTATGAATTTAGCATTTTTGTACTGTTTAATTAGAAGGATAATTGCTACACCCAAGCGGATGTCAAAGACATTTTCATCCCTGCCGCCATCCGGGGCGGTTTCCTTCTTCAGGCTGTTGCCGTGGAGGTCAAGGATAAATACCTCATCAAAGGTCTTCATCAGCGATTGGCGCATGCCCCTAAAGGTGGGGTTATCCAGGTAGGCATGGTTGGTGATCATCGCCACCACCCCCTTGCCAGCCTTGTGAATCTTCCACTGGGCAAAGCGCAGGAACTTGACGTAATCGTCCTGCAGCATTTTGGGGTTACGCTCACCCAGCGGTTTGTCGTCCACCGTGTAATAGCCCTGTGCGCCGTCAACATCGGTCTTCAGCAGTTTCTCCGTCCAGGCATTCTTGTTTGCAGAGATGCCGGAATAGGGCGGGTTGCCCATGATCACCATGATCGGCTCGCGCTTCACCTTGCCCGCCAGCCGGCTTTCCACGCTCAGTGCGCTGATTCCGGGAATGCTGATCTGCTCGATCTCCTCCATTTCCAACGTGTTGGTCAGGTAGAGCTGGAAGCTGTCATCCCCCTGCAGTTGATAGCCGAGTGACTCAAGTAAATAGCTGATCTTCATGTGCCCGATGGCGTAGGGCGCCATCATCAGTTCCAGCGCGTAGAAATTTTTCAGAATCTGGTTGCGAATAAAGCCCTGCTTGCCACCCTGGCCATATTTACCCACGTATTCCTCTACCGCTAGGCGGATCGCCTCCGCCGGAAAGGTCAGGGTGCCGGCGGCCGGATCCAGTACGGTGACGGATGGGTCAGCCAGCCCGTCTCGCAGTCCAAAACGGGTCTTCAACAGGCTGTGCACCGAGCGGACAATGTACTTCACCACCGGTTCGGGGGTGTAATACACGCCGCGCCGTTCGCGGGTTTGCGGGTCGTACTGGTTGAGGAAGGTCTCGTAAAAGTGTACGATCGGGTCTTCGCCGCGGCCTTCCTTGTAATACTGGTCGAGGATGCTGTTGATATCGGCAGCGTTCAGCACCGCAGTGATGTCATCCACGATCACTTCCATCTGATCGGAGAGGTTGCCCAGGGAAATAAACTGGAACACCTCCCGCAGGATGCCGATCGATTGGGGGATGTAGTCAAAGGCAATTTTCCGGTTGAAGTCCCCATCGGCGCGGGTGCGAGCAGCGAACAGCCCGTAGGCGATCGTCTGGGAATAGAGATCGGCAAATTGTTGGGGGGTCAGGCTGGTGATCAGGTATTTCTGAAAGGCCTGGTAAAAACCGTAAATTGCGCCCTTTCCCCGCTCTGATTCACGCAGCTCTTCGGCGACCACCTGGTCGCGCAGAAAACGGGTGCGCTTGGCAAGTTCAACAGCCAGGCTTTCCGCAGTGAAAGTTTTGGGGAGTTTGAATGAGAAAAAGCGGTTCGCTAATTTTTCAAACGCGTCAATATTTTCAAGGGGGGGTGTTGTTTTTAAGGTTCTGGCGGTGAAGAGTCGCCCGATAATTGCCCGGTCGATCATGATCCCATTGCGGTACAGGCGAAATTCGTAAAAATCCGTCAGGATCACGTTGGGAAAGGTGTTCAGGTAACGCTCCAACTGCTCGCTGGTTTCAGCCTGATCCAGGTTGGTCCCTGGCGCCTTGGCTTCAATATAACCGACGATGAAGTGGTCGCCGTCCCACACGCGAAAATCAGGGTTGCCGGCTTCGGTCTGTTTGGGCAGTTGGGTTACATCGGTTCTACGCCCTTTTTCAAGCGGGAAGCCGGAAAACAGGGTTTTCAGCGCAGGGTAAAAGGTTTCTTCACGTGCGTCACCGCGCTTCTCGGTATCGGCGATATCTTTAAGGTATTGAGTGAGCAGTTTCTCCATGGCAGGTCCCCTTCTGATAATGGCATCGGTTTAATTATAAACCATTCTGAGGGTTGCGTCGGATCTCACCGGTGTTTCTGGTTTTTGGTGTTCACACTCACCGCATTCAGGGGCGATGATGGTGAATGGAGAGACCGGGGACGGGAGACGGAAGACCGGGATTGACATCGACAATCCCATCGTGGGGGCGGACCTCCGTGTCCGCCCAGGGCAGGCACAGAGACCTGCCCCTCCTTTGGGATATCATTTGATCGGGGTAAAATAAGGTCTGGTAAGCGGAAAAAAGAATTAAGCCAAACACGGTGAATGCAGATGAACAATCGCTCTGATAATCGAGGAACAAGCCCACACCCGGATCACGATCATGCGCAGCATGCCTATGTTCACAGCCAGGCTGAAAAAAAGGCGGTGATCAATCGTCTTTCGAAGGCTGTGGGTCACATTGAGGCCATCAAGCGCATGGTCGAAAACGATGCCGATTGCAGCCAGATCCTGATCCAGCTTGCTGCGGTGAAAGCGGCGATCAATAACACTGGAAACCTGGTGTTGAAGAATCACATCAGTCATTGCATTGTTCAGGCAGCCAAAGAGGGGGATGAGAAGGCGATCAGCGACCTGAACACCGCCATTGATCGGTTTATAAAATAAAAAACGCTATTTTTCAACCGCTGGCGCAGCGCTTATTAAAATTTAGCTTTTGTCCCGGCGACCTGGTACATCCGCTCGTTTGAGATCTTCACCGTCACGGTCAGATATTGCCCAAATAAAGTTTCAAGCTGATCTTCATGCATCAATCCAATGGATACGCTGCTGGCGGTGCTTTGGTGATGCTGATCGATGCTGGCGCGGCTCATGCCGTGGGCGACTGTCAACACGCCACCGGGTTTAAGGTCACCCGCCAGCTTTTCGATCAATCTGGCGGGTTGGAAAAAATGCGGAAAAGCGTTATACACGATGATGCGGTCAAAGGCTGACTCAAACGCAAAGGTTTCAACATCGGCGCAGATCAGGTGAACATTGGGCTGGGAAAACTTCCGGCGGGCGTGTGCGATCATCTCCGGTGAAATATCCACTGCCGTGATCCGTGACACGCCGCGCTGCAGGTAATCCGGGATCAATACACCCGTACCGCAGGCGACATCCAGCACATCATCGCCAGCTTTCACACCGGCGTTATCGAGGATAGCATCAATCACCGCATCGTCGCGAATCATTTCTGCATCCCAATCCGGTGCACGGCGATCAAAAAATTTGATGATCTCCTGCTGATTCATGTGGATGTTCCCCTCAGCGCCGGCGGGCAGTTAGGGCGCAGTAATGCTCTTATGCTGATTTTGGATAACGCCGGGGGATCAGCCTGGCGTTCATCAGTGCAAAGACAATCGTCGGGATCAGCACAAGCTGGATGATGATGCCCGGCAGGCTGGTGACAAAATAGCTGGCAACCCAGGTGGCCATGGTGGTGGCTCCACGCGCAAAGATGAAAGCCCTCGCCAGGCCTGCGACAATCCGCCCGGTTAGCATGGCGATGATCAAGCTGATGTACAAATCGAGGTAGATTTTCTTGGTGCGGATCAAGGTCATCATCAAACCGCTCACCAACCCGTAAACAGCCAGCTCGATCATCATAACAGGTAAAATCGCAACCGGGGGCATACCGGTAAACAGCGTAGACAGGGCAGGACCCGCCAGTCCGCACAACAATCCAAAGGGCCAGCCACAAATCAGGCCGCACAGGAGGACCGGGATGTGCATTGGCAGATACACCGAACCGGCATTGGGGACGGCATGAAACGCCTGCGGTAGAACCACGCACAGCGCCAGGCAAACCGCGGTGATAATCGATTTTTTAACAACGGACATTTCTTTCATGATATTTTTCTCCTTTTTTTTCAAAGATAATATAAGTTGAACCTGTTCTAAACTTGATGCAAGTTGCGGTGTTGACCTCCCTGGCCTGCTGCCCTTTCAGGACACAGGGAGAACCCTGCTAGAGGGACGGTACTTCCAAGTCCCACGCTGAACACCATCACCTGCATCATTTTGACAACCTCGCAATCTACCTGATGATCATTTGAAATATACAGATCGCAATCACAATCAACAGGGCGAAATAATCCACTGCCTGCAGGGGGGCGAATTTTTTCCTGGTACGGCCGGATGCAGAACGGTAGCCGCGGGCTTCCATGGCTATGGAAAGCTCGTCAGCACGTTTGAACGCAGATAAAAAGATCGGAACGACCAGTGGCAGCACTGCAGCGGCTTTTTCGGTCAATTTTTTGCTGTCAAACCTTGCACCCCTGGCTGTCTGTGCTTTGCGGATCATCTCCGTCTCTTCAGAAAAGGTTGGAATAAATTGGATCGCAATCGACAAGATCATGGCAATTTGCTCGGCAGGGACGCCAATCAGCTTAAATGGGGAGATAAGGGCTTCGAGTGCGTTGGTGATCTCCATCGGCGCTGTGGAGCTGGTAATGACATTGCTGGCAACCAGTGCAAAAATAACGCGCAACACAACGTCGATGCCCTGCATCAAACCAGCGGGAGAGGGTTTGAAGATCCACCAGGAGAACCAGGCATTTTCCGGGCTGTAGAAAAAGGTGTTCATCAAGAAAATGACCAAAAAGAACCAGGATAGTTTTTGAACCGAATTGAGGGCAATTTTGATTGAAATGCCGGATAGTGCTACAGTGAGAGCCAGAAAAACCAGGATGATCCCGTAACCGATCAGCGACCTGACGAGGATGATGGCGATAACTGAGATAAACAGCCCCAGCAGCTTGACGCGTGGGTCTAACTTGTGAATCAGTGAATCGCCTGGCAGGTACATACCGGTTGGAAGACGGTTCATGAGCTGGCCCCCTTGCCAAGGTTGATTAAGAAGGGCAGCAGTTCCTGATAGCGGATGGTGTCTTGGGGGATGGGATGACCGCAGGCGGATAGCAGGTGCGCCATTTCCCTGGCCGGGCTGATGCCAACGCCTTTTTCCTGGAGTAATGTAACGTCCCTGAAGGCGTGCTTTGCGGGGGCGTCGATGAGCAAGCGACCGTCTTCGAGTACGATCACGCGCTGGGCGTTTTCTGCGATGGCATCAGCATTGTGCGAGACCATGATGATCGTCGCGCCGGTTGCGTTCAAATGCCCGGTAAGCTCGAGAAAAGCTGCCCTGCCGTGGGGATCAAGACCAACAATCGGTTCATCAAAGATCAGGATTTTTGGTTTTGCCGCCAGAACCCCAGCAATGGCAACCCGCCGCTTCTCACCGCCGGAAAGGCTAAACGGCGATTCGGCGCGGATCGCCTCAAAGTCGAGGCCGACGGTTTCAATCGCCCAGCGGACATTTTCGGCAATTTCAGTTTTGGATAATCCCGAATGTTTTAATCCAAAAGCGACGTCCTTTTCAACGCTGGTTTCAAATAACTGCACTTCGGGATATTGAAAGACAATGCCCACCTTTCGGCGCAGTTCCTCTCGCGGGTAATCGCGGGCGTTGATGTCCTTGCCGTCGATGATGATTTGCCCTTCCAAAGGCTGCATTAACCCCGCGATCAATTGGATCAGTGTGGATTTACCGCACCCGGTTTTGCCCATGATCCCGACATAGTCGCCATCATCAATCTTCAGGCTTAAATCCTGGAGCGCCGGCGCCTCGAAGATGGTGCCCGGGAAATAAGTGTAGGAGGCATGCTTTATTTCGATGGGCATAGAACCTCAACCAGTTCATGATGGGTTAGCGGGCAGCACGGCAGCGTCACGCCCTCTTTTTGCAGGTCATAATAGGCTTTGACCGGTAGGGGCGGGGTTAAACCGGCGTTATGCAATAAATCCAGGTCACTGAGGACTTCCCTTGGACTGCCGGCGCCGATCAGCCTTCCCTGGCTGAAAACAGCGACGCGATCAGCCAGTGTTGCTTCTTCCACAAGGTGGGTGATCATCACGATCGTCTTGCCTTCTTCTGCATGCAGTTTGTGGATGGTGGAGAGAACTTCCTGCCGACCCTCCGGGTCGAGCATGCTGGTCGCTTCGTCGAACAGGATGATCTGCGGGTCGATAGCCAGAACGCCGGCGATCGCGATGCGCTGTTTCTGACCGCCGGAAAGCATGTGCGGGGACTTCTTTTCGAAGCCGTCCATGCCCACAATCGCCAGCGCACGTTCAACCCGCGCGGGGATTTCACCTTCGGGCGTGTCGTAGTTCTCCAGCCCAAAGGCGATATCTTCCTCGATCACTGATGAAACGAACTGGTTGTTGGGATCCTGGAACACCATGCCGCAGTGCCTGCGGATTTCCCAGATATTGGCTGGATCGCGCGCATCCAGCCCGGCAACACTCAGTTCCCCACCCTGGACGGGCAGCAAGGCGTTGATATGCTTGGCGAAGGTGGTTTTGCCGCTCCCGTTTTTGCCCAGAATAACGAGCCACTCTCCCTGTTCAATATGGAGGGTAATCCCGTCGATGGAGCGATTGTGACTCCCTTCGTATTCGTATGAGTGCACCAGATCGGTGGCTTCAATAATTGCCATAAGATAAAACCTGGCTGCAGACCATGTGAGACAGTCCACAGATAAACCTTGTTATCAGCCAATATCGAATGACTGAACAATCATTATTGATTTGTGGCTTAAAACCTGGCTCAGTTTACTAAATGGAACCCAATTGTGAAAGCCCCCTGGGGGGATAGTGGGGTGGATTTTGATGCGCAGTGAATAAAGCATCGCGAAGGGTTCCAATCTCAAAATCCCATAGCTTTTAGAATGTGTTATTTCTTGCTTAATTTGACAAATTCTGTCTAATATAGCAAAATTAAGCGTGTAGAAGAAAGAAAATAAAAAGAAAAATTATGAACGAAATTCATAATCAATTTCGTTCGAAAGGAGATGGTGAAGTCAAATGAAACCACGGCTGAGTTATCCCAAAACCTCCCCCGAAGGCGTTGAAATCTTAGGCAAGCTGGAAGCTTACATCAAACAGTCCGGACTTGAACCCGAGCTGGTGGAACTGGTCAAATTGCGTGCCTCGCAGATCAACGGCTGCGCCTTTTGTATTGATATGCATACAAAGGACGCCCGCAGCCAGGGCGAAAGTGAGCAACGGTTGTATGGGCTGAGTGCCTGGCGGGAAGCACCGTTTTACACACCGCGTGAACGGGCTGCGCTTGAGTGGGCAGAACATGTTACATTAATCAACCAGAACCATGTGCCCGACGCGGTCTATGCCCAAGCCAGGGAGCATTTCTCAGAGAAGGAGCTGGTCGATTTAACCTTGGCAGTTATCGCTATCAATTCTTGGAACCGGCTGGCGATCAGTTTTCACACGCTGGCGGGATCTTACCAGCCGAACCATCCCGTGGCGAAAAAGAATACCCTGGAAAAATGAAGATGTTGAGGCATGCGCCCGATGATCGATAAATTTGGCAGGAGGTTGACCGCTGACTCATGGAAGAACGTCGATTAATCTTAAATCCTGTTCCGCCCTTCAGACTGGATCACACCGTTTGGGCGCTGCGCCGGCGACCGGATAACATTGTCGATCGCTGGGATGGCGAAACCTACCGGCGCGTGTTGATCGACAATGCGGGAACGCCGTTTGAAATCGAGGTGAGGATGTTAGGCGAGGTGGACACACCGCAACTCCATGTTTCCATTCACAGCCACAAGGCGAGCAGCGAAATAGAACGCCAGGTTACCACAACTGTGGAGCGAGTGCTGGGGATTAATTTGCGCCTGGATGATTTTTACCGCCTGGCTGATCAGGACGACGATTTAAAACCACTCGTTGATCGGTTTCGCGGCTTCAAACCAACACGTTACCCAACCTATTTTGAGACTCTGGTGAATGCTATTGCCTGCCAGCAGTTGACATTGACCATGGGAATCCGGATATTGAACGAAATGGTGAAAACTTACGGTGTTGAATTTCAAAACAATGATGGGACTTATCATGCCTTCCCGCGCCCTCAAGACCTGGCAGACGCCGACATCGAAGATTTGCGCAGGATGAAGTTCAGTTACCAGAAAGCCCGATATATTACTGGAATTGCGCGATCAATTGTTGATGGTGAACTCGACTTGGAAACGATTCGTTTGCTGGATGACCGCAGTGCAGTGGAACGATTATGTGAATTGAAAGGCGTCGGACGCTGGACAGCGGAATATTTTCTTCTGCGAGGACTTGGGCGAACGCACATTTTCCCGGGTGATGATGTGGGTGGACGTAATAATTTACAGCGCTGGTTGGGTTTGCCAGAAAAGTTGGATCACGATGGGGCTCATCAAGTTTTGGAGCCCTGGAAAGACTATGGCGGTTTGATATATTTTCATCTGTTGATGAAAGGTATTGATGATAAATCTTTAAGGATTACCTCGAAGGAGGAAAGATGATCAAATTAAAACGTGTTTATGAAGAGGCTGACGAAAGTGATGGGGTGCGCTTTCTGGTTGAACGTTTGTGGCCGCGCGGGATGAAAAAAGAATCTCTAAAAATGGATGCCTGGTTGAAAGATGTGGCACCCAGCACTGAACTGCGTAAATGGTTTGGGCATGATCCGGAAAAGTGGCCGCAATTCGAAGAACGCTATCGGGCTGAGTTACAGGGCAACCCAGCGGGGTGGGAGCCAATATTGAAAGCAGCCAAAAATGCAGACGTGACCTTGCTTTATAGCACACATGATACTGAACATAATAATGCCATTGTTTTAAAACACTTCCTGGAAGAGCACCTGGGTTAGCGTTTTAATGTATCCTGTTTTTGCTATGCTTTGTGGCTAATATCGGAAAGATTGACCAGCCCCTGCGGCAGGAGAAGTTGGCAGTTATATTTTAATTGCTGGTGATTTTGCCAAGAAGGCCTCTTTGCAAGTTTGTGGTGGAAAATTGTGAAAATCGTCTTTAATACAAAAACTTTAGAGGATTTGAGTTTAAAGAGGATCACATTCTCTCAGGGGAGTTGACCGAGCAAGATATAGCCATTGCTTGAACCGGGCATACTTTTGAATGAGGTGTTTATTTTTAGACCTATTACCTGGTAACCCGTATCACCGGTGTAGAAGATTTCACATTTATGTACGACAAGCGAGTCACTTTCCCCTGTAATGTCATTCCTCACGGAGATATGTGCGTTGCGTCCAAAGCGTTCATTACCAGCCTCATCGACATATTTTCCGTAAAAGACATGGACTAATCCTATAGACCAACCATTCTCAAGCCGGTCCACAGTTGTTGCTTTAATGTATTCATTTTGAATATATGTAACTTCATTGGGACATTTTTTCTCGAAAAATTGGTAGTTAATTGAATAACGGCAGGCAAGCATCATGCTGCTGAGAATAATCAGCACAATTATCCATAATCGACTCGATTTCATTTTTTGACTCCTGAAGTACCAATAAAAATGATTAAATATTTTACTTTAAAACCAGAATTTTAACAATCTGATTAATGTCAACCCAGCCTCTAGATTACAGTTTGGCAGAAAACTTTAAAAGCCGTAATAAGTTTGTTAAATCTTTCAATTTCGCCAATTAATTAATAGTGGTAAATATACCAACCAACAATTCCCAATCCACCACAATGAAAGGCAATTTTTTACCAGCAGGGACCGGAGGATTCCCACTCTCCGGATTTGTCTTTGATCGTATCAACCGAATAATAGAAGCCACACGAGTCATAACAGCTCATCCCAACCAGGCAGGAGTTGTCTTCGTAGCGGCGGTATTCGATTTCGCATGATAAATTAATCCCCCTGACGGGGCAGTCGGGAGGATTGTAGCCCCAGGTGATATCTGCAGGCAAATAATCTGCCCTTGGCCAGATGAACCCCACAGGGGTTGGGGTGAGTGGAATGATGTCAAGACCGGTGACAAAGGACCCCGCATAAACCTGGTAGGTATGCGCTTCATCTGCGAAAAACTCAAACGCTTTGAGGCTGGTGCCAAATAAGTTCGCATTTGTGTTGCACACCAGCAGGTTAACCTTGTTGGGATCAGGCTCGCAGGTCAGATCATGACCATCGACGGTTCCGAAATAAGGTGATTCCACTCCGACTACGATGAAATAAAACACAGTTCCCTCAAAACCTGCATAGGCTTTGTACACCCGTGCATTCTCGAAGCCTGAGAATTTTGTCGGTGTGGCGGTTGGAGTTGTGGTCGCAGTCGCAGTTGCAGTTGATGACTTTTCAGCCGTAGGCAAGGGTGTGCTCGTCAGGGTTGGTAATTCTGTTGCTGTAAGCGATGGAGACAGCGTTGGGCTGACGGGGTCAGGATCGGGCGGATCGATTACCGGGGTGGTTTTTGCGATTGTTAGATCCTCCGGTGCGTTGCAGGCTGAAAGCAAAAACAGTAAAGTTACAAGAAAAAGACCGATAATGACGAGGGTTGATTGTTTTTTCATCGTTTGATATGGATGCGCCAGTTGTTGATTAAGGGTTATGGTTCATATAAAGAGGGAATTTTACTACAAATTTGCCAATGTTGAACACGGACTGCGACAGTTCAGAGCTAACCCGCCCGCTTCAGAAAATCGGCGGGTCTTTTCTTTAGCACAAGATTATTTTTTACTTGCTGTATCTCAACCCCTTTCGCTACACTTCTTTCGCTTTGTCGCTGCGCTCCAGGCGCTTGGTAGGGCATTGCTTTTCCGGATCCCAATCTCCTGATTGCGAATATCTAATCCCAAACCCCCATTTTTCCACTTACCATTGACTGAAATATAAAATCAAGGCCAGAGCTGCCAGAATACCAGGTTGACCAGTATTCCCAGGATCACACCGCCCAGGGCTTCGATAGGTGAGTGTCCCAGCACTTCGCGCAATTCTTTGAACTCCTCCACCGGTGCTTTTTCACCACCGAACATTTCTTTAATAATGCGATTGATCTGCTGGGCATGGAAGCCGGCCTGGCGGCGGATATTGGTGGCATCGTAGATCACCACAACAGCGATGGCAAAAGCCAGGCCGAACAGGGGCGTATTGAAGCCGGTATAATAGCCCACACCCGCAGCCGCGGCAGTAACCACGGCAGAGTGCGAGCTGGGCATTCCGCCGGTGCTGAACAGCAGCGAAAAATTCCATTCCCGGGTTTGCAGGTAGCTGAGGGGCAGTTTGAGAACCTGGGCCACAAATGAAGTCACCAGGGTGGCAATGAAGACCGGGTTGTGAAGCAGACCGGATAGTGGCATGGTGTTATGCTTCTGTGGCTTCTTCAGAATCCACAGTTAAGGTGCGGACTTTAAGCTCGGCTTCTTCCAACAAAGCAGCGCAGCGTTTGACCAGAGCCTGTCCGCACTCAAACAAAGCCAGGGCTTGTTCGAGGGGTAGGTCTTCCCCTTCAAGTTTGCTCACATTTTCCTGCAGGGCATTAAAGGCGGTTTCAAAATCCATTGCCTGGATATCTTCAGATGGGTTATCGGTCATGTTTATTCTCCTGGTGGGTTTTTAAAATACGGGCATCCATCGTCCCCTGGCTGACCTGGATGCGGATGTCATCCTGCGGCTTCACCTGGTCAAACCGTTTGACCAGGGCGCCGTCGCTGGTTCGGGTGACGATGGCATATCCGCGGTTGAGCACCGCGCGGGGGTTCAAGCTGCGCAGAGATTGCTCCAGGTGAGCTAAATGTAAGGTCTTTCTTTCCAGGGCGACCCGGGCGGCACGTTCCAGGCGCAGGCTGATTTCGTCCAGGCGTTGGCGATAGGTATTGATTGCATAGCGGGGAGAAATGCGCGCCAGGGTATTGTGTGCTTGTCCGAGCGACCAGCGCAGGCTGGAAAGGCGCGAATTCAGGTAAGCGGTATGTCGGTTAGATAGCTCTGTAATGGCTCCCAGTAAATCAACGCGATCCGGGGTGGCGACTTCGGCTGCGGCGGTGGGCGTGGGTGCGCGCAGGTCTGCGGCGAAATCGGTCAGGGTAAAGTCGGTTTCGTGCCCGACGCCTGAGATGACCGGTGCTTCCGAAGCAGCCACGGCGCGTGCTACAGCCTGATCGTTGAAAGCCCACAGGTCTTCAATCGAACCGCCGCCACGCCCGACGAGAATCACATCCGGTTTGACCTGGCGGTTAAGCAGCTCCAGGGCGGCCACGATCTCACCCGGGGCTGCAACCCCTTGCATCGACGCCGGTGCGATGACCACTTCAACGACCGGAAACCTGCGCCGCAGGGTGTTGAGCATGTCCTGCAGGGCAGCGCCCGTTGGTGAAGTGACGATGCCAATCACCTTGGGCAGGGTTGGGATGGGTTGTTTTGTGGACGGGTCAAACAGGCCTTCAGCCTCCAATTTGGCTTTCAGGCGCAGAAACTCCTGGAAGAGCAAACCTTCACCGGCAGGGCGTATGGTGTCGACGTAGAGCTGCACCTGACCGGAGGTCTCGTAGACGCCCATTCCACCGTGGGCTTCGACGGCCAATCCCTCGCGAGGTTCAAAGGTTAAGCGTGCTGCTGAATTGCGCCACATCACGCAGCGGATGGCGGACTGGCTGTCTTTAAGGGTAAAGTACAGGTGACCTGAAGAGGGTCGGGAAAAATTGGAAATCTCACCTTCAACCCACAGATCTTGCATCAGGTCATCGTCCTCAATTAACTGGCGCAGGTACCCGGTTAGCTGACTGACGCTGAGGATGTTTTGTGGTTGAAAAAGGCTGTATTGTTCCATGGTATCGCTATCACTTGAAAATGGGTTAAGTATATCCAATAATCATACCCCTGGCGAGGGGGTTGAGATTAATCCACAAGCAGGTCAAGGCGTAAAAAATAAGAAAATGGGCAAATCTTGTTCTATTAATCCCTGTCAATTCTTGATCTGCGGAGATGAAATTTTCTTATTTGCAACATCTGCCTTTGATGTCCTCCTTCTTCGCTTGCTAACCCACTTTTGGCAGGAAAAGACCCCCAGAGCGGAATGTTCCTTACCCGGTTTAATTCGGATACAATTATGAACGCAGCGAAAGGATGAGACTCAATGAACCATATATGGACACCGTGGCGGATGAAATATATTCAAGGAGACGCTGCTGAGCGGGCTTGTGCCTTTTGCCTGGCAGCTGAAAGAGAGGATGGACAGGAAAACCTGGTCTTTCATCGTGGCGAAAATCTTTTTATGATTTTGAACCGCTACCCGTATACCAGCGGACATATGATGTGCGTCCCTTTTCTGCATGTTAGCAAGCTGGATGATCTCACCTCAGAGGCGCGCTGTGAGCTGATGGAACTGGTCGCAAAGGCGGTACGGGTATTGAGTGACGTGTATAAGCCGGAAGGTTTTAATGTGGGGATGAACCTGGGCAGCGTGGCTGGGGCAGGCATTGCCGATCACCTGCATATGCACATCGTCCCACGCTGGGGGGGCGACACGAGCTTTATCTCCATCCTGAGTGGTACGCGGGTGGTTCCAGAATCCCTGGAGGTTACTTATCAGAAAGTGAAGGAAGCCTGGGAACGGGTGGATTAGATAATCTCAATTCTGACTGCATCACAACAGGGCTGGATGTAATGAACATTCAGCCCTGTGAACGTTGATGTGCAGGTCATTTTACAGAAATTGCCAATGTGTTGGCAATGGGTTCAGGTACGCATTTTCTTTTTGGAGAAGACGGCGCGTACCAGGGCAATCACACCCAGAAGGATCAACAATATCGGCCAGTAACGGGTTATCTCTGCATACAGCCCGAAGAACTCTCCAAAGGCAAAAAATAATACACCGCTGATCAACAGGAGGGTAAGCCCTCCGGTAAAGGCTTCTTTATAATTGCCATCGATGATCCCGCTGAGGATCACCCCGATACCTACAAAGCCTGGGATCAATCCCCAGATATACGACCAGGAAGCCCAATCCTTGGTCAGGCTCTGGTAATAAAGGATGCCACCGATGCCTGCCAGGATTGCTCCGGGGACAGCCAGTCCGCCAGTTTTGTTGACAATTGCCCAGAGGATGAAAACACCGCCCAGGCCGATGATAAAAAACGGCCAATCCCAGAATTGAAATAATCCTGGCCAGATTTCCCGGCTGAGCAGAAATGCGCCTATTAGGACCAGCAGAATGCCACCAAAGATCATACTTTTTTGTTTCATAACGATCTCCTTACAATGAAACGATTTAATGGAACCCGAGCTGACCTGGGTTCCTGGTTAATTTTATCATAAGGACGAATTATTTTCCGCCCAGTACTATTAACCGGCTCATGCTCGGGTGGTGTGAGATCTCTGGCGATCCATAGTATTATTCTTAAAAAAATGCAAAATGATGGTCCGAATTGAGGACTTCATCCATAGTTGTTGCCCGGGTTGCGTTTGATGGTCGTATTCGAAAAATGATAAAATGACGTAAAGAACTTGCCGATTGCAGAGGTCATTAAATTGTCACAAACAAACAAGCGCCAAAACCTGTTTGATCGTTGGGCGTCCACCTATGACGAAGACCTGGAAGGAAAGGAAGCATTCCCGTTTTTCGGTTATGATGCTGTTTTGCAAAGCATGCTCACAGCCGCAGAGCTCCAACCCGGTCACCGGGTCCTCGATGTGGGAGTTGGTACGGGCAATTTAGCACGGCGGTTGCCCATTCCTGTTGACCAAATCTGGGGCCTGGATTTTTCTGCAGCGATGTTGGAAAAAGCTCGCCTGGCGCTGCCCGCTGCACACCTTATTCAGGCTGATCTGGTTGGTGAGGATTGGCTGGCAAAAATTGAGCAGCGCTTTGAGTGCATCCTGTCAGCCTATACCCTGCATGAGTTTCCTGACCCCCTGAAAATAAAAATTTTGACCAAGCTGGCAAAAAATAGCTTGAAAGCAGACGGGGCAATGATCATCGGGGATATTTCTTTTCAGCACCAGGCTGATTACCATTTTGTGCGGAAAAAGTTTTTTGATTCTTGGGATGAGGATGAATATTACTGGTGCGCCGAGCCCCTGGCAGGCATGCTCAACCAGGCTGGATTTTCCGTTCATTACGAGCAGATTTCGATTTGCGCTGGCACTTATCAATTGCGCTGGAAAGGGTATTGACCCGATGGCTAACCAGTCAGAGGTACGCCTGATCAGGTTGTGCGATTTACAGCCCTCACAGCTGTATATCAGCCGCGAAAAACTTGCGCGGGTTCAAGCCGAACTTAATCCGCATTGCCTGCAAAGTATTGATTCAATACCCTACAAGGACTTGGACGGTCTGTTGGTGATGACCGATGGGCACACCCGAGCTTTTGCAGCTTATCTGGCGGGGTTTGACGCCATACCGGCTTATCCCGATCCGGATGAACTGGATTGGGAGGCTTACCGCATTTGTGTGGGCTGGTGCCATGCCGAGGGGGTTTATTCCATCGCTGATCTGGCGGGCAGGCTTTTGGACGCCGAGGATTATGAGCGCCTGTGGCATGATCGTTGCCGAATCATGCAAGCTGGGCTGAACAAAAACAGAGGCCGATAAATCAATCAATGTCGTTTGATTGATCGACAGGAAAAACAGGTGGTTTATTAACCGTTTGACAGGGCTTATAATTCATGAACTTATTACTGGTTTCCTATCAAAGAACGAGGATGATGATGGCTGATTACAAAACTGAAGATCACATTCCTGAAAAAATACAACATGGCTGGACTCAAAGGCGCGCCCTGAATAAATGGCTCATCCTGGGCTTATTATCTTTTGTTATGATCGCCGGTTTGGGATGTCTGGGGTCGATGTTTAACGGACAAACAGAAGGTGGGTTGACCGTCGAAATTGCTGCACCGTCGGGTCCGGTCAGCATTGGAGAGGCTTTTACCGTTGAAGTTGTGCTTTCGAACACCGGCAACCGAAATGTGACGGTGACCGAAATCCTTCTGCCCAATTCAATGACCGAAAGAGCAACCGTGCTCGGCGTCGATCCTGCGGGTTCTGGATTGCAGAATAAATTCGCATACGACATGATGATTGCTCCCAATGGACGAGAAACGGTGACCTTTCATTTTCAGGCGGTCAGTCCTGGTGAAATTAAAGACCCGGTGAGTGTGAAAACAACTTCAGATTCGATTACGGTCCCTGTCAGTGTGGTCATCGCTGCCGATCAAAGCGATGTGGTTGTAGAACCGACCGCAACGGCGTCAGCGGTGATGGGCGACGTGATCCCCTTTCAGGCGGTTGTGCAGATTACCGCTCTTGTCGAGTTCTATGGTGATGTGATTGATGGCTGGACGGGGTCTGGCACGATTATTTCTGAGGATGGACTGATCCTGACCAATGCACATGTGGTACTTTCGGATCGGTTTTACACTGTGGTTGACCTGGTGATCTCGATCACCGAAGAACCGGATCAACCGCCTAAAGAGATGTTCTATGCGGATGTGCTGCAAGCGGACTATAACCTGGATCTGGCGGTGATTAAAATCAGGTCGGACCTGAATGGAAACCCACCGAATTTCAGCGCGCTGGGGATCGAACCGGTGAAAATTGGACGGGCTGAAACGCTTAAACTGGGTGATCCCCTCGTTATCATTGGTTATCCGGGCATTGGCGGTGAGACCATCACGCTGACGCGTGGAGAGGTGAGCGGTTTTACAGCAGAAGCTCCTTACGGCAACCGTGCTTACATCAAAACCTCGGCAACCATCGCTGGCGGCAACAGCGGTGGCCTGGCAGCTACCCCCCAGGGCGAGATCATCGGTGTGCCCACGCAGGTCGGCTCGGGTGATTTGGAGGGGCAGGTTGTAGATTGCCGCGCCCTGGCGGATACGAACCGGGACGGCGTCATTGATGAATTTGATAACTGTGTGCCCACCGGTGGATTTATTAACGCGCTGCGCCCAATCAACCTGGCGCTTCCCTTAATCGATGCTGCCCTGGCTGGCCAGGTGGCAATTATTGAGGAGCCCCCGTCAGAAGAGTATGTTGATGATTACGATTATGAAGGTGATGTGTTGCTGTACGACACATTCGAAGATAATCGCAACAAGTGGCTGCTTGAAGATTATAACGAGGGCTGGGCGGATATTTTGGACAGGCAGTTGGTGATCAAAGTGATCGACGAGAGCACCTATATTTATTCCATCTTGCCAGATTCGTATTCAAATATCATCATGGCGGTTGATTATGAGGTTTTGCTGGCGGCAGGGGACGGTGATTTTGGCTTCGTCTGCGGCTATGTGGATAAAGGGAACTTTACCGTCCTTGAAATCAGCGAAGATGGTTATTACACAATCTGGGCGCTGGTGGATGATAAGCCGGTCTCGGTAGTCGATTGGACCCCTTCGAGTGCTATTCCTACCGGTGGAATTAACACCCTGTCTGCTTATTGCGGATATGATGGGTTTGCCCTGGCGGTCAACAGCACCCTGCTGGTTGATGTCGATAGCGATATCTATTGGCCTGGTCAGGCCGGACTCTTCGTCGGCACCTGGGATCAAAGGGAAATCATGGTTGGGTTTTCAGAATTCGCAATTTATAAACCCTGACCGATACCGTTTAGCTGCTCGAAAAACATCGACCCCGGAATGAAAAGCATTGGGGGATGTCGTTTTCAATCAATCTGATTGAATTATGCGCACATTTGACGACGGATTTCAGGATTATGGGTTCTGGGCGAACCTGGCTGCGAATTCCTCCAACGAATCGCTGCCATAGATTTCGATTCGATTAAGATAAAACAAATTCCCCCAGGTGTGGGTAATGGACACTCCCAAACCCATGCCTGCCTTGTAAGCAGCGTTGCTGACCATTGTGGCGGTATATGGATCGATCAACCCGTAGGGATAGGCAAAAGTGTTGACCGGTGCCTCCAGGGCAGCTTGCAGGTCATACTTTGATTGGGCAATTTCGTATTCTGCGGCGTAATGATTTTGGGTGACATCCAGGTGAGAGTAGCCGTGGCTTCCGACCTCCCAGCCGGCATCCAGCATGGTTTTGATTTGTTCCACATCAACGAAATCCGGAGAGCCATTGATGCGGTTGGCGACGATGTAAAACACGCCCGGAAAGCCGTATTCCTCCATGATGGGAAAGGCTTTCTCATACACACTTAAATGACCGTCATCAAAGGTGAGCACGATTGGTTTTTCTGGCAGTTCACCGCCCTCCAGCAGCACGTCAACCAGGGTAGAGATCGTGATGGCGGTATAGCCGTGATCGTAAAGCCATTGCATTTGGGCGCGAAAATCAGGAACCGCTACCTGGTAACGGTTATCGTAATCATCCCCGTCAATGTGATGGTAAAGCAAAATCGGCGCAACGACCTCGCCAGGCTCGTGATATACCAAAACAGGGGTCGGCGTTGCTGTGGGCGGGGGTGGTGTTGGTGAAGGGGATGCTGTGACCGTCGGGGTAAGGGTGGGCGGCGGGACTTCAGCGGTGTGTGTGGGGTCTGGCGGTGTGGCGGTCAGGGTTGCGGAGGCAGCCGGTATGGTTTCCAAGGGCGTTTGTGGAAAATGGCAACCCGTAAGGATGAGGATACTCATTAAAAAAATGTGTATTAACTGAAATTTACGATTATTTTGCATGTTGAATCCATTTACATCTGTTCTTCATCCTGAAATCCCTTTCAGTTTTATTCGCTACCCGTAAACATATTTCAGGACGGCACATCTAATACCAATATCCTAATTCCTAATTTCCAATCACAAAACGCTGGATCCTGACTCTCGATCATCACCGTCGCCGACTTCTGCCGCCGACCAGGGAGACGAAGTACAGCAATTGCATCAGAGAGGTGGCGATGGCAGCCACATAGGTCAGTGCCGCAGCATTCAGCACCTGTTTCACGCCCTGATCCTCTGCCTGTGTCATGATCAAGCCGCTGGATTTAAGCATAACGCGTGCCCGACGAGAAGCGTTCAGTTCCACGGGCAGAGTCGCTACAGAAAAGATCGCGCCAGCAGAAAAGGCAATTACTCCCAGCCAGGCTAACCCGCTGATCTGGATGATCAGCCCGAGCATGATCAAAATCCAACCCAGGTTGGTGCCGATATTCACCATGGGCACTAGGGCTGAACGCAGGCGCATGGGCAGATAGTTATCCTTATCCTGTTGGGCATGACCCAACTCGTGGGCGGCAATCGCCATCGCTGCCACACTTGAGGTTTGGGCAACGCCCTGCGAGAGGGCCAGGGTTTTATTGCGTGGGTCGTAATGATCGGTTAGCTGACCGGCGATACCTTTGAGCTGGAGGTTGTGCATACCCTGTCGTTCTATCAGGCGTTGTGCAACCTGGGCGCCGGACATGCCGGATCGGTTTTGCACCTTGCTCCACTTGTTGTACCGGCTTTGGACATAAACCTGGGCTATCAACCCCAGCAAGAGCGCCGGGAGCATGTAAACCAGGTAGTTGATGTTAAACATCGGATTCATCATGATTTGCCTTGCTTCATTCGCTTATTTTATCAATTCTTTCAAGACCTCGATGGCTTTATCCAATTGCGGATCGAGCCCAGCCTCGTAATCTTCGACGGTTAATTCGACGATATATTCAGGTTCCAGGCCGATTTCGCTGATCTGGCGCCCGTTAGGTGTGAGCCAGCGGGCAATTGTGACACGCACACCGCCCGCATCGTTTTTCAGCGTAATCCAGCTTTGAACAGAACCCTTGCCATACGTTACGTCGCCCACCAGCGGCGCCCGGTTGTGGTCCTGGATGGCACCGGCGGTGATCTCCGCAGCGGAAGCAGTACCCCCATCAACCAGCACCACAAGCGGAATTTTGGTGGCTAACCCACCCGGTATTGCCTGGTATGTGAAGGTTTCGCCATCGCCATATTGCTCGAACATGACCACACCGTCAGCGATGAATTCTGAAACCACCTGGATAGCGGTGTTGAGGTAACCGCCGCCATTGCCGCGCAGGTCGAGGATCAAACCTTCCGGCTTCTGTGACTGCAGGCTCTTTAAAGCATCTCGCAGTTGTTGGGTGGTTTTATCGCCGTAGTTCGATAATTGAATATAGGCGATGTTGTCTTCCAGCATTTCAGATTCCACGGTGGGGACGATGATATTCGCACGCGTAATGACGACATCGAAGGTCTCGTCGCCGCGACGGATGGTGAGGGTTACTTGGGTTCCGGCAGGGCCAAGGATGCGCTTGAGCGCCAGGTCGCCTGGAATGCCGGTCATATCCTCGCCGTCAATAGCGATGACGAGGTCTTTGGGTTGCAAGCCCGCTTCAGCAGCCGGGGAACCGCGCATGGGGCTGATGATCTCGATATAGTCTCCGGAGGTATCGACCCAGGCGCCAATACCCTCATATTCACCTTCCAGGTTTTCATTGGCCTGTTTAAACTCATCGGGCGTCATATAAGAGGTATGCTTGTCACCCAGGGCATCCAGCATGCCGATGATGGCGCCGCGCATCAGCGCCAATTGGTCTACGGGTTGATCAACATACAGTTCGTGGACAATATCCCAGGTCTCCCAGAAGGGGTTAAATAAACCTTGCAATTCCTCGGGAGTATCGCCCTCGGCATCCACATAGGGGATTTCAGGGCATTTGGGGCACTCAATTGGCGTGACAACAACGGTTTCACCATCTTCGCCCGGCGTGATGACCGTCTCAGGACAGGGCGGGCAGGTGACCGGCCCCGTAACGGAAGGCGTTCTCCCCAGCAGTCGGGGGGTGACATAACCAGCGCCAAAACCCAGTCCGAAGACAAATACCAAAAAAACCAATGCGAGGACTGTCAATAAACAGGTGCGGAGGCTTTTCGATTCCATGCAAATCTCCTTCAAATCCATCGGCTCACCATGGATTGATGTTCTATTTAATTATTCCTTGAAGATTACCACATAAATGTTAACAATTGGTAGGAATGCATGAGGTTTGTGAATTCTTCTGTTGAGATTAAGGCTGTGTCCACGCCGAGGTGAGGTTAATGTGCGTGATCAAGGGGAGGAGGTTGAAGTTTTTTGCCAGCCATGTTTCACCAACTCTCTCTATGACTACCGCCTGTCACCTTTCTTCTATACTCTGTTTTTCCTACTTCTCCTTACAATCAGCTATAATACTGTGGAACACAAGCAGTACAAATTCCGTCTATATTAAAGTCTACCCGACTCATACGGAGATCAAAAATGGCAGATGAGAACAAGCCCGCACACGTACAGATTGAATCACCAAAAAGACATTGGCGTTATTTATTGGAAATTTTTTATGCTCCTCGGCGTGTTTTTAATGACTTAGCCAATATCGAAGTGAATGCCTGGCGAATTCCGATGCTGTTGCTGACAGCCTTGATTATCCTTGCAGCGCTGGCTGGCGGCCCAGCCAGGTTGCAGCACACCCTCATGAACCTTGAACAGCCCCCGGACGATTTTTTGTACTGGACGCCTGAACAACAAAACCAATTTGCGGAAGGACAAATCGCCATGCAAGGGCCCCTGTTCACAGTTATCTTCCCAATGATTGGCAGCTTAGCCGGACTATGGTTGGGTTGGTTCCTGCTCAGCAGCATTTTGCACTTGCTGATGACGCTTAAGGGCTCCCGGCAAAGCCGTGAAGCCTACCTCAATTTTGTCGCCTGGGCCGCGGTGCCCTTTGCACTGCGCAGCCTGGTGCAGAGCGTTGCGCTGCTTTCTACCCGGCAAGTGATCAACTATCCCGGGCTCTCCGGGTTAATCAGTCAGCAGGCTGGCGGCTGGCGAGTTTACCTTGGATTGGTTCTGGAGCTGGTGGACCTGTACGGCATCTGGTTCGTCATCTTACTCCTTGTGGGGAGTCCAATCATCAGCGACCTCAAAACAAGCAAAGCAATATCGACCGCGCTGATCGCCCTATTGATTTTTATCGTCCTGGCGCTAATCCCCGGCATTGTTCGCACACAACTGGGTGGACTGGGTGCTGTGAGGCCATTCATCTATTTTTAATATAGCGTCATGATGGATTATATTAATACCACCAACCTCACCAAGCACTACCGAATGGGCTCGGGTACCGTTAAGGCACTCAACGGCGTTGACCTGAATCTGCCTGAAAAATCCCTGTCGGTGGTGATGGGACCTTCTGGTTCTGGGAAAAGCACTTTGCTGCACCTGCTTGGTGGACTGGACAGGCCGACGAGTGGCGAAATCTACTTGAATGGCAGCAGGCTGTCACAGCTCGATGAAAACGACCTGGCTGTTTTCAGGCGCCAGACTGTTGGTTTTGTTTTTCAATCCTTCAACCTGATTCAATCCTTCAATGCGGTAGAAAATGTCAGTTTTCCCATGCGTTTTATGAACATTCCCCGTAAAAAACGCAATGAAACGGCAATGTTTTATTTAGAGCAGGTCGGGATTGCAGACCGTGCCACCCACAAACCTGCAGAGCTCTCTGGCGGCGAGCAGCAACGTGTCGCCATCGCCCGAGCTCTGGTCAACAACCCCTCACTCATCCTGGCTGATGAACCCACCGGCAATCTCGACACGACGATCGGGTTCAGCATCATGGAAATTTTGGCATCGCTCAATCAATCCGGGCGGACGGTTCTGATGGTTACCCACGACCCGCGTATGACGCAGTTTGCTTCTCACATTATCCATTTGCTGGACGGTAAAATTGTAGAAGCATCGGTTTACAACCAGGTTGCCCAGGAGAATACACAATCTCGTTAAGGAACACAACATGAAAAAGAAATCCCTGTTATTGTTTTTCCTTGTGATCGTTTTATTATCCCAGGTGAGGATGCCTGCAAACGCGCAGTCTCCATCTGAGCGCCCGGTGATTGCCATTGATTCGTACTCGACTGACATCACCCCTGCACGCGGCGAAACCTTCTCCATAACGATTGGCTTTCTGAACCTCGGGCAAATAACCTCTACCAACCTGATGATTGAGTTCATTCCCGGTGACCTGATCCCGCGCGATACCGGCGGCTTCCAAACGATCTACCAGTTGATCAAAGGCGAAAAGAAAAATATCACACAAACCTTTACGGTCAGCCCGGATTTATGGGGTGCGAGTATTGCCAACACAACCGTGAACATCAACTATTCCGATTACGATGGCAATCTCTACAGCGATAGTTTTATCCTGGCGATTGATCTCAGGATCCCACCTTATGTTGTTCCGACCCCCACGCCAACACCTACCCCAGCGCCGATGTTGCATCCGCAGTTGGTGATTCAATCCTTTTCTACCGATGAAGCTATCCTGCAACCCGGCACGATTTTTGAGCTGAGCCTCAACCTGAAGAACCTGGGGAATGCTCCCGCTAAATCCGTCTCAATGGTTATGGGCGGTGGCAGCGTGGAGACCAATATGGAAGGCACACCCCAGCCAGGCATCTCTGCCAGCGCGGGAGATTTTTCCCATTTTGCACCGCTTGATTCCTCCAACATCACGTTTATCGGGGATATCCTTCCCGGGAAAACCATCAAAACAACCCAGCGCATCATCGTCAACGTTAATACAACTCCCGGCGCGCACTCGATTAATTACTCCTTCGTTTACCAGACCGAGGACGAGCAAAAAGTCGTCGACAACCAGGTGATCACCCTGCTGGTTTATCGCCTGCCTTCTTTGCAAGTAGACTTTTCTATGGAGCCAGGTCCGATTTTTGTCAATCAGCCCAATGTCTTGCCTTTGCAGGTGGTTAATCTTAGCAAGCAATCCGTTGTTTTGGGGAATATGCTGGTTGCTGCCGACGATGCTCTGCTTGAGAACAACACGGCACTGGTTGGTGTGATTGAACCGGGCTTCTACTTCACCCTGGACACCATGATCACACCCTTCCAGGTTGGTCCGATGGAAATCCTGGTCAGCGTCAATTTTACGGATGATTTTAACCAGCTACGCACTTTCGAAACCACGCTTTTGATTGATGTGGTGGAGATGGATGGTGGTGATTTTTATCCAGGCGGTGATCCTTTCTCACCGCAGGATGGTTTTGAAGATTGGGAACCCCAAGCGGTAGAGGAAACCTTCTGGCAAAAATTACTCCGTGTGCTCAAAGGTCTGCTCGGACTGGATAGCGGCGTCAGGACCGAGCCTGTGTTTTTTGAAGATGCAATGACGCCCAGCAACCTGCCCTGATGGAAACTCGCAATGAAACTGCGTGAACTCATCAGTTTGATTTTGCTTAACCTCAACCGGCGTAAAGGGCGCGTCATGCTGACGGCTATCGGCGTGGTGATCGGTACGGCGGCGGTTGTGGTGTTGGTCTCCCTGGCACAGGGTTTGAAGCAAAACGCCAATGCACAGTTCGGCAATATTGCTGAAATGTCGCAGATCAGTGTTTACCCGGATTGGGGGTCTCAATATAGCCAGGAAGTGACAAGGACGGGCGAGCACACTGAACCGCCACCGATCACCCAGGCTGTTATTGAAGACATTCGCGCGCTTCCCTCTGTAAAGGCAGCGATTCCACGTGTTGGAGTTTATGCTATGACCATAATGAAAACCGGCAAGCTGGAATCCTGGGTGAATATCATTGGCATTGGCATCGATGACCTTTCAATCCTCGGGATGGAGATGGCTTCAGGTACCTTTGAACTGTCCCGGGGAACGGTGATCATGGGTGAAGAAGTGCTGAAAAGCTTTTATGACCCTGCGAGTCAAACCGTGGATGAACCGCCTCTTGTGCCTGACTTGCAAGACCAGGTGGTAACCCTCGAGCTGACGAAATGGAGCGAAGACGATTCGGGGAATTATTTTGAAACCAAGAAAGCTTTGAAATTCAAAGTTGCCGGTATTATCCGCTCAACCCGGAGCGAATCGGATTATTCGGTGTATATGTCCCTGAACGATGTGCTGGATATCAATGCCTGGGTTAATGGGCGGCGGTTTGACCCGAAAAAAGATGGCTTCGACACAGCTATTGTCGTCGCAGATGATCGCCAAAATGTGTTGAACATCGCCAGCCAGATCAATGATATGGGGTTCATGGCTTATACCCCACAGAAATTTATTGAAGGCGTCAACAACTATTTTGTTGTGCTGCAGATTATCTTTGGCGGTGTGGGCGGGATTGCCCTGCTGGTGGCAGCGATTGGCATTGCCAATACCATGACCATGGCGATTCTAGAACGTACCCGCGAAATTGGGTTGATGAAAGCGATTGGCGCGACCAACCAGGACGTGCTCAGCATCTTTTTAGGCGAATCGGCGAGTATTGGGTTTATTGGCGGGATTGGGGGTGTGTTGTTGGGCTTGTTGCTGGGAGAGTTGATCAACATTTTCGGAAGCGTCTATATGGCAGGGCAAGATTCCGGGATGATGGGCGGCAGTTCTACAGGGATATTAGCCACCACGCCGCTCTGGCTGATTTTGTTTGCACTTCTATTTTCAACGCTAATTGGCTTGATTTCAGGCGTCTACCCGGCTGTCCAGGCTGCCAGCCTGGTGCCGGTACAGGCATTGAAGAATGAGTAAATGGGGGATCGTGATCCCATCCGCTTCGCTCGGGGACGATGATAGTGAATTGGAAACAGGAATTTGGAATCAGGAATTAGGTGATTAGGTATCAGGTATCCGAGGCCTGCTATCAACTATCCGCTACGAGTTAACAGCCGCGCCAGACCTTTGATGTCGCGGATGTGGGGACTTCCGTCATGCTGGTGCCTTCCAACGCTGACGGTTTTTATGCCGAGGGAATGGGCGGTCGCCAGGTTATTGGGGTTATCGTCGACCATCAAACAGTGCTGAGGTTGCTCTGCAACAATTTCCAGCGCTTTATGGAAGGCTTCGACTTCCGGCTTGCAGTGGGGGTAAATATCGTAAATATCGATGATGCGTTCAAAATGCTCCTGCACACCCAATGCCTGCAGGACACGTAGAGCATGGTTTGTGTTGGCATTGGTGAAGATCACCTTGCGCTGAGGCAGGGAGTGCAAGAATCGGTCAAGCTCAGGATCCGGTGAAAGCAGGTCAGCGATGGGGACGTCGTGCACATAATCCAGGTAGAAATCCATATCGACTTCATTTTCCACCTGCAATCCCCGCAGGGTGGTACCGTACTGGTTGAACAGGCGCGCCCTCAGTGCCCTGACCTCCTGCTGCGGAAAGCCCATCACTTCTACCAGGAACCGATCGATCTGCTCGCCGACCAGGGTCCAGGCGCCGGTTTCGAAGGGATAGAGGGTGTCATCCAGGTCAATCAGTAAACAGCGAATATTCTCAAAAGCAGGTTGGTTGTCGGGTTGATTCATAGACATGGTGTAAAAAAAATCCTTCAGGCATCAATGATACCATGTGCTGCCAGGGCGGTCCTTTGCTAAAGTGCAGCTTATTCGGGCTGGTAGAGAGGGTCGACCCTGTTTGAGGTTTTTAAGAGGCAGACTATCGGCATCGATTGATTCCGGCTAACCGGTTGATTTTTGCATCATCAATCCTACCCAATCGCCATCGATCATTCGCTCGATCAGCGAAAAGCCGGCTTTTGTCGCCACATCAAGCAAGTCAAGCTCTTGCTCGGCGAGGATGCCCGAAAGCAGCAACGCCCCATCCGGGCTGACCAGTGCGGGCAGCCCCTGCCCGAACAGGCGGATGATGACCGGCGCAAGGATATTGACCAACACCAGTGGCGCTTCCTGCAGCGAGAAATGCCCGGCAAGGATTTCATTCACGGAGCCCTGACCGACCTCCAGTCGGACGGCGTCTATTCGGTTCAGCTCAGCGTTTTCCCGGGTGGATGCCAGCGCTTCTTCGTCAATATCCACCGCTAAAGCATGCGTTGCGCCCATCAGAAGGGCAGCGATCGAGAGGATGCCCGAACCGCAGCCCAGGTCGATCACCGGCTCTCCGGGTTCCAGGTGCACTTCCATCAGGCGCAAACAGAGCTGAGTAGAGGGGTGTGCCCCGGTGCCAAAAGCCATAGCCGGGTTGATGCGCACCACATTCCGAGTTTCACCTTCATCAGGCTGCCTCCAGGCGGGCAAGATCAACAGGTTTTTCCCAACCTGGATGGGCTGATAATGGGTTTTCCAGGCTGACATCCAGTTTTCATCGTGGATGGGTGTGTACTGAATCGGGGGCATTGGCGCGATCATCCCCAGGTACCACAGGGCTTCTTCGAGCGCCTTTCGTTTATCTTCCAGGGTGTTATCATCGGGCAGGTAGCCATATACAGCAATATTCCCTGTTGGCTCATTCTCCTGGGTTTTTGAATTGAAATTTGTTTCAGCTTCCACCACTACGCCGTTATCAACAAAACGCCCCAGCACTTCGGCCAGGGCTTCCGCGATTTCACCGTCGGTGACCAGCTTGATTTCGATCCAGCGGACCGGAGCACCGGCATCAGCCACCAAACACCTCGCGCAACTTATCGAAGAAGCTTTGCTCCTGGATTTTGATATCGGGGTCCATGGTTTTGGCCAATTGTTCAAACAGTTCGCGTTGCTCTGCATTCAATCGGGTGGGAATCTGCACTGAAACCGTCACCAACTGGTCGCCGGTGCCGGAGCCGCGCAGGTGAGGGATGCCCCGACCTCGCAAGCGGAAGATTTTTCCGGGCTGGGTACCCGGTGGAATCCGCAGTTCCACATCGCCGTTCAGGGTTGGGATGCGAATTTCATCGCCCAGAACAGCCTGGGCGATGTTGATATCCAGATCGAGCAGGATATCATCCCCTGCGCGGCGGAAGAAGGGATGCTTCTCAACCTCGATTTCCAGGTAGAAATTGCCGTGGGGTCCGCCGTGGGTTCCGGGCTGTCCCTCGCCAGCCAGGCGAATTTGAACACCATCTGAGACGCCGGGGGGAATGTTGACCAGCTTTTTGACGGTCTTGCGTTCCAGGCCGCGCCCATGACAGGTATCGCAGGGCGTTTCGATGACCTCACCTGTACCGTTGCAGCGTGAACAGGTGACCACCTGCACCATCGACCCCAGCAAGGTTTGATGGACCTGGCGCGTTTCGCCCTGACCATTGCATTGTGGGCAGGTGACCGGCGAGGTGCCCGGTTTGGCGCCCGAACCATTACAGGTCTGGCACTGTTCATCGCGAGTGATTTGGATTTCTTTTTCGATACCAAAGGCTGCTTCTTCAAAGGTCAGCTTAACCCGACTGGAGAGGTCTGCACCGCGGCGGGGGGCATTGCGAACGCGTCTGCCGCCCATACCGCCAAACCCGCCGAACCCACCAAAACCGAACAATCCCTCGAGGATGTCTGAAAGGTCGATATTGGAGAAGTCGGGCATGCCCTGAGTGTTGACGCCAGCGTGCCCAAAACGATCATAGGCTGCGCGTTTTTCACTGTCTGAAAGGACGGCATAGGCTTCGTTAATCTCTTTAAATTTTTCTTCCGCATCCGGGTCACTGCTGACATCCGGATGGCACTGGCGCGCCAAATTCCTGAAGGCAGACTTCAGTTCATCATCATTGGCGCTTCGTGGGACGCCAAGCACTTCGTAATAATCTCGCTTAGGCATTTTTTTAATCTAATCTCACAGTTTTATCCAAAAGAGCTTCAGCAATTCAGCCGCATAAGTTTACTCATTTGGCAGGGCCATGTCAAATTGGCTCGTGTCACAGTGCCCGGGGTTAACTCCGGGCACTGCGTGGATCATCGGGTTAGACTTGTTTGAACTCGCCTTCAACAACGTCACCATCGTCCCGGTCGTCAGATGGAGGCTCACCCTCTGTTTCAGGGCCGGGCGGCGGGGTTTGTCCTGCCTGGGCATAAGCTGCTTCGCCCAGCTTTTGCATGACCTGGGAAAGCGCGTTGGTGGCACTTTTGATGGCTTCGATATCTTCGCCGTCCTTGACCTCACGGACTCTGGCTGCGGCATCTTCGACCTGCGTTTTCAGGTCGGCAGGCGCCTTGTCACCCAGGTCAGTGAGAGTCTTTTCAGCCGAGTAGACCAAGTTGTCGGCATGGTTTCGGGCTTCGATCAAGTCACGCCGTTTGCGATCTTCGTCGGCGTGCAGTTCAGCATCGCGACGCATTTGTTCAACTTCATCTTCGCTAAGGCCGGAAGAAGCTGTGATGGTGATGTTCTGGCTGCGCCCGGTGGCTTTATCCTGTGCGGTCACTTCCAGGATGCCGTTGGCGTTGATATCGAAGGTGACTTCAATTTGAGGAATACCGCGCGGGGCAGGGGGGATGCCATCGAGAATGAATTTGCCGAGGGATTTGTTGTTGGCTGCCATGGGGCGTTCACCCTGGAGGACGTGAATTTCCACCTGGGTCTGGCTGTCGCTAGCGGTGGAGAACACCTGGCTTTCGCGGGTGGGAATGGTGGTGTTGCGCTTGATCAGGGGTGTGGCCACGCCGCCCAGAGTCTCAACCGAGAGGGTCAGCGGGGTCACATCGAGCAGGAGGATATCTTTGACTTCCCCGCCCAGAACGCCAGCCTGAATCGCTGCGCCAACTGCAACCACCTCATCGGGATTGACGCCTTTGTGCGGCTCCTTACCAAACAACTTCTCCACTTCACTTTGAATTTTGGGCATGCGGGTCATTCCGCCCACCAAGACGATCTCGTCCACTTGGTTTTTTGTCAGGTTGGCATCGTTGAGGGCATTTTTAACCGGGGTAAGACTGAGGGAGACCAGGTCATCGGTGAGTTGTTCTAACTTGGAGCGGCTGATGGTCATCACCAGATGCTTCGGTCCGGCAGCATCAGCGGTGATATAGGGCAGGTTGATTTCAGATTGCATGGTGGAAGAAAGCTCGATTTTGGCTTTCTCGGCTGCTTCTTTCAGACGTTGTAAAGCCTGCCGGTCGTTGCGCAGGTCAATGCCATGTTCTTTTTTGAATTCGTCGGCGATGAAATCGATCAGGCGTTGATCAAAATCGTCGCCGCCCAGGAAGGTGTTGCCGCTGGTGGAGCGTACCTGGAAGACGCCTTCGCCGACATCCAAAATGGAAATATCAAAGGTGCCGCCGCCCAGGTCGTAAACAGCGACGACCTCGTTCTTCTTCTTATCCAAACCGTAAGCCAGGGAGGATGCCGTGGGCTCGTTGATGATGCGCAATACTTCCAGACCGGCGATCTTTCCTGCGTCCTTAGTGGCGTTGCGCTGGGCGTCGTTGAAATAAGCCGGCACGGTGATCACTGCCTGGGTGACGGGTTCACCCAGGTAGGCTTCGGCATCGCGCTTGATTTTAGACAGGATCATGGCGCTGATTTCGGGCGGGGAGTACTCCTTGCCTCCCAGCACCACGCGCATGTCGCCATTCGGTGCTTTGGTCACCTGGTAGGGGACCACTTTTAAAGCCTGTTGAACTTCGGGGTCATCGTATTTGCGACCCATAAAGCGTTTGATGGAGAAGATGGTGTTCTCCGGGTTGGTGATGGCCTGGTTGCGGGCGACGCGGCCGACCAGGCGCTCACCATTTTTATTGACGGCGACGACGGAAGGGACCAGTCGTTCGCCCTCTGCGGATGGGATCACAACCGGTTCGCCAGCGATCATTACTGCGGCGGCGGAGTTTGTGGTCCCAAGGTCGATACCAATTATTTTTCCCATGTGATTATGCCTCCTAAAAATTTCTATTACTGGGCGACACGCACCATCGCCGGGCGGATGATGCGGTCAGAAATGCGGTACCCGGGCTGGATGATGTCAATGATCTGCCCTTCGCTGTATCCCGGGTGTTCTTCAAGGGTGATCGCTTCGTGGATGTTGGGGTCAAATTCGTCCCCGGGGTTAACGTCCATGCGCTCGACACCCTGGTTCTTCAACTGGGTGAGGATCTTTTGATAGATCAATTCGATCCCTTCAACCCAGGCAGCAGCGCCTTTTTCGGCTGGTTTATCCTTGAGGGCGCGCTCCAGGTCATCAGCGATGACCAAAAAGGTTTTGACCGTACTGGCGAGGGCGTCCTGGTAAGTACGTGTCGTATCGCGTTGCACGCGTTTTTTGTAATTGTCAAAATCAGCGCAGGTGCGCAAATAACTGTCGAGCTGCTCATCAACCTGTAGCTGTAAGGATTCAATTTCCTTTTCCAGATTGGAATATTCGTCAAAGGTCAAGGCAATCATAGGCTGACCCTCATCGGCGGGGTTGTGCTCTTTGTTTTCTTCTTTTTGTGCTTGTTTTTTGTTTTTCTCTTTTTTTTCTTCGGTCATAGGTTGCTCCAGTAGATCAGGGTATGGATGATTCCATGTCATAACAGGGTTTTACACCACCAGGGACTCAGACACGAGATCGCTGAGCACATTGGCGACGAATTGAACAGTAGAGATGGTGCGGTCGTAGGGCATGCGGATTGGACCCAGCACGCCGATCGAACCGGTCAGGGACTGGGGATCGCCATAGCGGGCCAGGATCACCGAACACTGGCGCAGCTCTTCCCAGGTACCCTCACCGCCGATGAGAACCTGGATACCGCCAACATCGGTGTTCATCATTGTGCTGGCAAGCAAGTTTTCTAAAAGCGAGCTTTCCTCCAGGATATGCAGTGCCTGGCGGGCTTCATCAGATTCAGCAAACTCAGGTTCCGAGAGGACATAGGCCATCCCGTCCAGGTAAATTTCTCCAGTGACCGATTCTTCAATCAGGGTCATTTCAGCCAGGAGGATATCGATGATATCCTGTCCGAGAGCATCAAATTGAGGGCGTAAGCGGGCGATGTCGTCGATATCACAGCGGGTGCACTGGTGTGAGATGCGGTTGGCTACCTCTGATAGGCGCTCTTGTGAAACGGCTTCAGCCAGTGTAATGAACTGCTGACGAATCTCGCCCCCCATCAGGACGAGTACCATCAACACCTGACGGCCGCGTGCAGCAATCAGTTCCAGGTGTTTGAAGATGGTCTTATCCGCGTGGGGTGCGGTCACCAATGAGGCAGCCTGCGATTGATTGGCCAGCACTGAGGCGGCTAATTTCAGCCATTGTTCAACGTCCTGACGGGATTGGTAGAACTGGTGGGAAATAGTGCGGCGTGTGGCGGTGGGGAGCGTGCTTTTTTGGATCAGGTTGCCGACAAAAAAGCGGTAGCCCTCTTCGGTGGGCACCCGACCGGCAGAGGTATGCGGCTGCCGCAGGAGGTTGTGTTCCGTCAGGACACTCATCTCGTTGCGGATTGTAGCCGAACTCATCGCCAGGTTGTATTTTAGAACCAGCGTTTTAGACCCGACCGGCTGTGCGGTCTGGATATGTTCGTGAATCACGAGGGTCAGGATTAATTTCTGGCGGTCAGTCAATCGCATGGCTTGCTCCGATTAAATTTTAGCACTCTCATGTGGAGAGTGCTAAAAAGCACAGGTTTAATCTTACCATGCAGGCTTTAGAGCGTCAAGAAAGGGGAGGTCATGTGTACGTAAGCGTTTTGTTAGAAATGGTGGAAGGGCGAATTTGGTGATTAGGAATTGTGTTTGAGTTAGTCATCACGAGCTTGCGAAGTGATCCCAGACAACACGTTTGAGATTGCTTCCCTCCGGTCGCAATGACAGAAGTTCCGGTTTGCAGGCAAAGCCCGCAATCCACTAACAGCTGTCAACGATCAACTGCCAGCTTCTTATATCCCCCGCGTCAGGGTCGCCCGGTGCACATGCCGGTCGACGCCGCCAAATTTATATTTATAATCCTCATCGCCGCGCATGAAGTCGAACTCAGTAAGTCCCTGCTCGATAGACCACTGTATTAAATGTGCCAGGTGAACCCAGCCGGGAGAATAATCGCGAAACGCCCATTCCCAGCCGGAGTTATAGCCCCAAAGGCGATTATTGAACAAAAAGGAGAGATGTCCGGCGGCTTTCTTCCCGTCCAGGGTGAAAAATGAGAGCTGGAGCCAGCCGTGCTCAAAGGCGATCCGGGCGGTGTTATGCAGATGCTGCACCATCGGCTCGGTCAGGAAACCGCGTTTGCTGGGGTCCTGGGCCATCATTTCAATGAAAGCCTGGGTCTCTCGCTCCAACTGGTCCCGATCTTCGACGATATAAAAATCCGCTTCTGCCAGACTGTTCTCCACATTGCGATATTTTCTGCGGATCTCATGACGTTGTTTTTTATCGAGTCCCGCCAGGTAGGTTTCATAGTCCGCTGGGAGGGAGATGTAAGGCGCTGGCTGAAGATAAGTCTGTTGGTGCTCCCATCCGCGCTTTTTGGCTTCGAATTCCAACAACGCCAGGGTGGGGGAGGATTCTAACAGGTTGTGTAGATCCAGAACTTCCCAGTGGGGCAGATCGTTATCAACTGAAAGAAAGTCCAACAGACCGCTCAGAAAAGGGTGCAGGTCCTGCGGATCGACGATAAAATCCAGAAAATCAGAAACTTCAACGGCGCCAACGAACATCAACGCAGGCTGACCGGTGAGATTCTGAGCGAAGAACAGGGGCGCGATTCCCACCAGGCGGTCGTCCTGAGTCGCAGTGATGATCACCAACTGACTGTCTTCGGGCCACTCTCCACCGCCGCGCGTCTGCCACCACGCTTGCTGATATTCAAAGGTGAGGAATGGTACATCACTTGCACTGTGTCCTAAAAGTTGATTCCATGGATCTTTTAATGACTCAAGCTCAGCGAAGTTGTGATAAGGTTGAAATTTCATGGTCATGATTATACCTTAGCGCAAGCGTGTATAATGGAGGCAAGCTTTAGAATGAACGGGTTAGGTGCACATGTATGATCTTAAATTAATCCCCATTCACCAGGAAAAAGGGCAGCCAATCCCGCAGCAGCGCGGTTTTACCGCCGCTAGGCCACCGCGCAGAGCCGCGCGCAGCCGCGAAGATGACATGCTGATTCTTTCATTAATCATCAACGGTGACGCACAGGCGGTGGCAGAGCTGCACGATTCATGGCTGGAAAAATTTGTTGAACCGTTTTTTAAGACCAGTGGTTCGGTGACATCGGCGTTGCGCTCGTTTATCGAGACCCTCAACCTGACCATGATGGAAAAGAACCTCAAGGGAGCTGGAGCCGGGGCAGCGGTCACCGGCGCGATCAACCTGGCTGCCGTTCATCGGCGTGCGGTGTATATCGCTCAATCCGGGTTGACCCATGCTTATGCCCTGACCCAGGCTGGACTGGAGCACTTCCACGATGCCAGCCGGCTCGATCGCGGCCTGGGTTTGAGCCGCACGCCCACAATCCGTTACTACCAGGCAGACCTGGGTTCCGGAGGCTACCTGTTTATGTCGGATACGCCTGCGCCCACGTGGACACAGGAACAATTGTGTAAGGATGGATTTCCGAGCCTGGAGCAATTGCGCCGGCGTTTAATGAACCAGTCTTCGCCCGATTTGCGCCTGGATTTGGTGCAGATCTTACCCGGTGAAGGTCAGATCACAACGATCAGCCCGGTTATTTCGGTGCCGGCAGCCCCTGAGCGAGCTGAGGTTTCCCTCTCCGTCCAGGAAGGACTTGCCAATGACGCCTTGCCCCTGGTCGATGAAAGCCCCGTGGAAATCGTCATTGACGATACGCAGCCCGTGCCCCCACCTGAAGGTGAAACAGCGCTGGAGCAGCCTGTGGAAGAGAAACTCGTATCGGCGCCGGAGCCTGAGCTCACCGATCAAGACGAGGATGAGCGTATCATCACCGATGACGTAGAAACCGATGGCGTAGAAAAGGAACCGCTTTCGGCGCCGGTTGAGCCTGGCGTCCCGGGTGAAATCAGTGCTCAGGACCAGCCCCCAGAGAGAGCCCGCTCGTCAGAAGCTACCAAAGCTCGCAAGGACCGCAAAGCCTTTGCCGACCAGGTCGACGAGATGCGCGAAGTGGGTTTAAAGAGCCTGGCGAAGTTTTTCAGATGGTGGGGCGGCACCCGGGGAAAACTGGGCACTGCTTTTAAAAAAATCTTTACAAGAGGTGGGTCTGCCGAAGAAGCGGAAGTTCCAGCATTGTCCTTGCGGACTTCGTTGATTATTGTCATTGCCGTGCCTTTGCTGGTGGTAGGGATTGCGGTTGGCGTTTACCTCACCCGCGGACGGGTACAGCTACATCAGTATTACCTTGCCCAAGCAGAAACGGCAATTGCCAGCGCGCAGGCGGTTAACGACCCTGTAAAGGCACGCGAAGCGTTGGCACTTGCGATCCAATTTCTGGACCAGGCGGAATCGTTCCGATCGACGAATGAAACCAAAGAATTGAGAACAAACACCCAGCATGCCCTGGACGTGTTTGATGGGGCCTTACGGCTCAGCTATCACCCGGCAATTCTTGGAACGCTGTCCGAAAGCATTAATATCACTCGCATCATCTCGTACGGCATGGATTTATACATGCTCGACGCCACTGCAGGACGGGTGATCCACGCTATTCGGAACAGCCAGGGATACCAGATTGATACCAGTTTCCTATGCGAAGCAGGTAATTACAGCGGGGGGGCGGTGGATCTGCTGGTGGATGCCACTCCGCTTCCGATCAACAATCCCTATCTCGCCCATGTTCTGGCGGCGGATGCGAATGGCCATGTGATTTACTGCGGTCCGGGGCTGGAACCGGTGGTGCAGACCCTGCCGCGCGGTGTTGAGACCATCGGCGCGGTGACGCGCATTGCCTCTGAAGGCAATTTTCTGTATGTCCTTGACCCCACTGCTGAGGCAGTGCGGGTTTACCGCTCGACAAACGGGCAATTTTTAGATGAACCGACCGTGTTTTTCGGGAGAGCACAGGTTGACCAGATTCCTCCGTTAAGACAGATGGTGGATATAGCTGTCAATGGTGCAGAGCTTTACCTGCTGCGGAGCGATGGGATGCTATCACATTGTTTAGCGACGGGGCTGTCCGATGATCCGGTTCACTGTGAGAACCCGGTAGAGTATATTGACGGGCGTCCCGGAAAGGAAGGTCAGCCGGTAAGCATGCCAGATTCCCGGTTTGCCGCTGTGTTGTACACAGCTCCGCCCGACCCGACTGTGGATATCCTGGATGCAGAAAACGCGGATATCTTCCGGTTTTCGCTGCGCTTCAGGTTGTATCAACGCATGCGCTCTGATATCGGAAATTATGAAGTGAGTTCACCCGCGGCAACAGCTTTTACCATCGGCGTGGACCGAATCGCCTTCATTGCCTTTGGTCACCAGGTGTTTTGGGCGTATGTGGAGTAAAAATTTAGTGATTAGGAACCAGGAGACTAGGAATTAGGCATCCGGAAAACATCTGCATTATAGCACTGTACTGATACCTGATACCTGATACCTAATTCCTGATTCCCAATCACCTGTTCCCATTAATGTTACAATAGATTTGAATCGAGACCATCATCAATTAGGAGGATTATGGCACAAGTTGATCCGCGAATAGAAGTGTTGCGCGCGATGCGCACCAGAGCAATGGGCGGCGGCGGGCAGGATAAAATTGACCGCCAGCACGCCAAAGGGAAACTGACTGCCAGGGAGCGCCTGGACTTGCTGCTGGACCAGGGCAGTTTTACCGAATTAGAACCTTTTGTTGTTCAGCAAAACGTTCCCGAGGACGAGGCTGTTCTTGGCGACGGTGTGGTCACCGGATATGGCACGGTGGAGGGCAGAACGATCTACGTTTATGCCCAGGACTTCACCGTGATGGGCGGGGCGCTGGGCGAAATGCACAGCCGCAAGATCTGCCGGGTAATGGACCTGGCCGCTGCTAATGGGTGTCCGATCGTCGGATTGATTGATTCGGGCGGCGCGCGTATCCAGGAGGGCGTGAGGAGCCTGGGTGGCTATGCCGAGATCTTCAAACGAAATGCCCAGTACTCCGGGGTAGTACCGCAGATCAGCCTGATTTTGGGACCCTGCGCTGGTGGAGCGGCTTATTCCCCGGCGCTGACCGATATGATTATCATGGTTGAAAAGCAGAGCTTCATGTTTCTGACCGGTCCGCAGGTGATTAAAACCGTTACCGGTGAAGAGACGGATTTTGAATCCCTGGGCGGGGCACAGGTGCATCTGAATGTGAGCGGGACCGCGCATCTGATCACCAAAGACGAGCAATCCGCCCTGGCACTGGCGCGCGTTGTGTTGGGTTACCTGCCCTCGAACAATGTTGAAAACGTGCCGCTGAAACCCGCTACGGATGACCCGCAGCGCCTGGCAGAGGCACTGAACAGCCTGGTGCCGCTGGATCCCAGCAAACCCTATAGCATGCACTCCGTGATTGAATCCGTGGTGGATCAGGGCTCGTTCCTCGAGCTGCAGGCCGGGTTTGCCCGCAATTCGATTGTGGGTCTGGCGCGGTTTGATGGGATGACGGTCGGGATCCTGGCGCAGGAACCCAGCGTGATGGCCGGGGTGATCGACATCGACGCTGCGGATAAGTTGTGCCGAACGGTGCGCTTGTGTGACGCATTCAATATCCCCCTGGTGACCTTTGTGGACTCACCCGGATTCTTGCCAGGGGTCGGGCAGGAGCACCGCGGGATCATCCGCCATGGTGCAAAGGTGCTGTTTGCCTATTCAGAGGCGACGGTGCCCAAGATCAGCGTGGTGACGCGCAAGGCTTATGGCGGGGCTTACGTGGTGATGAGCAGCAAATACCTGGGCACGGACATCAACTATGCCTGGCCCAGCGCAGAAATCGCTGTGATGGGGCCGGAAGGCGCCACCAATATCTTGCATGGGAAAGACCTGGCTAAAGCCGAAGACCCACAGGCAGAGCGAGCCCGCCTGGAAGAAGAATACCGTCAGCGCTATCTGACGCCTTATGCCGCTGCCCATGCCGGCTATATTGATGAGGTGATTGAACCTGCGGAGACTCGTAAAAAGATTATTGCCGCTCTGCGGGCGATCCAGAACAAGGCTGAACAACGCCTGCCCCGAAAACACGGCAATATGCCTGTTTAGAAAGGTCATGTGATGAATGAAGTAATCCAGCAAGGTTTAATGATCACAGCCATTGGTATGGGGCTGGTGTTTGCCGTGATCATCTTCTTATGGGGGATGATGGTGCTGTTGGTATGGGTGACGACTCCCAAATCAACCAATAAACCTACTGAAGAAGATGTGGATGATGTGGAGACAGCCGATTCGGTGACGGATATGGCGGCTGTTGAAAAACAACGCCGCGCGGCTGCAGCCGCGGTGGCGGTTGGACTGGCGATTGCCCAAAGCAGACCGATAACCCGGGGTGCACAGGCTCAACTCGGGACGATGAGCCCCTGGCAAAGCGTGCATCGCTCACAACAATTTTTTGGACAGCGAAAAAGAGGATGATTAAATGAAAATAGAAGTGCAAATTGATAATCAGCATTACACCGTTGAAATTGATGATATTCATGCCCGGCCGGTGATTGCATGGGTACAGGGCGAACGGTTTGAGGTATGGCCAGAGGACACGGGCTCAACCCAAACCGGGCAGGCTGCCATGCCGTTGGTCTCGGTTCCGGATGTGACCCCTGTTGCTAAAGCGCCGGAAGTGCTCGCAGATGGCGGGCGTGAGTTGACCTCACCGTTGCCCGGCGTGATTGTGGCGGTACTGGTCAAACCCGGTGACGCTGTAATCCGTGGCCAGGAATTGTGCACCCTGGAGGCGATGAAGATGAAAAACGCCATCCGCGCCAACCGGGAGGCAGTGGTCGAAGCGGTCGCAGTTACTGTGGGTGAACAGGTCAATCACGGTCAGGTGCTGATCACCTTTGTAGAATAAGGGAGTGAATCAATGGCCTATTTGGACTTTTCCTTCCTGATCCGAGAAATCACCAAGGGCTTCACCGCCTTTAACTGGGGCGATGCTGTGATGATTCTTTTGGGGGTGGTGTTGATCTACCTGGCGGTGGCCAAAGACTACGAACCGGTCTTACTGCTGCCGATTGGCTTTGGCTGCATCATGGCTAATATTGGCATGTCGACTGATGCAGGCTTCATGAAAGTGATCTACGACGCCGGGATCGCCACGGAGTTATTTCCGCTGTTGATCTTTGTCGGTGTGGGTGCGATGATCGATTTCAGCCCCCTGTTGACACAACCAAAAATGGTGCTGTTAGGGGCTGCCGGGCAATTTGGGATTTATGGCACTCTGCTGTTGGCGCTCCTGCTGGGTTTTCCGCTGAACCAGGCGGCATCGATTGGGGTGATCGGCGCGATTGACGGCCCAACAGCGATTTTCGTCAGCGCCAGGCTGGCGCCTGAACTCCTGGCGCCGATTGCAGTGGCGGCATACTCGTACATGAGCTTGATCCCGATCATCCAACCGCCGATTATGAAAGCATTCACCACACGTAAAGAACGTCTGATTCGCATGGAGTATGCCCCACGACCGGTCTCACGTTTGACCCTGGTGATCTTTCCGATCTTTGTGACCGTTGTAGTCAGCCTGGTGGCGCCGGACGCAGCTCCGCTGATCGCGTCGTTGATGCTGGGTAACTTGCTGCGGGAAAGCCTTGTGGTGGACCGGCTGAGTAAGAGCGCTCAAAACGAGATCATCAATGTGGCTACGCTGTTCCTTGGGCTGGCAATTGGCGCAACCATGAAAGCTGAATCGTTTTTAAACCTGCAGACACTGATGATTCTGGGTCTGGGATTGATTGCCTTCATCCTCGACACAATTGCCGGGCTGCTGTTTGGCAAGCTGATGGCTGTGTTAAGCCGCGGTAAGATCAACCCGCTGATTGGCGCATCCGGGATCAGCGCATTCCCAATGGCAGGCCGCCTGGCGGCGAAGGTTGCGCAGGATGAGGATTTTGAAAACTTCATCTTGATGCATGCCATGGGTGCCAATACAGCCGGACAGCTGGGCAGCGTGATCGCCGGGGGATTGCTGCTCGCCCTGGTTTCCGGGATCGTGTAAATACATCGGGTTAATATTAAAGCAGGCGCCGCAACTGGTTGCGGCGCCTGTTGGTTTTAATGGGTTCTGGCACTTAGCGAAGGATCAATTCGAAGTCTGTGCCGGCATGGGGTAGGTGCCCGTCGCTTCGATAGCCAGACGAATGTTTTCCCGGTTGATGTCAGTTGGCAGGGTGCAATCAGCGCCGATGATCAGGTTGGCAGGTCCCACGCTGCGGATAATTTCGTGCACGGCATGTTCAATCTCTTCTGGCTTTCCTTTAACGATCAGACCGTTGTTATCCAGCCCGCCGAGGATAGGACGAGTGAATAATCGCTTGCCCGATTTCAGCGAAAGGTTGGATGGTGCAGTCACAGCCCAGTTGAAAACATGTCCCGGGTAGTTGCAGTAGAGGTGCAGGCGGACGTTGTCGCGGCAGATATGGATGATATTCAGCTCGCCCTTTGACCGGATTGCATTCAGCACGGTCAGATCGTGGGGTTTGATGAATTCAAGGAACACATGCTCACTGAAGCGATCTGCTTCCCCGCCCTGAGCCGAGAAGTAAATACCGTCAGCGCCGGCATCCAGGCACGCAACGGCGAATTCAGCCAGGCTTTCTGCAATCACAGCCAGGCCCATGTTCACGGATTGGGGATCTTCTTTGAGGTGTTGCGTCACCAGGCGACCTGAGGCATGGTTGCCGGAGGAAAAAGGATTGAAGATGGTGGTGGTGGTTAAACATTCCCCGTTGAGCGCATCGGTGATCTGTTTGATCTCGTCAAGTTGTGCCTGGAAGAACTCGCTTGATAACGGCGCAGGTTTGAGTTTGCGCCAATCACTTGGCGTTCTAATCTGTACCTTCGTCTGGTAGGGGTGCTCGTTCATGATCTTTAGAAAATCCGGTTTTACCTGGCGGTAATAATCAAGATGAGCTTTAACCGCAGCTTCCCCGTGGGCTTGCTCAGCAGGAAAGTGAAACCAAAAGCTGGCTGGCACACGATCGGGTACCTGGCCAGCAAGGACAGCGCGAATTCGTTCTAACCGATTCATGATATATTCTCCTGTTTTAATTTTACCAGTCTTTGACGCCCAGAACTCGCTCACAAACCAATTTGCTGCAAAACAAGCCATCGTGGAAACCCTGAGAACCTTGTAAATAGTTAAAAACTCAGCAATTGGGGCTGACCTGCGTGTTCAACCTTGCCAAAGAAGGCCCTGCGCGCAGGGATTTTCGTTGATGCAAGACGAAGGGTTCTTTTGGAATATTTCTTGCAGTTTTAATGGGTGTACTGCAGTATAATGCTCTCGTTTGCGAATGATGACCGGTGATCACCTGCGAATAAGGCAGGCTATTTAAATCTGATGAATAAAATTCGACCCCACATGCAAAGCATCACCCTTCTCAGCCTGGCAGGGATCCTGCTGGTCATTGCTTTTTATATTTCTCTGCAAACACAAACTGGCGATAAAGAGCCCAGCCTGACGGTGACGCCCCGTACTGAAAAAAATTCTTTGGTCGATATGCCAGATTGTTCGGAAGAGCTGCCCATTCAAGATGCGATCTCGTGCCATCTTAAGGCAGCACAGGTTTCTGGCGCGTTGGTCCAATCTATGGAGAGCAGGCTTGTTCAGTTGGAGCCCAAAGCAGTGGACCAGATTGCACTGATCGAAAACCAAATTGCCTGGGAGGAATCGCGCAATTCGGAATGTCATTTGGTGCACGAAATGGCGGGGGGCAGCGATGAGGGCCAATTGCAGGAATTAATCTGTCTGACCGAACTCAATTTGACACGACTGGCAAGGCTTGAACAATACTGCAATGAGTGGCATGGATTGAAGGATTGCAGAAATGACGTTGAAGCAAACCAATGATTTGATTCCCATCCAGCGCATCTCCCCCTTTCTGTTGCAAAAAATCATACAGTAAAAGTTGTTATCAAACCGATAAAAAGAACCCCGAAGCACTGGCTTTCGGGGCTTTTTTGCGCTGTTTGAGAAAAATCAGGCAGCTTTGCGCTTTCTTCGGATAAGGGCATAGATGATCAGAGCCAGAACGCCAAGAATTCCACCCAGCAAAACCGACCAGACCCAGGTGGGAAGTTGAATCATGGGGGCAGGCAGTGTCAAGGGTGGAACCAGAGCCTTTTCCCAGTTGACGTTATGAGCACGTGCGCCGGTAAAGTTCGCGTTGGTGAATTTTGCACCGGTTATATCTAATCCTGCCAGGCGGGTGTTGATCAGGTCTGCCCCGGTGAAATTGGCGTCGGTGAAGCTTGTTCCCACCAGCGCGGCGTTGCGCAAGCTGGCGCCTTCAAAGCTGGCTTCGGAAGCATCCGCGCCGACGATCGCTGAGTCGCTGAGGTCCGTCCCGGTAAAGTTGGCTTTCACCAGGTCGCCGCCCAGGATAATCGTGTTATGGATAGCTGCATCCTGCAGAGAAGCTTTATAGAAATTCGGCTTAATCAGCAATCCATGTGAAAGTTTAGCTCCGGTCAGATTGGTTTTACGCAAAATTGCACCGACAGCGGTGATGTTTCCCAGCGTCATGCCGCGCAGGTCTGCGCCGGAAAGGTCTTGCCGGGTACAGATGGCTTCCCGAGCTTCTTCAACGGATTTGGGTTGAACAACTTCTGAAGCTTTCTTTTCGATTTGAATTTCCTGACGCATAGTTCCTCCCTTATTATTTTATCGAATTTTTAACAATTACTCAACCTTTTTGATTTGCCCATCCCGCTAATGACCTGGCGCAATTTCGGCTGACCGTAGTAATTAACCTGGCCCATTCCCGAGATGATGATTTCAAGGCTGTCATCCACCCGCAAGGTGGCATTGCCCTGCCCCGAAATCACGATTCGTCCGGACTGGCTGGCGAGATTGGGGGCTTGATATTCTCCGGAGCCTGAGATGCGGATCGATTGATGGTCGGCATGACCGGCGGCATAGAATTCGCCGCGCCCGCTGATGGTCACATCGAGAGTTCTACATTCTAAATGACCGAAGTTCAATTTGCCCAATCCTGAGACGTTGAGTTTAAAATCATCGCTTGTGAAGGAATCACAGTTCAGGTCGATTTTTCCGCTGATGCTCACCTGGCGCAAATCGGGGACGGTGAGATAATAAGCGACCTTGCGATTGTCTTTGGAAAACATCGATGAGAATATCATTTCGATCTGATTTATCCAGCTCTCATCAAAGCCCAGTACCAGGCTGTCACCGTGTACCTCGACCATTAGCTTTTCGAACAGACCTTCATCTGCGTCGATGGTCAGTGCGGGTACCTCGCCCTGGGTTAGCATCAGCGTGCCAACATCCTTACACCTGACTTTTGAAAAGGGCTTTAGCAGTTGGAATTCTTTTTGCATCTGCTCACCTGTGTTTCTATTTGATCATCGTATTGACAGTAATGATTATAACATAAAAATTAAATAAAATCAAATACGAAGTAAAGATAACAAAGATATTATGTTGTTAAACTTAATATAATCAATTATAAAATTAAAATCATTACTGATGGATGTGGAAGCTATGAAGAAAAGAAACGAACCTATTCAGCCGGGTGGAAAATTAAATGTTCCCATACTGATTTTGCCCAGGGCAGGTCATCCGGATTATCCAGATAAAAGGCGATTTGCAAACACGAGGTATCACTGGCGGTGAAAGTATACAGTGATAGGCGCTTGATTTCATTCTGCTCGTTATTGATACGAGTATAACCTAAGCCGACAAGTTTGCCTTTGGTGGAAACCATGGTTTCCAAAGTATCAGCCGGCATTTTTTCCTGGATTTGTTTGAGCAAGGATAGTTTGTCAGTTTCTTCAGGGAGTCGAAAGGGAACCGCAATGACCGTGATCCCGGCTTTCCAATAGATGAGCTTGCCTTCCTCCACCCGGCTATCAAAGTCTTCGGAGAGGTCGATCAGCCATTCTTTTGTGATTAAAAACGCCATAAGGTCCTTTCAAGTTGCTCGACCAGGGAAATGTCCTGTCGCACCCGGTTCACATCATAATCGGATCCAATTAATTATACCTGCGAGGCAAACGGCAGGCTTGTTGGTGTATGGGGTGGGTTGAACACAGAGATTAACTGTTAGTGGTCGAGACGCATCTCTTGTTTTGAATCATCATTACATCCAAAGAAAACCACAGAAATGAAGACAGGAGCTGTGGTCCGCGATCTTCGATCGGTCAATTTTTTCTTGCTTTCAGCTACAAGAAATTGCATCGCCCCTGAAAATTTCCAGAAGTTTTTTTAATTTTCAACCTCACCAGATGCTTTCCAGCCCCACCCTGCCATGATCATCTAAAAAGCACAGGCTTGCCTGGGCGTCTATGCCCATCAGTTGTTTGAAGGCACGCCGGTAGCGTTGTACCTGGGGCGCGTACAGGGACATTAATTCTGCTTTTTCACCCGGTTTTTGGATGGTGTCCGTCTTGAACTCGACGATTTTCCAACCCTCGTCATCCTGATAGATCAGGTCAATGATTCTATTATCAGTTTTCCCGCCCACCTGCAGGGTGTAGGGGACTTCATGCAGGCGCTTTGCGCTGGTGTTGATTTGACCCCAGAGAGGGTGTGCCCGCAAGCGTTCGAGCAGAAGGATCGCCTGTTGGATGAGTTCGGATCGTTGATCTTCCTGAACGATCCCGGCACGCAATGCTACCGTGCCCAGCATCTGCTCGAAGCCTGTCTCCCCCGGAAAGCGCCAGCGTTCAAGCGCTTTGTGTACCATCGTCCCCAGGATTTTTCCGATCTGTGCGCTATCCTGGTTGATACTCCACCAGCTTGGCGGATCGACCTGCTCCTCACCTTCGTCGCTTGCCGGTTCCAGGTCACTGATCTGGATGGGATGATACAGGGGAATGTATTTGCTGACTTCCAACGTTTCACCGACTTCATCGGGGAGAAAAATTTCAGGCACCGGGTGAGCATCACTCAAACACCACACCCGCAGGGGTTGGTTAGATGGTGTGCGGAATTCAAAGGGCTCACCATCGGCAAGATGTATGTCCTCGCTCTTCAACCCGAGACCTTCGGAAAGCATTTTTCCCCAGGCGCGAAAGCTTAGCTTTCCCTCCTCGTTTTGGGTGGCATGAGCGCTGATGATCAATTTGTCCTCTGCGCGCGTCAGGGCAACGTACAATAACCGCAACTGCTCCATTGCGTTCTGGTCTTTATCAAAATGCTTAGACAGGTTGTAAAGCATGGGCGGAGGATCAAGTTTGAACGCCATGCCCAGTTCCTCGAACAGGTACACCAGTTCGCCGGGCGATCTGGGCTCCCGCCTGGCGGCTGCCAGGATGACCACTTTGAATTCCAGTCCTTTGGCTTTGTGGATGGTCATCAATTGTACGGCTCCCTGGGCTTCAGCAGAGGCTTCACCTTCGCGAGCACCCGCGTCATTGAGGGTTTCGATCATGTCCAGGTAATTGCGGACACGCAGTTCTTCGCTGGCCAGGGCGTCAGCCAGAAGTTTGTCCAGGTTTCGCCACAGCCTACCCCCGGTTGTACTGGCGCCCTGTGAATTGTCCTTCACATCCGCTGCAGCCAGGATGGCGCGGTATTGAGTTGCATTGACGATTTTGGGGAGCAATTCTGCCACGGGGATACGATCGACCAGGGGCAGGAGCTGTGAAACAATTTCAAGGGTCCTGTGGGCTCGTTCACAATCCTGGGTATTCAAAACCGATAGATCCGCCTGCAAAGCTTCCCAGTAGGGCAGTCCGGATTGGCGCAGCAGGAACAACGCGCTGTCGCTCAATCCGAAAGCCGGAGAACGCAGCAGACCGGCAAAAGCAAGATCGTCCAGCGGGTCTGCCAGCGCTCGCAGGATGTTAATCAGGTCGCGAATTTCCGGGCGATCATAAAACCCTCGACCTGCAACCGTCACAAAGGGAATGCTCGCCTCTTCCAGTGCCGTTTCATAATCTGCATAACCTGTTGAGGCGCGAAATAGCAGTGCGACCTCATCCCAGGTTTGAACCTGTCCTTCTTCTTTAAGCTGCAGCAACCGCACCGCCAACGCCTGGGCGGCTTTTTGCCGGGCAGTTTCAGCGTTTTCGGCTGTGCCGATTACCAGCTCGATGTGGGGGGGCTGGATGCCCTCGGGCGGTTCCTGGCGATGGGCTTTCATTGTTGAATAGGGGACATAATAATCCCGCGCCGGGTCGGGCTGGGTACCGATCACCGGGGAAAGCAGGTCATCGATGGCCAGCAGCAACGGTTGGTGGGTTCGGTAGGTCAATGGCAGGTCGATCACCTGGCCGCCAGCGGCGCGAATACGGTCTTGCACCTGTTTGAACACGGTTACATCCGCCTGGCGGAAGCGGTAAATCGATTGGCGCATATCGCCGACGATAAACAGGCGCCCCGGGGGACCGGCCAGGGCTTCGATGATGCCCTGTTGGCGGCGGTTGGTATCCTGGAATTCATCCACCAGGATGGCGTCCAGCTCGTTTTGCCAGTGCTGGCGGATGGCATGATTGTGTAAAAGCTGGAGTGCGCCCTGTTCCAGGTCGTCGAAATCGAGGGCTTGGCGGGCATGCAACAGATTCTGGTAGTTCTGGCACAATGTCACATAGGCGTTTTGCAGCAACAGCCGTAATTCGCTAAACAACGTTTCAATTTTTGGGTCTGGAGCCTGATCGACAGCCTCTTTTCCGCCGGTAGATGGGTTGATTAGCAGGTCGAAGTTGGTCCGTAATTCCTGGATGATCTCTTTTGTGTCACCCTTTGTTCCAATGTTCAATTTCATGTATGATCGCCGGGCCTGGTAAAGTGCTGCTGCACAGCCAAACAGGTCACTGCGATCCATGGCGCGTTCAGCTTCATCCCACATGGTCAGCAGATTCTGAACCATACCCGCCAAATTTTCACCTGCGTCGCTGGTTAACTCATCCAGAGACGTCCCTCGCAGGGCAGAAATCGCGTCTTTGATGATCGGGTTGTGCATGGCCTCCTTCAGCATCTGGGTGATCACTGTGAGGTGGTCTGCCTGCTGATTAATGGCTTCATCGGCTTCCAAACGGCGGTTAAGCAGGTCTTTCAGCATTGGCCGCAAATCAAACAGGGGAATATTCGTTAATAAGGGTGCATAGGATTCCTCATCCACCAGTGCTTTGAGCGTATCCTCTACCGCTTGAAGGCGTAAGGCGGCTGCCAGGCTTTCATCGACGATCCCAAACCTGGGATCGATGCCGGATTCTGCAGGATGGGCGCGCAGGATCTCGGCGCATAGGCTGTGGATGGTGCTGATGCGTGCAGCGTCCATTTGTGCTGAAAGCGCTAACCATTTCTGGCGGTCTTCTTCAGTCGTAGCATCTTGCTGGAGCTCGTACAGAGTCTCGCGCACGCGGGAACGCATCTCGCGTGCCGCTTTGATGCTGAAAGTAATCGCTGCAATCCGACGCGGCGGAATTCCTTCAGCTAAAAGCGATGTATAACGGGCGACCAGGGTTTTTGTCTTACCGCTGCCCGCGCCGGCTGTCGCGACCACATCCCGCCCGCGAACGGTAGCTGCCAGGTATTGTTGTGGGTTGAGGGTGTCCAGTATTTTTTTAATGTGAGGATCGGTCATCATTCCTCTTTCTCCAATAGCCAGGCTGGTAACGCCAGCACCATTGGACAGCCGGGCAATAGCTTGGGCAACCATCCCCGGGTGCGATCGGTGGGAATGAGCCTGAACGAACATCCCCCAGCATGCGCCTGATATGGTCGAGGGCGATCGTGTAGGCAGCTTGTGGCCCTTTTTGCTGATTGTTTTTAAATTTTGATAACTTGAAGGAACTTGGCTTTGCAGCTCTGATTTGCCAGTAAAAACCTTCTTTAACCGTGCCCAAACGCAGGGCTTGCTGGGCTGCCTGAGCATAGATTGGCATTTGCAGGCGACGCCCGCTGATCAGGTCCTTGTTGGACAGGTTTGACCCACCTGTTTTGTAATCAATGATCCGGAGACCACCAAACTCATTCCGGTCCACCCGATCGATCAACCCGCGCAAGCGAACTTCTTCAGCTCCAAGATCGAGGACCAGGGCGGGCGTATTGCTGATGCCAAACTTCTCTTCAAAGCGGATCGGCGTCCAGCCCATGCTTTCTGCATGGAGTGCTTCAATCGTCTTGCGTAGCATGGCAATAAACTGGTCTTTTTCAACCTCCCACAGCGGTGACGGGCGAAAAACCTCTTTGTGCGGGGCTTGTGCAAAGACGCTGGCAGCATGGCTCTCGAGGTTGGACAGCAGGGCGTCAAGGTCGGTGGTGTCTTCTGCTGCCCGATAAACCTTTTCTAAAATGTCGTGCAGGATACTACCGATTTGGGCTGCGTCCAAACCCAACTCGGGCGGTTTTTTCGGTTCAAGTTTCAGCAGGTTTTGAATAAAAAATTGATGTGGGCAGGTGGCGTAGGTCTCAAAGCGCGAGGCGCTCCAGGTATGGTCAGGTGAAAAAATTGCTTCAAAGATTGTTGCCTGAGCGCTGAGATCACCTTCGTATTGGCTTTGCGGTACTTTCATCCGACGGGCATTGAGGATTGTTCTGGCAAAGGCGAGTTGCTTCCAGCCGGAAACCAGCTCGTCATCGTCTTTGTAATGCAGGTCCTGTTGTTGGACCGCCCAAAACAGCAGCTCTTGAGGAGAGGCAGCTTCTGCCTGGGGTCGGACCCTGTTCGGACTGATCTTCTGCACGGCTTCTTTTTCGAACAAACTGACTGCGGAGAGCCAGTAAGGGGAGGCTTCCCAACGCTCACCGTGCTCGGCAAGGTACGGACGGGTGAACAATAAGTAATGGTCGGCGCGGGTAAAAGCCTGGTAAAAGGTATTGACCTGCTCGCGCCCCAATCGCGGGTCCAAACCCAGGTCAGCCCGGGTGTGCTCATCCAGGAAGGGGTCGGGGTGCTCTACGACAGGGAATAACCCTTCGGAAAAGCCCAGCAGCGCCACCGCCTTAAAGCGAGAGGCGACGGCATGCTGGATTTCGTTGACAAACACGGCATTTTGTTTCGCTTCGCGGGGTTCATCCAGGCGTGCCCCCTGAATTGCGCCCAGCAGGATGGATAAAAAGTGTTCGTAACTAACCGGGTGCCTACCGAGCACCTGTTCACTCAGGATGAGTGATCCCATGCTTTCGCCCAGGGCTTGCCAGGCTTCCATATCACGTTCACCGGAGAGCTGATTGTAAAATTGCAGATTCGTCAGGGTGGATTCCAGCCAGGCGACCCATTCAGTTTGAGTGCGCGGCGTTTCGATGCCATCAAAAACTTGCCAGAAGCGAACAAACCGCTGGCGCAAAGCCGTAAGATCGACGGCGCGCAGCGGGTTGCTTATCTGGCGTTCATCATCCAGAGGTTCCTCGGAATCACGGCGAGTTGTTGAAAGCATCTCCCACGCCTCCGTCCATTGCTCCTGCCCGACAACGATGCGCGCCACCTGGCTGACTAATTCCAGATGGTCAATATCCTTCTCGTCCAGTCCGAAATCAAAATAGGGCGAGCGCAGGGCGTTGATCACAGCCCGGGTCGTGAAGTCCTCCGGGGGCATTTCCAGTAAATTAAGCAACGATTGCACCGCGGGTGATTTCATAAGACTGTCCGGGTGGGAGAAGCGTATTTTGACCCCAAACTCATCAGCGGCGGCTCGCAAGTGAGGTCGGTAGGTGTCCAGGTGGCTGACGAACAGGGCGCAGTCTGAGAGCGGAACCCCATGGCGTTTGTACAGGCGCTTGACCCAGCGCAGCGCTTCACGGGCTTCTTCGCCCTGGTTTTGAGTTTCCAGGAAGAATGGGGTGGAAGCTTGCATTTTGGGAGTTTCACCGGGTTCCAGGATGTGCTGCTCAAGATATTTGCTCTCACGGGGGAGGTAAGGCGCGCTGGAAAGTTCGGTCACCCGGGGTGAGAGTTCGTTTAGCAGGGTTTGGATTACCGCCCGGGTTCGACGGTCAACTGCGCGAGTTGAGCCCTGCACACCGGGCAGGGTAATCAGCATCTCGCCCACCTGGACCGAGATCCGTTTGAGAAACTCAAGACGAGCGCCGGCAAAGGCGCTGAACCCGTCGACGATCAGCAGGCGGATATGAGCTGCCGTTTTCAGATCGTCTTCCAGGGCGGTGATCACCTCCCAAACCTGACCGTCATGATCGATCCAGCCGATCTCCTCCAGTTGAGCAATGAAACGGGCATACAGGGTCGCCAATTCTTGCCTGGCTCGGGGAGACGCGCTCGTGTAAACCAAAAACTGGTCAGGGGAAATGTAAGCGCTGCGCAGTTCGGAGAAAACATCCTGCAGGATGCTGATAAACCCCGGCTTGGCTTTGATCGCAGCGTAGTGATCCAGCTCACCGGCAGTATGGGCTGCCTCTACAATTTGCTGAACCAGGCGATGTTCCAGGGCAGAGGTGATCACCGGTGAGAAGCGTCCCTGCCGTTCGAGCAGGTCGGTGAACAGTACCCTGAAGGTGCCTACATTGACGCCCATGCCACCACCGATGCGCCCCATACGCTGGCGGAAATAGGCTGCGTTTTGTGCGTCGGGTACCAGCACCCAGACGGGCGCGAAAGGCTCGGCGGCGTGGAGGGATTGGATACGCTGCAAGCAGGCACGGGTTTTGCCAGCCGCTGCAGGCGCAAGGATTAAATTAACGGGCAATTCCAACCTCCTTGATTGCGTTGACGAATTTGTGTTATCATGTTTATTTTGCCAATTCAAACATTACATAGCGATCCATGAACCTCGGTTTTATCCGTTCTTCAAAGAGTCCTTTGATGTGATCATCCATGGCAAAATAGATGATCTGCCAGCCAATTGATGCCAGGTAAGCCATCTGGTCAACCATCCACTCTCGGCGCTGCCAGTCCGAATGTTGGAAGGCATCATCAAGAATCAAGAACATCTTTTTGTCCTGTAAATAGTGAGCAGCGATGCCAATTCTTAAAGCCAGCAAAATTTGTTCCTGTGCTCCGGTACTTAAATGATGTACTGGAAACCTTTCATTCTCGCTGAATACAATAATGTCATCCCCATCCATCTCGATTCCTTGATAGGTTTGGGTTAAGGCTTTAATGGGCTCGCAGATGGTGTCAGCAGCCAGGGCTTTTGCAATGCCCTCATCTTCCCTGTCTTGAATTTCTTGTATTACTTTTGTGATAACGGCTCCTGAACCGATTTTTGCCATAATTTCTTTCTTTAACTGGCTGGTTTTATCCCTGTGAACACGTAAGTCATTAATTATTTTGTCCCATTCTGAATTTATGTCTGAAGAGGTGAAGTCACAGATGCGTTGTTTCAAAGCTAAAAGGCTGGTTTCTTTTTTATTGATCGAACTCACAAGCTCATTTTTCTGGTGGTTAAGTTTGTTAAACAACTCCCGATCATATTGTATGTCAACCGGGCCACTGAAATAATCTTCAGGCTCAACCCCTAAAGCTGCCAGGGCGATGTTCTCGTTTTTGTGTGCTTCTTCAAGTTGATCTCGCTTTTTCTGCAGCGCATTAATTCGCTCATCCGGGTCATCATGATCCGGGGTATGTGCACAATAGACCGAGAGTCTGGCTTCAAGCTCTTGTTCTAAATGATCCAATTCTCTCTGGTTGACGATAGATTGTGATTTGATTTGTTCTAAGGCATAATATTCGGGCTGTAGCACCGCATGTTTGCTTTTTAAATCCGTTATCGCCTGTGCTTTTTGACCAAACCTCTTCTGATAACCGGCAAATATCCGGTTGATTTCAGCGATATCATCACGCTGCTGCACCATCAACCGATAGCGGCGGCTTATCAATATAAAAAACAGCAGGGCCAGCAAACCAGCCGCGAGTGCCCCCCAGGGTAATTGTAAAAAAGCAAGTCCAACCGTAGTGACGATCAGGACAACTCCCAGGATGGTGAAAAATAAATCGGATTTGAGGGAAAGGGCTTCCGGTCTCTTTTCACATTCAGCTATTGCCGTTTCCAGCCAGTGATAATGGATGCACTTAAGTTCAAGGGCATTGATTTGATCTTTGTCTTTTTGAATTTGCTTTTTCAATCTCTGAACATCATTATTGATTTTTTTGATTGCATCCAATTCTGTTTGTGGAAGCTGTTTAAGTTCTTCAGATAGCGCCTTGATTCTGCTGTTTTTCTGATAAGCACTGTATCTGCGTGCTTGTTCCTGAACCTGCAACAAACCATCAACCTCCTCAAGCTGATGTTTTTCGATCATGATTTCACCCATCGTGTATTTTTCATCAACTTCGGCGAGAAGTTCATCGATTTTTTGAAGCTCGATGATGTAATTATTGTAAGTCCTGCAATCACCGGACTGCTGGCCAGGAATAAGCTGCCCATTCTCCCAGGAGCTTTTTTGAATATTGCTTGGTATTTGGTTTAAAATCAAATCCAATACTCGCTGATCGGACAGGTAATCTTTCAGGACCGTCTTTGTGACCCCCTTTTCACTATCTGATGAAAATTTTGTTACGCCCGCTTTAACCACCAAAAGGCGGGAGAGATCCACCGGCTTGTCATCAGGGTATAAATAATCCTCAATCTTTTTCCTGGATTTAGGATCAAATCTCATCACGTTCTCAGCCAATCCAGAAATATTGATCTGTCCAGAATCTGTCAGGGGGCGGGTTTTAGAATGATTTTTAAACAATGAACTTAAGAGGTATTCAACAAGAAATGTTTTTCCCTGCTCGTTTTTGCCATAAATCAGGTTAACATCCTTAAATTGCCATTTGATTGATGCAATAGGTCCGAGACGATTAACCGAAAGATTTTCGAGTCGTATATGCATGGCTAACCTCCATAGACCTGGTTCATGGCTGACAGGATGTAATCGTCAAGGACCGGGTCATCATGACCATCAGGCAACTCCAAAGAAGCCAATCGCTCCTGAACGGCTAAAATGATATCTGCCCGCGTCAGGTCGGTGGATATTTTAAGTTTGCTGAGGTCCGGTGGCTCAATCAGATTGATATTCTCCTGTTGAAGGTAATCGATGATCGTTTTCCCAACAACCTCACGGTTAGCAGAGTATCCGTGGGCAGAAATTCTCACCTTCAGCAGCTTTTTGTGTCTTTCTTCAACTCTCCAACCTGAGATTCGCGCGGAAAGCTTATTTTTGATAAAGTCAACCTCATTTTCCACCGGGAGCACAGTTAATCGCTCCTGAAAATAGATCACGTCTGTATTAACGGGCTGACGGACGACGGCGTTGGTAAACGTATCATAGATCAGAAAGGTCCGTATGCCGGTTTCAGTGATGTCCAAGCCGCAGGGGGAACCCGGATAGTACAACTTATCCATGTTGTAAGGCAGGTGTATATGCCCTAAAAACATCTTCACAGGCTGGTATAGCTCGATGTCGCGCCTTGAAAGGGGCATATAAACGCCCTCTTCGTAATCATTACGAAGGGTTGTGCTGGAAAGATAATCCCCATGTGAGACGAGCACCCAATTTTTACCCGATATCGAATCTTGATGTGCAACCAGTGTTTCGCCAATGCTTGTTTTGGGTTTATAGGGAAGAAAAAGAAATAGAACCTCTTCCGTGAAAGCAATCTTTTCAGGTTCAGTCAGATACCTGATGTTTGACAAAGCGAATGACCCCGAAGATAGGGCGGGATCATGGTTTCCCGGGATGATGTAAATGATCATGTGTTTGAATTTTTCCTGACCAACCAGCTTTTCAAACTCACCCGGGTTATCGCACGCTGCGTCGAATAAATCGCCGGCGATGATCAGTTTATCGATGTTCTGATCAACCATTTGGTCGAGAATATTTTTAAGTGCATTAAATCTCTCGGGATGTTTTTCGTAGCTGGTCAGGTGGACATCTGCTGTGATGGCAATTTTCATCATTTCTCCTTGATTATCATGTCGAGCCGAGTTTGCTGATCAGCGCGAGTTGTGGATCGGTGTGTGAGAAGGCTTTTCCGTCCTGTTTTGTTTGCTGCACATCGACCCTTTAGATCAACACTTTGGGTTTGATTCATAAGTTTATCATAAGCCGGAAAAGACGCTCTTCCAAGCCCTTGCAATGCACCCAAAACAGCGATGGATAACAGGTTTTAGATCCGAACGAAGCTGACGGTAATCGTGAATTGTTAATCGATAGGAATAGGCGTTGTTTTGCTTGCATTTAATACTCTTAAAACCATTGAATTCCTCCGAAAACCCTTGACAAATTTCAGTTATACTGTATAATAACAGTGATACTGAGATTATAAACGATTGGATTTGAGATGACGGATGAATTGAGCATTGACGACCTTGCCAACCATAGCGGGTTGAGTGTGCGTACGCTCCATTACTACATGCAGGAAGGTTTACTTCCCGGGCCAGACAAGCGCGGTAAATATGCCAGCTACTCGCAAGAGCACCTGGATCGTTTGGACCTGATCTTGATCTTAAAAGAGATGCACCTGCCGCTGAAAGACATCCGTGCCTTGATGGACGTACTGACACCGCTTGAGATCCAGCATTATCGCGATGACCAGGAGGATTTATTAGCCAGGATCAAGGCAGCCAGACCCGAAGAAGGCAGCCCTGCCCAAACTGATGAAGAGGGCAGCGCGCTGGATTACATCAAAGGGCTGGAAGAAGCTCACGGCATGATCCGCGAGATCAAGAATTATCAGAGTTTTTATGCATATCAGGATTCGTTTGAGTTCCATCGTCGCAGTCGAGACGACCAGAGCAGGGCAGAACCGCCCTCCGCGCCTCCCCTGGAGGAACGCTGGAGGCGGATGGTACTGGCGGAAGGGATTGAACTCCACACCCGTGAAACTCGTGACAAAGAAACCCTGTATAAAATTAAACGCTTGCTGTCTTTTGCACATTCACTATTTGATCGGTAAATAGAAAAGGAGATATTGATATGAACCAAAAAATTCAAATAACACCTTAAAACTCACTCTCCAGGCAGACAAAACCCTCATCCCGGCGGGCAAGCCCTGTGAGCGCATCCTGGAGATCAACCTGGCTGCACCTGCGGCTGCCCTGGAAAAGCCGCGCATGCCTCTCAACCTTGCGCTGGTGATCGACCGCAGCGGATCGATGCATGGCGAGAAGCTGCACTTCGCCAAACAGGCGGCTGCCCACGTGATTGACTTGCTGGATCAGCAAGACCGTGCGGCGATTGTGATCTATGACAACGAGGTCGAAGTCTTGATGCAGTCGCAATTCCTCACCGAGAAGGTCAAGCATGAAGCCAAAGCGAAGATCATGGGCATCCAAAGCCGCGGCAGCACCTTCCTGTACGGGGGCTGGCTGGAAGGTTGCCGGCAGATCGCTGAGACGATCAGCAAACAATCCTTCAACCGTACACTGCTGTTGACTGACGGGCTGGCCAATGTTGGGTTGCGCGATGTGAGCGCGATTTCAATGCATGCCCAGGAGTTGTTCTCTCGCAACATCTCCACCTCGTGTTTTGGGGTGGGTGCGGATTATGACGAGCACATGTTGGAGGCGATTGCCAACCACGGCGGGGGGAATTTCCACTTCCTTGAGACGGTCAATGCCATCCCACATGTGTTTGAGCGTGAATTTGATGAGATTATCAGCATTGTCTTAAAAGAGGTGCGGGTGGCACTCACTCTGCCTGCGCATGTAGAAGCCAAAGTTTCAGCAGGTTGGCGAGCTGAGGGCAATAGCGGGCAATTTTCGATCTACCTCGGCAGCCTGGTGGCTGAACAAAAACAACGCCTCTACCTGCGCCTGTCGAACCTTATCGGTGCAGATGAAGCCCCAATGCACATCCCCGTTAAGGCGACCGGGTTGGATGCGGACCAGAAAGAACACACGGCTGACGCAGAGCTCGTCTTCAAGGTTGTGCCTGAATCTGAAGAGGCAGCAGTCAAACCAGATGCAGAGCTGATGGAGCGCTTTGCCGTTGTCGACCTGGCTGACCAGGCTAATGAAGCCCTGAAGCGTGAGCGGGCTGGCGACCGAATTGGCTCGGCAGCCCTCATGCAAGAGGCCCTGTCGAAACACCAGGATTTTGTCTCTGATCACACCGCAGAAAAATATCATCTCATGACCGAAGAGTTGCGCTTCGGTTACGACGCGTTGGAAAGGAAGCGCCGCCATTACCAGGAATATCAGAACAAACGAGGTGGGCAAGCTATTCGAGATTATCAGATCAACTTTGTTGCCGGTGTACCGCTGGCGAGAATTGAAGGTTATTCAGTTTTCATCGATACTGCTGCGCCTTCCAGCATTGCTGAATTCCCGGATTGGCTATTTATGAATGAAGCGTTCAAAATCCAGGGTGAGGACCATGGGATGACCTGTTCGCAACTTTCACAGGAGCTGGGAATTTCTGTAGATATGATGCTGGCGATGGACATCTTGCATCATTTGCATATGCGGATCAACCCCGTCCAGGGACTGGTTCAATTCAGCAGGCAGGCTCTGCGTTCTTCGGGGATGCGGTTGCCTGTGCTGACGGGAGAAACCCCGCCGCATGTTATGTTGAAAATTGGAAAACAGGACATCTCCATGCGCCTGGTGACCGGTTTAAAATTCAATTACGTCCCTGAGAGGTTTGTTGTGGGGCTGAACCAGGTCAGCACGGTTGGCGATCGCCTGCCTGGCGGAGAGGGCTTTCAAACGCATCTGTATAAATTACCCCTTCCCGTGGGCAGTCGCGTGCTATCGTTGAATTGTGGGGTGGTTCCAAAATCCCTGCGGTCTGCGCTGGGGTTGGGAGAAAACGAAGGCGTCCTGGGCGCTGACCTGCTGCAAAGTTTACCAATTACACTGGCTTTCCCTGATGGGGAGATGATTCTGTACATTTGATATTGGAAGGGGGTGTGGGTTGGGGTTTTACAGGTATAAGCCTGTAAAACCCCAACAGGGGAAACCAATGCCTTTGCTACAAGATCGATGGGAGGAAGATGGGAAACCATCTTCTTTTTTAACGGGCAGTGAGGTGAGATTCTTTGCATAGCAGTGGAATGGCGTAGGGGGTAATAGATCTCAGCGGACCGATGTGATTGCTCCGCAAACTCCATCAGATTTAGCAATCCAAGAGTAGGACCGTGTGATAAAGGGACCAATCGTTCAAATCTGCTGATTGGCTAAAAAAGATTGAATGATAAACAAGCCCGGAAAGTCTTCAGGGTGAAGCAGGGGTGGGAAGACCGGCGCGCATGGTGATCGCCTCCACCGGGCAGATGTTGGCGCAAAACCCGCAGGCGATGCAGGCAGCGGGCTGTACCAGGATGGGGAACCCGCGGGCGGCTGAACCTTCCCTGACGTATTCAAACGCCAGGCAACTGACCGGGCAAATCTGGATACACAAGCCGCAGGAAACACAGGTTTTGTGGTTGATGTGGGGCTTTGGCCAATTCGCTTTTTTAACCCGCCCGGCGAGTTCCGCTGCGGGGGTGAGGACGGCGCCAAAGGGACACACCCTGCCGCAGGCGCCGCAGTCAATGCAACGTTGGGGGTCGATGACATGAACCTGATGGCGTTCACCACTGATTGCCTGTGTGGGGCAGGGGCGAACGCAAGCCTGGCAGCCGCGACAGTTTTCGGTAATCCGGTACGCCATTTCAGAACCCCCGATCGTCCAAGCCGAGTTCGATCAGCAGGCTTTGGGTTGGAACCCCGGTTTTCGGATGCCAACCGATGTGATCCCAAAACATACGGCGCATGGCAGGGAAGTCCACCTGGTTTCCCTGGTGCGGCCCGCTCTCCTGTGGGGGGATGCCCAGGGCGCGCCGGCTGATTCGAATATCTTTTGGGGAAACCCCGTGTTTGATGTTGAAAAGCTGCCTTAAGGTCATAATGCGGTGACCGATGTGGAGATAATCCTTAGGGGAGAGCGACCACCCGGTGGCGGCATTGACCCACTTGAAGAGGGGGAGCCGGTCGATCCCGAGGTAAGCGCCAAACATGCAAATTCCGAGGGCATTATAAAAATTGGTGAACTTGGCGGTGCCCACGGCTCTTTTTGCCAGTTCTGGTGAGGGGGTCTGCTTGTGTTTTTTAAGCGAGATGAGGGGCGGCCTTGGTAAATGTTTGAAGGCGGACCACAGGCGGTAGAAATTATAGTAGACAAAGGAGCCTGATGTGTGCCTGCCGGGCGCCGGATCGACGCCGGCGTGCAGGGCAAGACCCGGATCCAGGCGGGTATCGTGCTGAGCCAGTTCAGATCCGCCGGCGTGAACCGCTGCGGAATGATCTTCAATCTGCAAGCGTTCAGCGGCTCGTTTGGAGCCGTCTGCCAGAAGGTCACCGATGCCCTGACGAGCGATCATGGCTTTAACCAGGGTTAAAATCGCTTCCCCGTCCCCCCAATCGAGCTTTAAGCCGCCGGTGTGCTCATCGGTGATGATCCCCTGCTGATACCATTCGATGGCTGCTGCCACAGTCCCGCCGGCTGAAATGCTATCCATGCCCGCCTGGTTGAGCCGTTCGCCAATTTCATAGACGAGCTGATCATCATCGTTTAATAAGAGGGAAGAAAAAGCCATGACGGTTTCGTATTCGGGCTTATGGGCAGCCTGGCTTTCGCCCTGTTGGCGCATGATGCCGCCACAACCGAGGGGGCAGGAGAGGCAGTGATATTTCCTATCTTCAAATTTGGCGATCTTTCTCGGCGAGAGGTTGTTTGAAGAGCGGAGCGGGTAATCCTGGTGGGTGCCTGCCCAGTTTTTGATCGGCGCATCGCCCCATTCGATGGCGGTCTGGTTCAAACCGACGGTGCCCCATTTGCGAAGGATACCTGACCACATCAGCCCATCCCAGCGGATTTCGATCCAGGGATTGCGCAGAAGCATGCCGGTTAACGCCATGATCTGTGCAGAGAAGGGGATACGAAAACGGATGAGTTTGGCGGGCTTTCGGCACAATGCTTTCATCCGCTGGGGGTGGGCAACAGGGATCGGCTTGGCGCCGGCTAAAACCACGGCTTTAAGGCGCTTGCTGCCCATGACGGCGCCCAAACCTGAGCGGGCTGCCATGCGACCAAAATCGTGACAGATGCCGGCGATCAGGGATTGATTTTCGCCGGATGGACCAATACAAACGATGCTGGGGGTTCTCGACTTTCGGTGACGTTCCAGGAGGGTGTTTTCTGTGACCGATGTATCCAGCCCCCACAGGTCTGCGGCGTCTTTTAGCTGGATGCCGCGGTGGTCAATGAAGAGGTAGACCGGTTTTTTGCTGATGCCTTTAAAAAATATGCCGTCATAGCCGCACTTTTTAATTGCCAGTGAAAAATTGCCGCCGCAATTGGCTTCACCCCAGGTTTGGGTGAGGGGAGATTTGCCAACAGCCATCCAGCGACCTGAAAATAAGCTGGGCGTCCCGGTCAGCAAACCGGAGACCAACCCCAGTATGTTTTCTGGACCGAGGGGGTCCGCTCCAGCCGGGATATGTTCATACAGCAGATGGGCTGCCAATCCTAAGCCGGAAAGATACTCCCTGTAGATTTTTTCAGGGATGGCTTCTTCCCAAAAACTGCCGCTGTCTAAATCCACCCATAAAACTTTGCCCATATATCCTGACATATTCTGCTTAATCCTGTTTGTGTTGTGTTCTGCAATGTCTTCCGTGGCGGATTAGCCCTATTGCAGGATGATTAATTCCTGTATTTAAAATGTGTTATGCGTTTGGTCTATCTAAGCCAGCAAGGTTCCCGGTTTTGCCTGGCAGGTAGGGGTTTGACCAAGTGTAGAAAATGATATCATGTTTGTGCCACGCAGAGGATGTTCCAGGTGTCGGCGGTGATGGTTTCGTCCTGTGAATAGCCGGCGTACCATTTAAGGGGCGTGAAACCGGCTCGGGTTAGAAAGTATGCCATCTCCTGGACCTGGAAATAGCGGTTGACGTGGCCTTCGGTAAAGGTCTGGCAGCGACCAGCGGGGTTGATCTCGAGGAGCGTATAGGTGACTTTATAAAGCTGGCGCTGATAATCCAGGTGGGCTTCTGAAATCTTGATGTACTCATGTTCCTGGTCGTGCAACCGCGAGATGCGAATCGGGTCCAGGTGTTGGATCATGGCAGCGGCGTTCCAGAATTCGAAGATGAACAAACCGCCAGGTTTGAGGTGCGCGTGGATGCGGGTCAGGAGGGTTTCGAAGTCAGCGTTACCCGTCACGTAACAGATCGAATCGAACAAGCAAATCACCGCGTCAAAGGGGCGTGCGGGCTGATCCAGTTGGAGCATATCCTGGGCAAAGAAGCTGATCTTTGATCCCATGGTTTCTGCTTTGATTTTGGCTTTGCTGATCATATCGGGCGAGAGGTCTGTGCCCACGATCTCGTGCCCTTTTTTTTCGAGAAGAAAGCTATGCGTCCCGGTGCCGCAACCCAGTTCGAGGATTTTTTGAGCGGGTTGTTTGCCAAACCTTAACAGCAAGGTGTGCACAAAATCTGCTTCATGGGCATAGGTTTTGTGGGCATAAAACAGGTCATAGATTGAAGAAAATTTGCCGCTGTAATTGGGTTGTTGAGAGGGATTTGTCATCGGAGCAGTCCTGGTTTATAGGGATATGCATTCAGCAACAGGCGCCGTAACGCGCTGATAAGGATACCTTTCAGGTGCGTATCCTGTCAAGTTAGCGAAAGCGCGGTTTACAAACCGGACGCGTTTTGCCCGTGGTTCGCTTTGGGTCATTATACGGACACGAAATTGACCCCAGGTGATAGAATAAGCACAGAATAATGATTTTGAAGCAAACACCGCTTTGGCGGTCTTTTGTGGAATACAGAGGTAATTGATGTTATGAAAACGCTCTCTATTGTGATCCCGGTGTATTACAACGCAGAATCACTGCCGTTTTTATTCGAGGCTTTGCAACGTTTGGAGGATAACCTGCTACAAAAAGAAGTCGCCCTGGAGTTGATTTTTGTCGACGACGGTTCAGGCGATGATTCATTTATCGAGCTGATGAAAATCAAGCGTGCTCGACCTGCGACCAAACTGGTGAAGCTCACCCGAAATTTTGGCAATATCCGCGCCGAGAAGACCGGCTACCGCTATATCACAGGAGATTGTTTTTGCGCCCTGTCAGCGGATTTGCAGGACCCTCCAGAGTTGATCGAAACGATGATTGATTACTGGCTGAAGGGTGAAAAATTTGTCATTTGCGTCAGGGAGCAGCGTATCGATCCTCCCCTGACGACCTTCTTTGCCAACCTGTTTTATAAACTGGTGCGCGGCTTTGTGATCAAAGATTATCCCAAGGGTGGCTTTGACCTGGCGCTGATGGACAGGGCGTTGCTGCCGTATATGCTTGCCAGCGGAAAGAATATCAACACAGCCCTTTTTGCTTATTCCCTGGGATTCACCCCGGTAAAGATCAATTACACCCGTCAGAAACGTGAGCACGGCAAATCACGCTGGACCTTTGCCAAGAAATTCAATTATTTCATCGACTCAATTTTAGGCTTTTCAGTGATCCCGCTGCATTTGATCTCCTGGGTTGGGATCACACTGGCGATTGTCAGCTTCCTGTACGGTCTGTACCAAGTTTTGTATGTCCTCTTCCTGGGCAGAGAAGTGCCGGGGTTTGCATCGCTATTTGCATTGACGGCTTTTTTATCCGGATTGACCCTGACGATGCTGGGAATCATCGGACAGTACATCTGGCGCATCTTTGACGAGGTAAACGGCGCGCCGGAATCTGTGGTTGAAATCGAATTGCTCGATTGACGGCGACCCTTAGAGAATTTAATCGAAAAACGAGCTAAATCGATTATAATTTGTGAGGTTGTGCTCGCTACAGCCAGAATATCACCTATCAATGACTGGAATGAATGATGAGTGCTGATGATACCATTTGCAGGATTATTGATCTACCAAAATTTTCGGATGAACGCGGCTCCCTGACGTTTTTGGAGAGTTTTCAACACGTTCCATTTGATATTAAAAGGGTGTTTTACCTGTACGACGTACCTGGCGGCGCTACTCGAGCAGGGCATGCCCTTAAAACCTGTCACCAGCTCCTGATCGCAATTTCGGGCAGTTTCGAAGTGGTGATCGACAATGGGGTTAGCCGGTGTGAGTATGTGTTGAACCGAGCTTATAAAGGCTTACTCATTCCGCCTGTCATTTGGCGTGAGTTGAAGGGTTTTTCAACAGGTTCGGTATGCCTGGTGTTAGCTTCAGAGCCTTTTGATTTGGATGATTATTTCAACGATTATGACGAATTTCTTCTGGCAGCACGTGGAGAGCACGCATGATCCGTATCCCTTACCTTGACCTTAAAGCCGTCAACGCAGAAGTGCAGGCGAAGCTTGATCAGGCTTATGCGCGGGTTCTTGATTCGGGCTGGTTCATCCTGGGCAGGGAAGTCAGAGCTTTTGAGGAGGCGTTTGCGGCTTATGTGGGGGTGAAGCACTGTGTGGGCGTAGGCAACGGACTGGAAGCCCTGCACCTGATTTTGCGAGCGTATGGGATCGGGGCGGGCGATGAGGTGATCGTCCCTTCCAACACCTATATCGCGACCTGGCTGGCTGTCACCTATGCCGGTGCCCGACCGATTCCAGTGGAACCCGATCCACGCACATACAATCTTGACCCTGCCAGGATAGAAATGGCCCTTACCGAGCGGACACGCGCGCTTTTACCCGTGCACCTGTACGGTCAGCCCGCAGCGGTGGAACCCATCATGGCCATCGCAGATCGGCATGACCTGGTTGTGATTGAAGACGCTGCTCAAGCCCATGGCGCCCGCTACCAGGGTCACATGTGCGGCAGTCTGGGACATGCCGCCGGGTTTAGTTTCTACCCGGGGAAAAATTTAGGGGCACTGGGCGATGCCGGTGCGGTGACAACCAACGATGATGTCCTGGCGGAAGCCGTGCGTTCTTTGCGAAATTATGGCTCGCAGAAAAAATATGAAAATGAAAGACTGGGTTTTAATTCTCGTCTGGATGAACTGCAGGCTGCTTTTTTGAGTGTTAAACTGCCCTATCTTGAGCAGTGGAACCGTCACCGCCAGGCAATCGCTGATCGGTACACTGAAATTTTCTCCAAGGAGCCGGGGTTGATCGTACCGTACGTGGCGGAGAGGTCGTCTCACGTGTGGCATATTTACCCGCTGCGGTGCACCCGTCGGGATGCGCTGCAAGCCTACCTGGCACGGGAAGGGATCGAAACCCTGATTCATTACCCGCACCCGCCACACCGCTCCGAAGCCTACGCCTTTTCTGGCTATCCTGAGGGCGCCTTCCCCTTGGCTGAGGAGATCGCCGAGACTGAGTTGAGCCTGCCCATCAGCCCGGTGATGAGCCTGAACGATGCCGAAGTGGTGGCACAGGCTGTGATTGGGTTTTTAAAAACAGGGTGATGGGGGCAAGCAGCATCATCAATGGCTGAGGTCGGGAAATTGATTAAGAACGTGTGGCAAAAGCACAAACAGGTGCTGTTGTGGGCGTTGGGCGGTGGGGTCAACACCTTGCTTACTTACGGGTTGTATTTGGCTTTTAACCTGATTATGGTTTACCCCATTGCATATTCAGCATCTTATGTGATTGGGATCGTTCTGTCCTTTTTCTATAATTCCCTGGTGGTCTTTCACAGCCCGCTTTCATTCAAGAAATTCGCCCTGTTTCCCATGGTTTACCTGGTTCAGTATTTATTGAGTCTTGGCTTGCTGACCGTATTTGTGCAATTTTTTATGGTCAGTGAAACGCTGGCGCCAATCTTTGTCCTGGCCATCAGCCTGCCGGTGACTTACCTGCTGAGCAAATTGATCCTGAAGGGAAAAGACCGCGCGGCGGAAGATGAACTGCAGCAGTAGTTATCTTCATCGGGTTGGCGTACTGACCTGATGTGCTTGCGACCGGTAGACGAAACGTCCCTCAGCTTTTTTTTGATATTCTGTTGATTGTGTAAGTATTCCAGCACCAGGTCCTGCACACAGGTTGATGCCTTCTGACTGCAGCCGAAATGATTGATTAATCAACTCCCCAGCGCAGATTGGTCGCATTGGGCAGCGGCAGAGGAACTGCCGGGACATCTTCCACGCTCAGCCAAAGGGTTGATCCTGCCGGGAAATCGTCTGTGCCCTGTGCCAGGCGAATCAGCACGCCATTACCAGCGGGCGCCCACAGGCCGGACTCGACCCGGTATCTGTCGCGGCGCAGTTCGTTACGCCCGTAACCATCCTGGCGCACGCTGATCAGTTTTAGACCTTGTGGTTGTTGAACTGGATCATTGGAAGCGCCCATTAACACCAGCAGGCGCCCATCAGGGCTGACGAAGGGAAAGGCATAATGGTAGTACCAGCGTGCCGGTTCAAATTCAGCGATCATTTGGCATTGTGCGGTTTCTGGCTTGCAGCGCATCAAAGACTGTTCTGATCCAAACGCTTGATTCGCCAGGAAAAGGTCGCCCGCATCGGAGCTCCACGCGAAAGACCCTCCTGATTGGGGCGATATATTCAAATGCAAGGATTCACCCAATTGTAGCAGACTTATCCAGCGGTAATATTTGTTTTCAATCGGATAGGTGTACTGATCGAGCAGGATGAACCGTCCATCAGGAGACCAGGAGAGCACGCCTTCGAACAGGGTTGGATTACTGGATGTGGTCGATTGGCGCCAAACCATATCCGCCTGGCCGGTTTTTAAATTGAAAATCTGCAACCCGTTTTCAATAAAGGCGATTTTCTGTCCATCCGGTGACCAGCAGGGTGTGCGTAGAGCCGTAGTGATGTACTCGAAATCGTTCAGGCGTGCCAGCTCGTCCGAAATTGGCGGTAATGCAGGCCCCGCTCGCAGAACCTGGCGATTATTCCCCTGTGAATCGCTGGTGATCAGGCTGTTGTTGCTGATATACGCCAGCATTCCGTTCACAGATAGGTCAAAGGACTCGATTGGCGCGTTTTCATTCGTCAACTGCTGTGTGGATTGGGCGTCTGGATCCAGGCGCCAGATTTGTCCATTTTGCAGGTAAAACAGGGGTGCTGGTAATTCAAATTTCTCTGGTGGCAGGTTTTGAGTGGTCATTTCAGGAACGGGCTCACTTTCTTGTGGGGAGTATTTTGTGGTTGTCAAACACGCTGACAGGGTGATCGACAGCAGTCCGATCAAAGTTAGTATCATTTTGGGCTGGATTGATTTTTTCATAAATGCTCACCGGGCTGGTTGTTCTGCTTTGTGTAAAGTTGATTGGAGTGATTCCGATGCTGTCAGGGTTTGAATTATTAAGAATTTTACAACAAATTATTCCACTGACAAGACCCGCAGCAAAACCTCAGGCCGATGTGCACGGCGTCGGTGTTCTGCTAAATAGACACCCTGCCAGGGGCCCAAACTGAGCCGGCCAGCATCAACCGGGATGGTGAGGCTGGTGGCGGTGATCATGGTACGCAAGTGTGCAGGGGAATCATCCCGGCCTTTGAGCGTGTGCACATACCAGCTTTCGCCCTCAGGCGCGATGTGGTCGAGATAAGCTTCCAGGTCACGCCGGGCTGTGGCGTCATAACTCTCGTTGATCACCAATGAGGCGCTGGTATGGGGAATAAAAAGGTAGGTCATGCCTTCAACCACGCCCCAATTCTGGATGTTGGTGTTGATTTCGCGCGTGATCTCATAAAATCCGCGTCCCTAAGTGTAAACTGTCAGGTTAGTTTTATGAAACCTCATAAGGATCACCTCTTAATTTACAGCCATTATTCCTTTCTTTCAGAGGGCGGGATTTCGTTTGCAATTGCAATTTGTCGATTAACCGTGACACCGGGGTTTTATTGAAAATGGCTGAAATAGAACAAAATTCCAAGATTTGATTGCAAGCTACTGATAATCACTGGGGCGATATTTTCAATTATGAGGCGATGCGTTATAATATTTTCATCAACAGACCGGGTACATTTGGAGGAAAGTATGCGAAAATTTGGAAATTTCATTTTTGGTGCCCTTATCGGCGGTGTGGTTGGCAGTACATTGGCACTTTTGTTTGCCCCAACATCAGGCGACAGCGCCCGTAAAGAGATTGTGGCTTATTTCAACCATATCAAGGATGAGGTAAACCGTGCCGCCGACGAAAAACGTGCTGAAATGTTGGAACAGCTTGAAGCTTTGCGTTCTGGAAAATAGCATAGAACAACACAATTTTCGATCAAGATTTTCAATCAACTTGGATTAACAATAAAGACCACGGATATTCGGGGGCTTTTTTGCGTATGTTGTTGCGATCCGATATCAAGGATAGGAGTGCGGATAGGCGTTGGTTGGCGCTGGGGGATAACCTCCGCCATAGGGCGATGTGGGCGTTGGCGTAAGCTGAATGATGAACGGCGGTACCACCTCTTGAGGCAGCGGGGTCGGCGTGGTCGTGGGACGGAAAATATTGGGACTAACACTGGGTGTGGGGGTTGTTGTGGGTATGCCTGGCATATAAGCGATGTCGTTGACATAGTCGATGCTGATCCGGCAAATACCGGGTTCAATGTGCTGGATGACGGCATCCCAAGTCAGGGGATGCCCGCTTTTGTAGGTTTGTTCAATGGCATTAGAAAGGCAACCCGGGCCGCCGTTGTAATTGATCAGCGTAAATCGCCACAGGTCCTCATATGAGCTTACCTCACCAGCAAGGCGACGTGTGGTGTTGTAAATGATCTGGCCTACCTGTTCACAATTTGCCAACAGGCTGCGAGCAAAGATGCTGATGCTGAAGTTCGCCTGCTGCAGGTCGATGCCCATCGGGCATTCAGGGCAGGCGGCATTGACTTTGTTCACCAATGCGCCGCGCAGCATCTCCTGTTCGCCGATGTCCAAGTTGCCGAAGCCCTGCTGGCAAACCGTGGTATCCAGTACGAGAGGGCAAAATTGCCTGAAGAATTCAGGATTCCAGAGTAAAACGGTATCTGCGCCCATGTCACTTAAGTGACCCAGCCCTGCTTCATAGTGGCTGGCTGCGAATCCTGGCCAGAACTGACTTTCTCGGCTGAAGATATTCTTCATCAGTTGACCTGGGATACCGGTCTCTTTTGACACACGTACAATCTCGGCGTTGAACTGGTTTTGCCAATCGTTCATCAACTCGCGCGTGGCATCCAAGCCGCATTGATTGGCAACGCCGGATGGTTGCAAACCCCCGCCCGGGCATTCGCTGGCGCCAGCCAGGCCTTCTCGGATGAGCGACCCGGCCAGGTAGTAATAAGGCTCGCTTGAGATGAGTGCATCAGGATGGTCAGGCGAAGACAACCATAAGGGCGGTCCACCAACGGGAGGGAATGCAGACCAAATTTGTGAGCATGATGATCCAATATCGCGCAAATACTGACTGCTGAGAATATCCACGTACCAGTAGGGGGTGTCCACGGTGTTGACGTCAGGCGCTGCGAAGTCGCCCCAGGGAATTACCCGGATTTGAGCGGTAAACAGTTCAGTCGAATCCCCAAAGCTGGAATCAGCCCAGAAGGTAACCCGCACACCGTTGATTCCGGTGGCTGGCAACGGCACCGTGCATTCACTCCCCTGGCAGCTAAAATAGTCGTTGCCGATCGTACCCTGGATGCTAATAATCTGCTCGTTGGGAAGCGGTTCGACTGCTATCAGGTGCAGTCTTGGCTGCGTTTCGCAACGATTTTCAGGCGGCTGCGGGTCACAATCGGCAATGTCGATAAAAACTTCGGGTGGTAAGAGGGTCACTTCGATTTCCCGCTCGCCCGGAGTGACACTGACCAGGTGAAGATACAGCCCGGGGCATTGTGCAGCACTTTCAATATCTTCAGAAAAGATGCAGGGATTGGTTTCTTGCCAATCCTTGGAAATTTGATCTCCACAAAAGTATTTCACCTCATCTGGATGAGGCCAGCCTTCGTGTTCGATATACATGGTGCAGATGAGCTTGGAGTTATTCCAGGTTAGCAACCACCATTCATACGTGGTGTATGAAACGGTAATCACCGCCTGGCGGTCGGGAGATTTCGATCCAAGGCTGTATGCATCGACTTGAAGATAGCGGGCAGAGATCAAACCCACCACAACACACGCGATCAAAACGATCGAAAAAACAATTTTTCTTGTGTGTTTGAGATGGTTTTTTAACATACTCAACCTTTTTACGGATATCCCAGCGTTGTGGGGGTAGCGGAGACGCCGGGCGTTTCCCAGGGTGGGGTTAATTCTAAAGGTTCCGATGGCGTTGGCGCGTCTGGTGGTATGGGGGTACTTTGCTGGAAGGAGATTGCCGTAGCCTGCTGAGCGGCTATCAGCTGTGCCTCCAGGGTTTGGAACTGGTTGGTAAGCGGACTGGGAATCAGGATCGTGGACAGTGCAGTTTCGAGCACGTATTTAATCGCTTCTTGATCTGGCAAAAACACCATCGCCTGACTGTAGCCAGGAACTTCCCAGAGAGAAATCTGGTCCCACCCGATGAGAAAATAACCAATCCGGTCAGGGTCTGCCAATCGCAGTGCAAGGGGGATGAACCCCATCAGTTCGGGCAGTGAAAAATCGGTCTTGATCCAGCCCTGGTAACTGGCAAACAGTGTGGGCAGTTTGGCGAGGTTGCCGTTATGGGTGAGGTTATGGAAGATCAACTGCAAGAGCTGTTGCTGTCTTTGCATACGGCTGATTTCGTCCATTCCATCACGGTAAGAGGCATAACACAGTGCCAGAGTGCCGTCCATCGGGATGACCCCTGCGGGAATGCCTCCGCATGCATGGGGAATGGGTTGAAATACTGTGACTTCAATCCCATTGATATCGTCCACCAACCATTGAAAGTCACCCGGGTGAGCGAGAACAAAGCGGCTGGGAAGCACGCCAAAATTATAAGCCAGCGTCGTACGCAAGGTTTCAATTCCACCGATGGCATAAGCGGTACTGAGCCGTTGCATTGTGAAGCCGGGAATGTAAACGTACAAATCGCCAGGAATGGAGATCAGGCTGGCTTTTGAAAACCTGGGATTGATAAAAACCAGGTGGATGGCTTGCGTTTTTCCGCTGAAAGGCGGTTCAGTATCTGTTCCCAACAACACCCACACCAGGATATGATCATCGATTTCCAGCCTTTCGAGGGGCGGCGGAATCGGTGTGGCAGGCTGGATGGCAGGCGGCGGAAAGGATGGCCAGAATGATTGATCGTCCTGATCAAATTCTTGGGCGGTTGGTTCTCTCTCCGTCTGATCCTGGATTTGGTCGAAGTTTGTCTCGAAGATGGTTGGCGGTGTCTCAATTACAGTGAGCCAGTTGAGGTTGTCGTCAAAGGCTGGTGCTCCATCTTCAATTTGACACCCTTGCAAAGCTAAACCAAACACGATCATGCCAGAAAGGATCAGAACTGCCAGTAGAAAATTCCGGTGTTTTAGCAACGGTTCACCTATCTGATACTTGTTTGATATTATAGCATGTAATATCTTCAACAAGGTGTAAACATCTCCGGGTGATCACTGGTGATGTTAAAAATTTTATTGAATCGGTCTATCTCCTTTAACGAAGGAGCCTGTCGCCATCTCCATGACCGAGGGCTTCAGCGACAACGAGAAAATCTGACGCCGAGATGATACCAATGATGGTTCCATCTTCTGCAATAACAGGAAGCTGGTGAATATGTGAATCGCTCATGGTCCTGGCACATTCATAGATGGTTTGATCGGGGCTAACGCTGATCAGGGGTGTGGTCATGATCTCCTGAACCTTAGTTGTTGCCGGGCTTTTCCCACGCGCAACGATTTTGTCACATATGTCGATGGAGGTGATGATCCCGTATTGTTTTTCTTCTTCGTTGATTTTGACGATGAGGCTGTTCACATACCTGCGGCGCATGATGGACAGCGCATCCAAAACGTTTCTTTCCTGGTCAATGTAAATTACCAGATCAATCATCCAATCTTTTACCAGATCCTGCATGTTCAGACTCCTTATTAGCATCAGGTTTGATTTTTTCCTGCAATCCCTATTATATTACAGATTATAAAGCAAGTGGAATTTGGGAATGCAACGCCGAAAAACACGAGTAGTATTTGTTAATGGCATTGATTTCCTTTATAATGATGTTGGAACATGGATTGCAAGGAGGCTTGGAAATGAAGAAACTAAACCGCAGATTTTTAATATCTTTAACCGGGGGCATCCTATTGCTTGTGGTTGGTGTGCTTCTATTGCTTTCCAACCTGGGTATCGTTACCCTCGAACTGGAGTCGGTAATTGGTCCGCTGTTGGCCGGTGGAGGACTGATTTTCTTGCTGGTTTTCATCACGAATACTGACGCGTGGTGGGCGCTGATTCCTGGTTTTACCTTAATTGGTGTGGGGATCAATGCATTTGTGAGCCCCTGGCTAGGAGAAAATGAAGGGAGCGTGACCAGTGCAATCTTTTTAGGGTCGGTTGGGTTGCCCTTTTTATTGATCTATATTTCCAATCATCGTCATTGGTGGGCACTGCTCCCGGGGGGCGTCTTGTTATCGATAGCTGTGACTCAACTGATCCCGGACTCGTCCGCTTTGAAAGATGGTATATTTTTCCTGGGATTAGCGATCACCTTTGGCTTGTTGTACTTACTTCCCACACCCTCGGGCAAACTCAAATGGGCATTGTATCCTGCAGGCATTTTGCTGCTGATAGGGATTTTTATCACATTGGGGGCGACGAATTTGTTGGCGTTTGTCGGACCGCTTGTGCTGCTGGCTTTTGGCGTGTACGTGATTGTTCGCGCCCTTCGAAAATAACGCCACCCCTTTTACAGCAGCCCTGCAGACCTGCCTAAAGGTCATGGGGTTGTGAATACGCGTCCAAAAAGCCCTCATACAGGGGATGCGTTATTTGGCTTGAAAGAAAATCAGGTTATCGGTACTGCTGAAATCGAAACGATCCAACTCTGAAGGTCTCAGATTACCAGCAGGTTATTGTTATATAATAGGAGTGTTGTCGAGCGCCATCGCCTCGCTCAGGAGCGGATCGGTGCGAGTGTTTTGACAGAAAGGAACAGCAACATGGATGGCGAGTTAAAAGAACTCTATACAGCAATCCTCGAAGGGCAGCGCGACGAGGCTAAGGAATATGTTGAAGCTGCTTTACGTGCAGGCGTGCCGGCAGGGGAGGTGCTGGATGTGATGGTTAATGCCATGGGCGAGGTGGGAGAATTGTTTGAGGAGGGCGAATACTTTGTGCCGGAAATGCTGATCGCTGCCCGGGCTATGAAAACAGGAATGGAAATCCTCAAACCCGAATTGGTGGGTGCGGATATCCAGCCAATTGGCAAGATTGTTGCCGGGACGGTCAAAGGTGATCTGCATGATATCGGTAAAAACCTGGTCTGTATGATGCTGGAGGGCGCCGGGTTCCAGGTGGTTGACCTGGGCACGGATGTATCCCCGGAAGCTTTTATTGCTGCTGTTCAGGAACATCAGCCTGATTTTGTGGCTATGTCTGCCCTGTTGACGACGACCATGCCGAACATGGAAACCACCATCACTGCCCTGAATGCAGCCGGTTTACGAGGTGCAGTCAGGGTTTTGATTGGCGGCGCGCCGGTTACGCAGAGTTATGCAGATAAAATTGGGGCTGATGGTTATGCCCCAGATGCCAGCCGTGCGGTCAAGCTGGCAAAAACTTTGCTCGGGTAACGATTTTCGTCCAGGTTTTAGGAAAAGTCAGGGCGTTGCATGGTGAACGCCCTGTTTTATTTGATATGCGACGCCGATTAATGCCGGGACATCACTGGAAAATTCGCTTGAATAAAAGAATGACTCCACGGGAATACCCAAAGGGCACGATGTTCGAATCCCGGTTTTGGCACCTGTACCCCGAAGGGGTATTGAGAGGGCCAACACCTTTGTATAGAGAATAAAAAAATGCCCCCACGGGAATACCCAAAGGGTACGATGTTCGAATCCCGGTTTTGGCACCTGTACCCCTAAGGGGTATTGAGAGGGCCAACACCTTTGTATAGAGAATAAAAAAATGCCCCCACGGGAATTCGAATCCCGGTTTTGGCCTTGAGAGGGCCACGTCCTAGGCCACTAGACGATGGGGGCAAGTGCAGAAAATTTTATCACATCCTCAAAGCAACGTCAACAAAACGCTCGCAGGGATATAAAAAACTTAAACACTAAAAATATGGATCAGCAATTACCGCAATTGCTTGACGTGCATCCGCTGCAGGCACTGGCCAGGCATCCCTGGGCAATTTCCAACTCAGTCGCCGGGCGCAGAGCACTCACTCTGGTTTTGAAGAGCAAGTCCTTGCCTGCCAGGGGGTGATTGAGGTTGAGCATCACGATTTCATCGGAAATGCCCATAGCAACGGCGGTAAACACATGTCCCTTGTCATCCTGCATACGCATCGGGTGACCTAATTTGATCTCAAAATCCTCGGGGAATGAGGACAACGGGACTTCGATCTCCAGCTCGGGATCATATTTGCCGTAGGCGTCTTCAGCTTTGACAAGGACTTCTTTTTCCTCACCCAGTTGCATGCCTTCAACTTCTGCTTCCAAGCCAGGGATAATATTGCCATGACCCTGGAGAAATTGAATTGGTCCGGAATCAATTTCCTTGCCATCGACCTCTAAACGGTAATCCATCGTTACCACAACATTTTTCTCAACACTTGTGATTTGTTTTTCAGCCATTAAAAAGCTCCAATCTCGTTATCGCAAGGCAAACAGCCCTGCTGGTTTATTTTAAAATCAGCAGGTCATTATACTGCAGGGCTCTGAATAAACCAGTTATTTCTCTCTCTTCTGATAAAGAATTTATATTGATAAATAAATGAATTTTAACTTCCCAGGTTTCCCTTCAATTTAATGCATCTTAAGTAAAGATGAGCTTTGGTATAGGGTATCTGTGGGCAATGGGAATCGGTTGCCTATCGATGATAACCAACAATTTAAAACCGCTAATCGGTGCTTGACCCGTGTATAATTGAAGTGGATCGTTGTCGAACCCTTTTTGGAAGGATCATGCTATGAAAATCAGCCCCTTGGCTGGAAAACCAGCCACTCGAGAATTGCTTGTTGATATTCCCCGATTAATTTCTGCCTACTACACCGAGAGACCTGACCCGCATATCTTTGACCAGCAGGTGGCATTTGGCACTTCGGGACATCGCGGCACATCACTGACGCGGAGCTTTAATGAGGATCATATCCTGGCCATCAGCCAGGCTATTGTTGAATATCGCATGAAGCAGGGCACCACCGGTCCATTGTACATCGGCAAAGATACGCATGCGCTGTCTGAGCCAGCGATGCGCAGCGCGCTGGAGGTGTTTGCTGCCAATGGCGTCCAGATCATGCTGCAGGAAGGTTTCGGTTATACACCCACACCCGCGATTTCACGTTCGATCCTGGTCTACAACCTGGGGCGTACCCGGGGTCTGGCAGATGGCGTGGTGATTACGCCCTCGCATAATCCACCCGGAGACGGGGGCTTTAAATATAATCCCCCGGACGGAGGCCCAGCGGGTGCTGAGATCACCAGGGCGATCGAAGATCGGGCTAACCAGATTTTGAGGGAAGGCTTGAAGGCTGTCAAACGCATTCCCTACTCTAAGGCAATTAAGGCTTCCACCACCCACCCGGTGGATTTCATCCAGCCCTATGTGGAAGACCTGGCGAACGTCGTCAACATGGAAGCCATTTCCACTGCTGGAGTACGCATTGGCGTTGATCCTCTGGGCGGGGCAGGGGTTGCTTACTGGGGCCCGATTGCCGAAATCTATGGTTTGGATTTAGATATCGTGAACCCGGACGTCGACCCCACCTTTCGTTTTATGACCGTTGACCACGATGGGAAGATCCGCATGGACTGTTCATCGCCCTACGCCATGGCGGGCTTAATTGAAATGAAAGACAGCTACGATATCGCCTTTGGTAATGACTCCGACTTTGACCGGCATGGGGTTGTGACGCCCGTGGGGGGGTTGATGAACCCCAATCATTACCTGGCGGTTGCGGTGTGGTACCTGTTCCAGAACCGACCGGCTTGGGCAGCCAAAGTCAAAGTGGGGAAGACAGTTGTGACCAGCGCAATGATTGACCGCGTGGCTAAATTCCTCAACCGGGACCTGGTTGAAGTTCCTGTGGGCTTCAAGTGGTTTGTGCCGGGTTTGTTAACGGGCGACCTGGGTTTTGGCGGCGAAGAAAGTGCTGGAGCATCCTTTTTACGCAGGGATGGCACGACCTGGACAACGGACAAAGATGGGATCATCCTGAACCTGTTGGCAGCGGAGATACTGGCTGTGACCGGAGAGGATCCGGCACACATCTATCAGCAACTGCAGGAGAGGTTCGGGCAGGCATTTTACCAGCGCCTGGAAGGCAAAGCCACTGCGGAACAAAAAGCGGTTTTCAGAAAATTGTCACCCGAGATGATCACCGCCGAAGAATTGGCGGGGGAGAAAATCATTGCCAAGCTAACCCGGGCTCCCGGGAATGATGCTGACATCGGCGGTCTGAAGATTGTGACTGAAAATGGTTGGACGGCTGTCCGCCCATCAGGTACAGAAGATATTTACAAGGTTTATGCAGAAAGCCTTTTAAGCCAGGAGCATCTGAACCGCATCCTGGAGGAAGGGCAAGCCATCGTCCAGGATTTGTTTGACAGCCAGTCCGGCTGATTAATCATGCGGCGATTTGGAGTTGACGTTTTAATGAATTAATTTTTCAAGGAGGTTTGTATGGCGGCTGTTAATCTTTGGCAAATTGTGGTTAATGAGTTTTTTCAAGGCCTGGGGGCATGGTTGTTGGCGCCCATGAAGGTTATTACGTTTTTTGGGGAAGAATTGTTTTATATCCTCTTACTGCCGGTCCTTTATTGGAGTTTTGACCAGTTGCTGGGTCTGCGCGTGGGGATGATGTTGCTGCTCAGCAACGGGTTTAATGCCTTTTTTAAGTTTTTATTCCGCTTACCGCGTCCCTGCTGGATCAGTGACACAGTCACCTGCCATGTTCATGAAACTTCGTTTGGCTTACCCTCAGGGCATGCTCAAAATGCGATCTCAGTATGGGGCTGGCTGGCTGTTGAAGTTAAGAAACGCTGGTTTTCGATTGCGATGGTGGCGCTGATTTTCCTGATCGGGATTTCCAGGCTGGTTTTAGGTGTGCACTTCCTGGGCGATGTACTGTTTGGCTGGTTGATCGGCGGCTTGCTGCTGGCGGGGTTTGCAGCCTGGTCCAAAAAAATTGGGCGCTGGTTTGAGGCGCGTTCCTTTGGCGCAAGGCTCGGGCTGGTGATTGCCAGCACAGTCGTGTTGATGCTGTTGATCCTGGTCGTTAATTGGGCTTTGGGTCCCAGGTGGGTGATGGATCCTGAATGGGCTGGTCGTGCTGGTCAGGTGGCGCCCTTCGGTCTGGATGGCACCTTTACCCTGGGTGGCACCTGGACGGGATTGCTGGTTGGTTTTGTAATCCTCTCAGAGAAAAAAGGGCGTTTCCTGGCAAATGAAGGCGGATGGCGTCGGCTGGTGCGCTTTCTGATCGGTTTGCTCGGCGTGGTGATCCTGTACTTTGGCTTGGGACAGGTCCTCCCGCGGGGTGCACATTTCCTTGGTTATTCCATGCGGTTTATTCGTTACACGCTGGTGGGTTTGTGGGTTTCATGGTTGGCACCGCTGGTATTTGAAAAAGTGGGTGTGTTGAAGTTTAAGGAATGAGATCGCTGGTGGGGGATAGAACTTAGAACTTAGAGCTTAGAACTGAGAGCTAAGTACTGAGTTCTATTCTCCATTTAAGGTTTCCTAATTCCTGTTTCCTGATTCCTAATCACTTAGTCCAATTCACCACTCACCATCATCGTCCCCGAACGAAGGCGCATAAAACCTTTAAAGGGCACGGGGAGCGCGACGCGAAGTCGGATCATCCCCCAGCAATTTCTCGTAAAAATTTGAAATTTGCGGGTGAGTTGCCTCCTGGGAAGCCCGTTGCCTGACCAGAGCCAGGTTGTGCTCAGTTGCTTTTTGGCGCAGTGTTTGATCCTCCAGAGCCTGACACAGCGCTTCAGCCAGCTGCGTGGGTGAGCGTGGGTCTACCAGCAGACCGTTAATGCCGTTTTCAATCCATTCCCGCAGGGATTCTATATCGCCGGCGATCGGGAAACAGCCGCAGGACATTGCTTCCAACAGCGAGTTGGGGGTGCCGTCGTGACTGCTGGGTGAAACAAATACCCGGGCAGTTTTGAGCAGCGACCATAATTGAGGTTGGGAGAGTTTGGGCAGCAGGTGGGTATTGCTTTGAATGCCATATTGGCTGACCCAGGTTTCAGCCTGGCGGATCCCAGCCAGGTTGGGGCAGATAAAATGAACTTCGGGATAGCGAGCAAGGACGGCAGGAATAGCAGCAAAGAATACATCCTGATGAACAGATTTTGGCCGCATGCCACGCGGGTTGACCACAAAGACACCGGATGCTGGCAAGCCAAATGCGTCAGGGTCCAAGGACGGGGCAGCGAATATGGCGTTTAGATCCAAACCTCCTGAGCCGGGGACGACCAGCGTCGGCACATCTGCTGGCAGACCCCAGTTGCGCGCCAGGCGCACGTCCCGCTGCGTATCGGCGGCAAAGCCATCGGCACACACCAGGCAGCGTTGTGTGAAGGTGCGCATTAAAGGCGAGGCGCTGGCATGCAGGGTCAGGTCATTGCCCCAGGTAGCGGCGATGAAAGGGATTCCTTTTGGGGTATAGCTGCCCAGCATGCCCTCAAAGGGGATGCGCAGTGCATGTACCAGGTCGGGCTTGATCCTGGATACCAGCGCCTGGTAGGGACGGGCAAACCTGGCGACCGTCAGCGGACCCAGGAGATAGCGCAGAGGTTGCAAGACCGGGGCAAAATGGCGGATCAGCCTACGCGCAGGAGTGGATTTGGGCTGACCGTCAGGGGCGGCTAAACCGGCCTGGGCTGAAGAGCTCAGTTGGCTGAAAGCGATTGGCAGAATAGAAAAATGTCTTATGCCTTCTGGTGGGTTGCAGGGGAAGGTGGAAACCAGGCTGACGGAGTAACCCAGCGCCTGGATGTTTGTGATCCAGCTTTGTGCCGTAGGGCTGCGACCATCAGCGATCAACAAGATATGTGTGCTCATGGCAAACTCCGCTTGAGCGCCTCGATGAATACAGCAACCATTTTCTCCAGGTTGATCTCCTCGGACACAATCCGGTAACTCTCAGCTCCCATTTTACGCAGCATGGGGATATCTCTCAATGCTGTGGAGAGGGCTGCGCCCAGGGCGGGCAGGTCATCGGGCGGAATTTGCCAGCCGTTTTCCGGGCGAACGAGATCTGCCTGGGTGCCATCAGCTTCGGCGGCGATCAAGGGCAGTCCGTAGCTCATGGCCTGCTGAAGCGCTAACCCGCCGGTGCCAGGCAGGACGAAAAGATCCGCTTCACGAAATTGTTCTGCCAGTTCGGCGCCGTACAGGGCACCGGTGAACACCGCACGGGGGTAGACCTCCTCAGCCAGGTTTTCCAGGCGCTCCCGGTCGGGTCCGTCACCGACGATTACCAGGTCTGGCTGTAATAATTCTGGCAGTTGAGCGCAGGCGCGCAGCAATTGATCCACCTGTTTGCGCGCTTGCAGTCGCCCAACAAACAGGACTCGCTCGGGCTGATCTTTGGCTGGTACAGGGCGTACAGGCAGCGGGTGAGTGGGTGCGGGAGCCACCGCGTTGATGGCAATCAAGATGCGCTCGGGTGGAAAACCCAAACGGGCGTATTCATCCGCACCGGTCTGGCTGTAGGTGATCAGGGCGTCAAACTGGCTGATGAAGTGTGTGCGTCGCCGACGGCGCAATCCGGTCAGCAGCCCGGATATCGGCGGCGCGCCCAAACCCCAACCGATCACCGGGCGAGCCCGTTTGCGCATCCAGCGCAAGGCAGCAGGAGTGCGTAAATATCGGGGGTTGGCTTCAACGATCAGGATATCGGGGTTAAACTGCTTCAACCAGCGCAGCAAACCGAATTGCAGGCACAGATAAAAATTGCTTTTCAACAAGTGCAGGTTTTTTCCATGGATAAGATGGGCAGAATCGAGGGAGGTTGCGGTTTTAATCATTTCGTCATCGCGAGGCTCGCCAGCGAAGACTTCCAATCCGCCAGGACAAGCCTGGCCCAGGGCGTTGAAAAAAGGCGCCCGGTATTCAGCCAGAACGCGCTGTACCACGCCAACCTTCCCTGCAAACGTACTCATGAAACCCCCAGGGCATTCAGATAGCCGGCAAGCATGGCTTCAAGGCTGAATACGGCTTCAGCTCGGGCGCGCGCGCGTGCCCGGTAGGCGGGGTTATTCTGCAGGATTTCAACGCAAGCCTCAGTCAGGGGCGGAATCAGCGGGTCTTCTAACCGCCAGTGATCAGCACCGTAAGGCACGACCCTTCCGGCACCGTCCTGGATCAGTTCAGCCAGTGCGCCGGTATCATAAGCCAGGACCGGGGTGCCGCAAGCCAACGCTTCGATCACACTGTTGGGACAGGCGGCGTTGAGATCAGCACTGAACAGCACGTGAGCAGAGCGGTCAACGGCGGCGATGTCCTCGCGGGGGAGCACGCCGCGCCATGTAATCCACAGATCAGGCGCCAGGCTGTAGGCACGGGCTTTCATTTCGTCATTAACATCACCGGCAACCATCAATTCAAGGGGTCTTCCACAGTTAGTTTTGACTGCGCTGGCCAGTTTTACGGCGGTTTCCAGCCCGCGGGCGTAAGCGCCAACCAGGCGCCCTTCCACCAGCAGAATCCGAAAGTGATCCTCTGGTGGAGTTTCAGGCCCGTTGGGAGAAAATTCTTGCAGATCCACCCCGTTATAAGTGACCTGGTGGGGGATCGGTCGAGACCCATAGACCCTGTTCCACCAGGTATGGCAGAAGTGGCTCTGGTACACGATGCCATCTGCCAGGTGGCGGCGGATGAAAGCCAGGACCTGGTTATTGACCTCCGACCTTAAAAAAAGACGCGGGGCAGTCTTTTCCAGCCTGTGAATCCAGTTCATGCCGTTGAGCCGTTGAATGATGCGCACACCACGGCGTTTGGCCTGCCAGAGCTTTAAAAGTTGCCGGGAGCCGCCGATGACAAGAACGGCGGTATTCTCTGGGCTGGCGATGTTAAAGGTATGGGGAATGCCGCGAGACTTCAGTCCGGCAATCATTCTGGCCTGGAAGGAGGCTGTTCCACCCAACCCGGTCAGCTCAGGCACCAGACAGATTTGAGTCTTCATGAAAGCCTATCATCCGATCGGGTATCGATTGCTTTTGTCACGTTCTACCCCGTCTGTGAAGCCAAAAGCGCGGCAACGATCCGTTCAGCCGCATGCCCATCGCCATAGGGATTAACAGCCCCGGACATGGCAGCATGAGCCGCGCGGTCATCGAGCAGTTTTAGGGCTTCCATGAAAATGGTGTCTGGATCTGTACCGACCAGTTTCAAAGTGCCCGCCTGTACGCCCTCCTGGCGTTCGGTGCGCTGGCGCAAGACCAGGGTGGGAACACCAAACGACGGTGCTTCTTCCTGGATGCCGCCCGAATCGGTCAGGATCAGGGTGGCGTGTTTCATCAGGTGGACCAGGGGCAGGTAATCCAGGGGCGGCAGCAGGTGGATGTTATCGATACCAGATAGCGCCTGGTGGACCGGTACATGAATGTTGGGATTGAGGTGAACCGGGTAAACGATGACAATTTCATCCTGGTAAGCCTGTGCCAGGCGTTTGAGAGCCAGGCAAATATCCAGAATGGGTTGACCGAAGTTTTCCCGGCGGTGTGCAGTCACCAGCACCAGGCGGCGCTTTCCAGCGGACACGCCGGTTTGGTCAAGCAGTTGATCCACCTGCGGAGGGGCTGGTTGCTGGCTGATGATCTTCAGGGCGTCAATGACCGGGTTGCCGGTGATTTTGATGATCTCATCCGGGATGCCCTCTCGCAGGAGGTTCTGGCGATTGTTTTCTGTTGGGGCAAAGTGCAGGTCTGCCACCACACCAGCGATGCGGCGGTTCATCTCTTCGGGGAAGGGCTGCCATTTATCGTGGGTTCGCAGCCCGGCTTCAATGTGACCCACCCGGATCTGGCGATAATACCCGAGAATCGCTGCTGCCATGACCGTCGTGGTATCCCCCTGGACCAGCAGCCAATCGGGACGGATTTGAAGCAGCACAGGGTCCAGATGGGTGAAGATGCGAGCGGTCAACTCGGGAAGTGTCTGGTCGTGATCCATCAAATCCAGGTCGATATCCGGGATGATGTCAAATGCCTGCAGGACCTGGTCGAGCATTTCGCGGTGCTGGGCAGTGACGCACACCGTGATATCAATGTGATCTGGATGTTCCCGCAGGGCTTTAATCACCGGCGCCATTTTAACAGCTTCCGGGCGGGTGCCAAATATCGTCATAACCTTTAATTTTTGTTCCATCAAACCCATTATACTTGAAGCTGGATTCAATTGGAGATCACCAGGTCGTCGCTGCGTCTTCATCAAATGAAAATGAAGAGTTTATGGGATTAATTTTTCGCGCCCTTATGTTATACTTTTGTTATGCAGAATACTGACTGGCTCACATGGAAGCGTTTTCTTGCAAAAAGGGGATGGATATCGCCAGCCTGCGAATTATTGGATTTCTTTCAGCCCCTGTTGCCTTTGATTGCCCAAAGTATGTTTCTGGGTTTTCCGTTGTTAAAAGCCACACCTTTTGGCCTTACTTATGCGAAGCTGTTGAACTTGTTGGGAGACCCTGATGAAATTAACCAGTTCAAAACCTTTTTACAGGAGACCGGGGCATGACCTGGACTGAGATCGGGTGGGTCATCATCGGCCTGGCTGTCGTTTTGCTGTTATTTTTCAGTCTTCTATTTTCACGGCGTGGCAGATACGCAGTGCGGGTTAACCCGGCGGTTAACGCCTTTGTTAAGCAGCGTGTGCGCTCCCTCGAAGGGGGCAAACAAAGCCAGGTTGCATTAGGGGACCGGTTCTGGTCGCGGTCTTACCCGGCATTGGGATTGCATGCTCTTTCTGTGAGCGCCAGCCTTGCGGAGACAGACCTGGGCGCCCAGGAAACACAGGTCTTTGCCGCCGGCACCGGGGAGCTCGCCTTATTTGCACGCCAAATTCTTTGCGGCACCTACCAGGGCGGCTATTCATCGGCGTTGAATTTGATCTTAACCGGACCCACACCGTATGCCTTCCTGGCGGGCTTTTTAGGGGAGATGGGACTGCATTCCCCGGGTTCTGTGGGATTATTCGGGCACTATGGCCCGATGGGAGCTTTGATCCTGGAAGCTGCGCAGATAAAAGGGGGGCATCCCTTTGCTGCAGCCGGATCCATCAGCGCCCAGGCAGCCCTGTTTTTAACCACGCGTGATCTATTAATTGGCGAGGAAATATTTCTTTTGCCCGGTTTGATGGATCGGTCGCCTTCTCTTCAGGCAGCCTGGATCAGCGAGGACATCCTTCGTGTTTTACTGATTACACTGCTGGTGGTTGCAGCAGGATTGACGCTGGCGGGTGTTTTATGAAGCGAATTATTGCAATTTTGGTCGCCAGCCTGACTGGGCTGACCGTTTTGGCGGGATATTTTTTCCAGGCGCAACTGGCAAATCTCACAGGGTTGCTGATCGAGTGGGGGATTTTGCTGATAGGGTTGGCTGGCGTGATCGGGATCGGGTATTTACTCAAAATGCATCTTGTTCGGGTTGCACACTGGCAAAAGGGCAGCTTGTTAAGTCTGATCGTCCTGGTGGCTTTTTTGGTCACCGTCGGCATCGGGTTTTTCTTACCTTCGGAGAGCGCCTTTTTCCGTAACTGGGTGCTCAACATCCAGATCCCGGTAGAGACCAGCCTGTTGGCTATCCTGACGGTGACCATGCTATTCGCCAGCTTACGGATTATTCGCACCCGGGGCTGGACGCTCATGTCGGCATCGTTTTTAATCAGTGCTCTGATCTCTCTGATCCTAAATTTGCATTACCTGAACCCTGCGAACGGTACAGCGGGCGCTGAATGGCTTGAATTTGTCCGCCGACTTCCACTGGCAGGTCTGAGAGGCATACTGATCGGAATTGCATTGGGTGGATTGATTGTTGGGTTGCGGGTTTTACTGGGTATGGATCGCCCTTATGAGGATGGGCCGTAATGCTTGTGTTGATTTGTTCTGAATGTGGTGCAGAAAACCCACTTGGTACAGAAAAATGCTTGCTGTGTGAAGCATCCCTGGAGGGCGTCGTCCCTGTCGATTTGCCCCGAGATGATCAGCCCGATTTAGCAGGGGATGAGGAGCACCTCACCGATTTACTGCATTCCCTCAAGCAGGATGAAGACCAGGACCAACTTTTTGACGGGGCTGACGGGGAGTTTCCCCCATCACCTGATCATGATGAAATTTTGGAAGATGCAGAACAACCTGATGATGAGCCGCAAGTGCCGGAGTGGTTGTATCGCATTCGGCAACGTGCACAAACTGAACCAGATTCGATTGGCGAGATCACCCAGAAGATCAACGCAGCTCGGGCAAGCCTTGAAACGGCACAAAAAGAGGATCAGGAGCTGCAGTTGCGATCGGTTTTGCAGAAAATTCAGGGTGAGGTTGAAAAAAAACCGCCCGATCAAGTCCCTGATGAGATCGAGGATTCGGAGGAGGTCGGCACTTCTGGCTCTATGCACGAAAATTGGCTCCGGCGCATCCGAAAGAAGCATCGCCCGGCTGAAGCTGAGGATGCAAAGGAGATCCTTTCAGAAAGGGAAGGCGATAGCCTGCTGCACTGGCTGGTTGCGTTGGAAAACGGCGAACAAACAATGGAAGAGCTTGTGGAAGAGGCTCCTGTTGATGAAGCAGGTCGTGCCGAAGACACAAAGGAGACGGCTATATCGAAGGGTTCTGAGCAGGCTACCCGAGAAATTATCCTTGACGACATCAAAGGCACCCAGCTCGAAGCAATGGCACTGTCCATCAGCCGCGAAGAGCAGGCAAGAGCAGATCAGCTCGCCGCGACGATGCGCTCCGACAAGGAGAAACGCCCTGCGCACACCTCGGACAGGCCGGCGCTTAACCGCGGGTTACGCCTGGGAATCGGGTTTTTGTTGATCACGATCTTGAGCCTGGTCCTTTTTATGGGACGCCCCGGGGAAAGGGTCTCCGGAGTAGCAGCCCCCCACATGAGAGATATGGTGGAATGGGTGGGCGGATTACAGGAAAATTCGAAAGTATTGCTGGTGATGGATTATTCAGCAGCATTTTCAGGCGAAATGACGTTGATCGCCACGCCAATCCTCAGAGGAATTTTCGAGGCAGGCGCTGAGGTATCGACGCTCTCATCAGCACCTGCCGGGCGTTTACTTTTTGATCTCCTGGTTGAGGAAGCGACTCTGGTTGATCAACGGGTTGTGACGGATCTGGGGTACTATCCGGTAGGGTCTTTTGGCGCTTATGGGCTTGCGCGCCAGACCTTACCGGGCGAAAACGAACCGGAGTTCGCGCTGACCCTGCCCGTTAAGCCCTTTGATGCAATTTTGATTCTAGGGGATGATTATGAGGGTGTGATGGCCTGGATTGAGCAAATCAAGAGCCTGAAACCCGATGTACCGATTCTTTTAATCCTCAGCGCCCAGGCAGGGCCGTTGTTGCAGCCCTACTGGGAATCGGGACAGGTAGCAGGCATGATCAGCGGTATTGCAGATGCTGTCAACCTGGAAGGGCAAAACTCCGTCTCTTCGATCCATTGGTTTGCTTACAGGGTGGGTATTGTTTTGATGATCCTTATGTTAGTGATTGGGATGAGTTTTCCCAGTTCTCGGGGGTCGTTGGGAGATGAGGGGGGTGAGCGATGAACATGCCTGAACTGGTCTGGGGCGTGGTTGGCTTCCTGCTGACGGTGATGATTTTAAGCTATTTCATCGGCGACAATTTCTTTTTTCGGCTGGCAGCATACCTTTTCGTGGGTGTAACCGCCGGATTTCTGACGGTTCTCATCGCCCGGCAGATCCTGTGGCCGTATTTACTCCAACCCCTGTTGGGGGGGACAACCTATCAGCGGTTGTGGGTGCTGATTCCGCTGTTATTATCTCTTATGTTGATCTTGAGTCAAATTTCCCAGTTGCGTGCGCTTGGCCGTATTCCACTGGCGTTTTTAGCCGGGTTGACTGCTGCGCTGGTTATTGGTGGCTCTGTTTTTGGAACGATGATCCCACAAATGCGGGCGGTGGTGATTGATTTTCGACCTGCTGCCTGGCGCATAGAATCTCGCAGTCCATGGATGCATACCGTGGATGCAGTCGTGATGCTGATTGGCGTGATTGGCACATTAAGCTATTTTCACTTTGGAAGCCGATTTAAACGCAAGACTGATTCTTCAGATCATTCACGACCGCGCCTTCTACAGGCGCTGGCGCACATCGGTGAGGTATTTATTGGGCTTGCCCTCGGCGCCGTATTTGCGGGTATTTTTTCATCTGCCTTGCTGGCGATGATTGACCGCATTGCATTTCTTGGGGGCTGGATTGCACGTTGGGTTGGGGGTGGGTGATGAGCGGGCCGACCAGACACCCTTATGCGCTTTTAGGGCTGGATGTGGGTGGGGTGAATTCACGCGCCTGCCTGGTTGGGATTTCTGATGGAAAATATCGCTTACTCGCAAGCGCTCGTTCGTTGACCTCCCTTGGACAAGACCTGCACATTGGCAGCGGCGTTGACCGGGCTGTGCAAGCCTTGCAGAGGAAAACCTATCACCTGTTTCTAAATGAAGGTGGCGGTTTATTAATGCCGGTTGACCGCATCGGGCGTGGGTTAGACCGGGTTGGGATGACCCTATCTGCTGGAAGGCGGATCAGGGTAGCCCTGGTGGGACTTTCCGATCAGGGTTCTCTCAAAGCCGCCAGAGCTTTAGTTGATTCGCTGCCCATATGTGCCGTTGCCCATTTAGATGCTGCAATGCAAATGGATGAGCAACGCGCCATTGAGAGGTTGCTGGCTGCATTGCCGGAGATATTGATTGTTACCGGTGGCGAGGATCACGGCGCAACAGAGATGATGCGCCGAACCCTTGAAATCGTGCGCACCATCTGCGGTATATTGCCCCAAGCCGCCAAACCGCTGATCCTTTATGCCGGGAATGCTGCCATGGAAGCCGCAGCAAAACAACGTTTGGAGCGGGTTGCCAGGTTGCGGATTGTGCCCAATCTTCAGCCGACCTTTGGCAAGTACGACCTTACGCTTGCTCAAAATTACCTGGAACGTGAGATCCTGCGTTCGTGCAAGACAGATTTACACGGGTCTGAGGCTTTGTTTGCGCTCACGGAGAATTTGTTTGGGCTCACAGGGCTCGGGGCAGAGCGGATGATCCGCTGGCTCAGCCAGGTAAGAGCGGATGATTCAGAAAAGGTCACCTCAAGGGGTTTTCTGGCGGTTGACCTGGGCGGCGTGTACACCACGCTTGCAGCAAGCCAAAATGGTATCAGCGGGGCTGTGATGTTGGAAAAATTTCCTGACCTGGCCCAGCGGGATCAGCAGGCGACTGCACAGGCGATTTGTGATTGGTCAGCCACATCGGTGACCTTTGACGAAGCTGACCAGTTTTTATGCAATTACGCAATGGTGCCCAGGTGGATTCCTGACACCCAGAAAATGCTCAGCCTCTCCCTGTCCTTTGCCCGTTATCGGCTGCAGCAGGGATTAATTAGCCTGGCAAGGAACCATGATTGGCTGGAATATCATCCAGAACACGGTTTGGACGGGTATTTTGAGCCTATCATTGCCAGCGGCGCTGTGCTTACCGGTGCACCAGACCCTGCCCTTGTGATGTTGACCTTGTTGGACGGGCTCCAGCCGCGCCAAATTACCACCATGGTGCTTGATCGACACCATCTTCTTCCGCTTTTAGCCAAGTTTGGAGAAGTCGAACCCCTTGTACCGGTACATTTATTGTCTTCCCCGGCATTTGAAAATTTGGGAACAGTCATTTCGACGGTAGGAGAACTGCCCCGGGGAAAAACAGCTCTGTCAGTTGATGTAAAAACCGCATCCGGCGCAAGTTTCGGTCAGGAGGTGCAACACGGCCGGTTAGCATGCCTGAAGGTTCCCCAGGGTGAGCCAGCTGTGCTCGAATTAAACCCTCATCGCCGCGTGGACATCGGGTTTGGTGGTCGGGGGCGGGGAGGACGGCTAAAGGTGGTCGGTGGCAAGCTGGGAGTTGTGATCGATGCGCGCGGCCGCCCCTTGCAACTGCCAAAGCAACCCGAATCACGAATTGAATTGCTGAATCGCTGGCAGCGCATGTTGCAGGATGATCATGGATAAGTTGGGAGATTAAGGATGTTTTTACCGGTGTCCAGGGCAGGAACCATCAAGGAGATTCAACGCGTACGTAGGCTGAAATACCCGGGGGAAGTGCTGGTCTATGAGGGCCAGCAGGTTTTGCCCGAAGATGTGATTGCGCAAGCCAGCATGCCCGTCGAGATCCTCATGGTAGAAATTGCCCAAAGTTTGGGGGTAGACGTTCAGGATGTAAAGGAATACTTGGTGCGCGAGCCCGGTGAACAACTTCATGAGGGTGATGTCATCGCAAAAATCACCGGCACGCTTTCACGCCTGGTACGCGCTCCAGCAGATGGACGCTTTATTGGGCTTCACCAGGGCAAGGCGGTATTTGAGGTCGGGTACAGGACGATCCAGGTCAGGGCAGGGATGATGGGTGTGGTTCAGACTGTGTTTCCAGAATATGGCGCGATGATATCTGCCGCTGGCTTCTTGCTGCAAGGCGTATGGGGCAATGGTGCGATTGGATTGGGGGAATTAAAGATCGTCGAGGAAGCGTGGACCCAACCCTTGACGCCAGGCATGCTGGCTGAAAGAGGGGAGGGCTTGATGATCGGGGCAGGGTCCTGTGTTGACCCGGACGCGCTCAACTGGTACGGCAAACGCAGTTCAGGGGGATTAATGCTGGGATCAATGGCACCCGAGTTGGTATCAATTGCTACGGCGATGCAAACCCCCATTCTTGTAGTGCAGGGCTTTGGTAGCCGCCAGCCTGACGAGAGCCTGTTAGACGGGTTGACACCGTATGCTGAAAAATCCGTCAGTCTGAATGCGAGTGAGTTTGACCCATTGACCGGAATGCGCCCTGAGGCGGTTATTCACTTGAGTGATGAGGGCTTTGAGGGCGGATTCAGTGTGCAGCAGGAATTGAAGGTGGGGTTAATCGTGCGGGTGTTTGCTGAAGGATCCTGGGGCAAGGTAGGCGAAGTTTTGGATTTGCCTGAGGGCGACACTGATTTTGAGAGTGGCGTGAGACAGCCAGCGGCAGTTGTGATGCTCAATGATGGGCAGAAAATCACGGTTCCGCAGCAAAACCTGATCATCGTCGACGATGCAATTACAGGCTGACAGCCGCTTTCCACAGGTTTTAATAGGAGAACTTTAATTTGCAGGTGTTGGAACCGGGGTTTGAGTCTGCAAAAGCGAACCCAACAACCAGCCTGTCTGCTCTGGTGCCGTTCGGACTTCAAACCAGAGTGAGCCGTTCAGGGCAGTAAACTCCCCCAGAATTTCAATTCGGTCGGCGTTATTCGCATAGCCAATAACTTCTGCGTTGAAGTTGGGTTCTTTACGGATGACGGCGCCTGTCTCCGATTTAACCACACCCCATTGCGTTGTGGGTTCAGATGTTGCTGTTGGCAAGCCGGTGGGCGCCAGGGTCGGTGCGAGGGTCGCTGTGGGTGGAATATCGGTTGGCGTCATGGTATTTGTTGGGACAGGTTTGGTCGGCGCAGCGGGGCTGATAGACGCTATCACCCTGTAGGTGGCATTTGGCAGCCCGGTCGGCGCGACGGGGACCTGATTCACAGAGAAATTCAAGCCCACGCTGCTTACGGCCAGGGTGATGGCCAGGACGGTGATCACCACAAGCCAGCCCAGCGGTTTCTTCGGAGGAAAACCAAAAACAATGAAGGCAAAAACTGCAAACAGGAATGCCAGCCCCAAATGCTCCAGGCTAACAAAAAGTGCTCCTGACCAGTAGGTCAATCCAAAACCGATCACAGCAAAGGGCACCACTACCATATAGGAAAGCAGGACGCCTAATCCCTCAGGGATTTTTCCTTTCCTGATTAAAGTCAGTGCGCTAAAAAACGCGCTTATGGCGACGAGCGCTATATCAAGCCAGTAGGGAGAGGTAAAGCGAAAGAGTCCTAAGGCGTCGGGATATTTAAATGGCTGGAATAAACCTGCCAGGATGCCTGCGGCAAAGGAGAGCAGAATCAACAGCAGCGTACTGACCAGCGCCTTGACTGCGTGTTTGGCGTTGAGAGTCAGCGGATAGAGTGCCAACCCAAACAATGGCGTCTGAAACGGAAAGACCACGATAGCGACGACCAACAGCGCCAGGTTTTGAAGGTAGAACGCACATCCAAGCGTAACCGCGCCCAGCAATGCCCGAATAAAAAATGCGGGTGTGGGTGTGGTGAGTTTGATGAGGGAATCGAGCAGGATTTGCTGTTCCGCCAGCGAAACGGATCGGGGTTGGCGGCGGATGTGGCGTTGTCGTGCCGGGGGTAAATCGTTGATATCGTTCGGAAGGGATTCACTGCTGGGTAAGCTCATAGACATTCACCCTTTGGCGTTGTTGAACCGATTGCGCATCTTTGCGTTTATTGATTAATTATAATACACCAGCCTGTAATTAAAGATGATCGACCATTGCATTAATCTTTGTGTGAATTTTAATGTTTGCTGCGGTAAAATTAAGGTAATGATAAAGTTAAAATTTGCTTTTCAAAATTTATTTTTGATCTTTTGCGTTGGTTTAATGCTGAGTGTGGCTGGCTGTGCGCCCGCTGTACCAATCGTTGATCAGCCCACAGAAGAGCCCCTGGTCGACACGCCCGTCTCCCCTGTTTTGGAAGTCACGACGCCCTCGCCCATCCCTGAGGCTTTGCCAACAGTCTTACTGATCACGGGGACTGAAGTTGATCCTTTTATGGTCTCCCAAAGCGAGGATATGCTGGAAAAATTGGCAGAAGAAGCATCCATGCAATTTGCAAAGCTTGAGGGCTTGGAACCCGAGATGCTGACACCGGAGGTTAAAGTGGTCGTCGGTGTTGGTCAGGACCTGGATTTGAACACCCTGGCAGTCAACTATCCGGGTATTGCCTTTGTGGCGATTGGTAGTGCAACCGCATCCGTAGCCGATAACGTCAGTGTGATTGGAAACCCGGCTGTTGAAACGCGACAGAAAGCCTTTATGGCAGGATATTTATCAGCAATAACCTCGTCTGACAATAAAATCGCAGCGTTGATCGCTGAAGAAAACCCTGCCAGGGATTTGCTGGCAGAAAGCTATGAAGTCGGGGCACGTTTTTTCTGTGGCATCTGTCACCAGGTGTTTCCGCCTTATGGCACCTTTCCGCAGTGGGAAGCCGTATCTACCTCTACTTTAGCTAACGATTTCAGAGCTATTATTGATCAGTATTCCAATATCGCTGTTGAAATCATGTATGTGGATGGCGATTTGGCTTCACCCGAATTATTTGCTTACTTGGAAGAGGTTGGCATCAAAGTGGTCAGCGATCGCAGTCCGGACCTACCTCGAAGTAACTGGATCGGCACAATCGCCGTCGATCCAGCCCCGGCACTGGAAGCCATCTGGCCGGACCTCATTGCGGCAGGGGCTGGCAAGCAGGTTCCAGCATTAATTGTGCTGACGGACCGACACAGCGGATTATTATCTGCAGGGCGCTACCGCTTATTTGAGGCGATGACGACAGACTTACAATCAGGCATGGTTTCAATTGAAATCACGCCTTAGGTTGATGTTCGCTTGATGAAGGTTCACCCGTTTCGGGTGGATTGCCGAAAAACGGTTCTGCCGTTGCCTGTCCGGGCTGAGATATGCCCTCTCGGCGCAGTACTTTAACAACCGTCAACAGGATCGTTTTTAGATCCAGCCAAATTGACCAATGGTCAACATACCAGACGTCCAGGTCGAATTTCTCCTGCCAGGTGATGACATTACGGCCGTGGACCTGTGCCCACCCGGTGATACCTGGAAGAACCTCGTGACGGCGGAACTGGTGTGGGCTGTACCGATCCAGATACTCAACCAACAACGGTCGCGGCCCGACGATGCTCATCTCGCCTTTGAGAACATTGATCAGTTCGGGCAATTCGTCGAGGCTGGTGGCACGCAGGAAACGGCCAAATTTTGTCAGACGTTGGGCATCCGGTAAGGGATTCCCGTGCTCGTCTGCTCGATTGTGCATTGTTCTGAATTTATAGATGGTGAAAATCTGGCCCTGGTAGCCCGGGCGATTCTGCTTAAACACGATCGGAGGTCCGTATTGGATGACCACAATCATGCTGATGATCAAAAATAACGGAGAAAGCACGATTAATGCAGGAAATGATATAATAATATCTAGAACCCGTTTGATAACGGGGATGCCTCTAGGCAATAAAACACATGTCATGATTAATTAATTTTACCAAACAAATCAAATGAGATCGATTACCTGATGAACAAGAAGCGATCATGAAAAAGGAAAGGAAGAATGATGGACGAGAGAATCTTGATTATTGAAGATGATGAGGAGATCCTGCGTGTCTTAAACCGAGTCCTGACCTATGAAGGCTACCTGGTCGATACAGCATTGACCGGCAAAGCGGGCCTTTTATTGGCCAGTGAGCAGCGGCCGGACCTGGTGATTCTAGACCTGATGCTCCCCAACATCGACGGATTGGAAGTTGGTCGCCGTTTGCAGAAACTGGGGAACCAACCCATCCTGATTTTAACCGCCAAGGACAGCCTGGAAGACCAGGTGAAGGGTTTGGATTCTGGTGCAGATGATTACATGGTCAAACCCTTTGAAATGGATGAATTGCTGGCTCGGATTCGCGCCTTACTCCGCAGGACGGCTGCTGACCGGATCAAAATCCTGGAATTTGAAGACCTTGTTCTGGACAGCGGAACGCATCGCGCAAAGCGTGGCGATCGTGAGATTGTGTTGACAGCGAAAGAATTTGATCTTTTAGACCTGTTCATGCGCCACCCCAGGATGGTTATGTCGCGCGAAGTAATTTTTGACAAGGTTTGGGATTATGATTTTGGGGGAGAGAGTAATGTTTTAGATGTTTACATCCGTTATCTGCGTCAAAAACTTGAAGCTGGCGGCGAACCCCGCTTAATCTACACGGTTCGTGGCGTGGGCTATGTTATGCGAGAGCCTGAAGTTCAACCATAGCGATGTCACTGCGGCTGCGTTTGACATTAGTGTATTCTGGAATGCTGAGCGGGTTTATTGGCTTGCTCAGCATTCTTATTTATGCTTTTGTCAGCATGCTGTTTGTGAATTTTATTGATGATTATCTTGAGGACAATGCCAACCTGATCATCTCTCATTTGCAGGCTGATTCGACTGGCAACCTGATCGTTGGATCTGATCTCCTGCTGCTCTCTGATGATGTTTTTTTTCAGATCTGGTCAGCAGACCTTCAGTTGATTGCCAGGTCGGAAAATGCGGCACAGCTGACACATGCCCTGGACCCGGTTTCCCTGGGTGAACAGGTTGTCCAGTTCAATGAAGTTGAGATCGATGGGGAGTACTTCCGAATTCTGTCAGTCCCCCTGAAGGTTGACAACCAGCCCAGCGGATGTCTTCAAGCCGGCCTGGAGCTGGGCGAAATACGCTTCACATTGAAATTAATTAAAATTGCTTTCCTGGTTTCTGCGATCTTTGCGATTTGTGTCTCGATTGTGTTAGGGTGGATTGTGATCGGCCATGCCTTATCTCCACTGGCAATCATGGCTGATATTACCAATCGGATTACCAGCACCAATGACCTTTCTCAAAGAATTCCGTTGTCAACCGGATCGGGTGATGAGATCAATGCTTTGGCTTTAAACTTTAACCAAACCTTCGTACGACTTGAGCGTTTATTTGATTCTCAAAGACGGTTTTTAGCCGATGTGAGCCACGATTTGCGCACACCGTTGACGGTCATTAAAGGCAATGTGGGGCTCATGCGCATCATGAAGACCTTTGATGAAGATTCACTGAATACCATTGAAAAAGAGGTGGATCGCTTATCAAGGTTGGTGGGAGACTTATTATTAATGGCTCAGGCTGAAGCAGGCAAACTGCCCCTGACCATTGTCGAAGTTGACGTTGGAGAGATCCTTCTCGAAGTATTTGAAGAGATGAATGTCATTTCAGGCGGAAAACATGCACTTCACCTGGGTGATTTTGACCAGGCGCGGGTGTATGGAGATCGTGATCGTTTGAAACAGGCGTTTTTGAACCTGGGGGCTAATGCTATCAATTACACGCCCGAAGGCAAACGCATTGAACTCCGTTTGATCCAGCATGAGGATTGGGTTGAATGCGTTGTGCGCGATGAAGGCCAGGGAATTCCAAAGGAAGAGCTTGGACTCCTTTTTGAGCGATTTAGCCGCGGTGAAAAATCGCGCACTCGGTATGAAAATCGGTCGGGTTTTGGTTTGGGTCTGCCCATCGCCTATTGGATTGTGCGCAATCACAAGGGACGCATCGATGTGGAAACACAGGAGGGTGTGGGAACGGTTTTTACAGTCTGGCTGCCAAAGACCCAGGACGAGGAATCCCATCCACCCTTAAGGGGGGTATCACCGGGCGTAAACTATCCATCATAGACTCAGCGAAAGCTGCTGCTGGTTGTATGTAGCATGACTGGTAATTGCTGGAACTCATTCCTGCATGAAGACTTTGTCATGGGTTTTCTTGGTGTGCCCTTGTAGGGTACAGGGAGTGCTTCGCGAAGGTTTGCTCCTTCAAATGACTGAATTTTAGGACCAACTAATTTTCATCACTTTCGTTTTGGCATTTGCACCATCGTTGATCTTAGGGTACATTATTAGCTTTGATTTGGATAAAAACCTTGCGTGGATAAAAAAAGATATCTGCTGGTATGATTGAAAAACATTTTTAACCACTGATCGCGCCCTGATAGATTGATGTTATTATGGAAATCACTGTTTATGTCGTCGTTGCTGTACTGTTGTCGTTGAGCGTCTTTTCCAGTAAGCTCTCTGATCGCTTTGGAATCCCGGCAATCCTTTTGTTTTTAATCCTGGGCATGTTAGCCGGGTCGGAAGGGATTGGGGGCATACACTTTGATGACCCAAACCTTGCGCAGACGCTCAGCATATTTGCATTTGTGTTGATCCTGTTTTCAGGCGGCTTTCATACGAAGTGGAAGGACTCCCGCCCGGTGATGATTGAAAGTTTTTCACTGGCGACCGTCGGTGTTCTGTTAACTGCAGTGATTGTGGGCTTGTTTGCCTGGCGCGTCTTGGGGTTGACCTTGCTTGAAGGGTTGTTGCTGGGGTCAATGATGTCATCGACGGATGCCGCGGCTGTTTTCTCAGTCCTGCGCTCAAAAGGTGTCAGCCTTAAGGGCAACTTAAAACCCCTGTTGGAGCTTGAATCCGGCAGCAATGACCCTATGGCGATGTTCCTGACCATCGGGTTAATCGAGCTGATTAAAAACCCCGCATCTTCGTTGTTTTCGATGGTTTTGCTTTTCTTTCAGCAGATGGTCATCGGCGCGATTTTAGGTTATTTGATGGGGCGGCTCGTCGCGCTGATCCTCAACCGGATTAAATTGGGCTACAATGGACTTTACCCGGTTCTTAGTTTAGGATCGGTGTTTCTCACCTTCTGGATGGCTTCACTGATTAATGGAAGCGGGTTCCTGGCTGTATTTATTATGGGCATCGTGATGAACACGGTTGACCTTGTGCATAAACGAACGCTACAACGTTTTCATGATGGCATTGGATGGTTGATGCAAAGCGCCCTGTTTCTATCTTTAGGGCTATTTATCTTTCCGAGTCGTTTAATCCCTGTTTTAGGGGTTTCCTTGTTAATTTCCCTGGTGTTATTCTTCATTGCCCGCCCTTTGAGCGTCTTTCTAACCCTTATTCCAAACGCGATGAGCATTAAGGAAAAAGTGCTCATTTCCTGGGTGGGCTTGCGCGGGGCAGCGCCGATTATCCTGGCGACATTTCCGATGGTTGCGGGCCTTGAACAATCGGACCTCTTTTATAACGTCATCTTTGTTGTGGTTCTCACTTCGTTGTTGATTCAAGGAACATCGTTGCCCTTTGTCGCTCGCTGGTTGAAACTGGATAAACCCATCATTTCGACCCCTTTGTACCCACTTGAATATCAACCCGTACCGGGAATGGAAAGTGAATTGACACGGCTGGTCGTGCAGCCGAACTCGAGGGTGATTAACCAAACCATTGACGTGCTAAATTTACCAGAACAATTTTTAATCACCTTGATCGAACGCAATCAGGACTTTATAGTGCCACATGGCGGTACCGTATTGCAAGCCAATGATACCTTGCTGGCACTTACTGATCCGAGGTCACTCAACCAGGTTCAGGAGCGGTTTAATTTTCTCCAGTTAGAAATCGAGTAAACCTTCAGCCATAAAGCCCGGATCATTTTTCGCGGGTCAAATTTGATTTGACCGTGAGGTTTGGGTGCAGGCTCTGCGGGTGAGGAGTCGATTCTGTGTCGGTTGAATTTTTCAGATGGGGTGAAAGCTAATGTTAATCCTTTGGACCTGACCAATGAGAGCTATTCCGATGATAACGTCGCCCGCGGTGAAGTTTCTTTTTAATCTGAAGGTTTTCACAAGGGGGAAAATCAACAGCACTCTTTTGAAATCAGTTGTTTTCAAGGAGGGGGTTTTATATAATGGGTTATGATGACCGATAAAACCCTGGTTAAACAAATCCAATCCGCCATTACTGATGAAATATTTTATGCATTGGGGTTGCGACGGAGCGGCGCGCTGAGACGAAGCCTCGGGTGGGTATTCGCTCTGCCTGTACGCCGTTTTTCCTGTTTGATGGCAGATGTGGATGCAGCGGTGGCGACAGGTGGATTTCCTGCTGGCTCTCAGATGATGCTGGATGCCCTTGGTGTACGACTTAAAGCGGAGGGCGTCGAGAATATTCCTCGCTCCGGTCCGGTGGTGATCCTGGCGAATCACCCCGGCGCCTATGATTCGATCGCCATTGGGAGTTTGATCTCGCGCACCGACCTGAAGGTGATTGTGGCTAAAGCGCGGTTCTACCAGGTCTTGCCGCATATTCACACGTATCTGTATTATGCCAGCCAAGAGCGTTCAGAGAGTATGATCGCCTTGCGCCAGGCTGTTCGGCATCTGCAGAGCAACGGTGCATTATTGCAATTTGGCTCTGGATTGATCGAGCCTGAACCGGCGCTGTACCCCCTGGATGAGCCTGTGTTTGAGCGTTGGTCACCCAGTATTGAGATCTTCTTACGCAAGGTGCCGGGCTTGAAGATCGTTCCTACGATTGCTTCGCATGTCCTCCTGCGGCGATTTGCCGAACATCTCTTGACCCGGTTGCGCCGTAAGCCGATGGATCAGCGCCGCCTGGCAGAATTTATGCAGGTGATGCAGCAGCTTGTGTTTCCAAAATCAATCGAGGCAAAGCCGCGCATCAGTTTTGGAACGCCATTTTCCCTGGCAGAGCTAAGTCCTTTGGGTGACCAACTGGAGCTGATGTCCGAGGTGCTGCAGCGAATACAGGCACAGTTGTCTTATCATTTGCAGCGCTTTGACTTCGAAACGGCGACCTGATTTTTAGCCGGCGTGAAACACTGCCTTGTCAGTTATACAGGCTTATGTTAATATGAATTCGACGGGATTTTTTGCAACTGACCCACAATCTTTCGGAAATGATCAACCCAATGAGCCCTCTGTTTATTCCTGTCGCATGGCTCATATGGGTAAAACCCGGATGCGTCGCAGTGATGCGTCACTGGAAGCCTTCGATCCGTTTTTTGCCGAGATGTAATGACGGGTCACCTTACTAAGTCATTGACCCGGTCTGCTAACCTCTTTTGACCGGATCTTATTTTGTCAAAACAAGCAAAGAATAAAGTGCGATCATGGCAGATATGTTTGAAATAACCTTCGAAAAAATGGTCTCGGGTGGGGATTGTATGGGTCGATTGCCCGATGGCCGCGCGCTCTTTGTGCCTTTTGTGTTGCCGGGGGAAACCGTCCGCGTAGCAGTGGTGGACGAGAAGAAACGCTATGCCCGGGGGTGGCCGGTTGAGGTTTTATCTCCCTCACCGGAGCGGATTGCCCCGCGCTGTATTCATTTTGGTGAGTGTGGCGGATGCCAGTATCAGCACCTGGATTATGAATCCCAATTGCGCTTGAAAGAAGCTTTATTGCGCGACCAGTTTCAGCGCATTGCAAATTTGGAAAATCCACCGATCCAGCCGATGGTGCCCGCGCCCAACCCCTGGAACTACCGCAATCATGTTCAGTTTCATCTCAGCCAGGCGGGTGAGCTGGGGTTTGTGCATGCGGATGGCGAGCACCTGCTGGTGATTGAAGAATGTCATTTGCCACAAACGGGGATCAATACGCTCTGGCCTCAACTTGATTTTGGCGCTGAATCAGGCGTATATCGCCTGGGGGTGCGCCAGAACAGCTTTGAAGACATCATGCTAATTTTGGAAGGTGATGATCCACAAGCGCCCGAATTTAGCGAGGATATCCCGGTCTCGGCGGTGTATACACCGCCGGAGGCACGCTTAACCGTCCTGGCAGGGGATGATCACCAGGTGTTTACCCTGCTCGGGCGACATTTCCAGGTGTCTGCCCGTTCTTTTTTCCAGGTGAACACGCCCATGGCAGAGAAAATGATCACGTACCTGCTGGAAAATATATCCATGACACAATACATGCAAGCCGTTGAGCTATATGCCGGCGTGGGCGCGTTCAGCGCGTTTATTGCGCCCAGGGTTGGACATCTCACTGCAATTGAGAACTCAGGCAGCGCCTGCCATGATTTTGCGGTCAACCTGGATGAATTTGACAACGTGAGCCTGTATGAAGCCGAGGCTGAAGCGGCACTGCCGGCGCTGGACATACCGGTTGACCTGTTGCTGATGGATCCGCCGCGCGCCGGGCTGACACCGGCAGTCCACGATGTGCTGGCTGAGCTGCTGCCTGGACAGATTGCCTACATCTCCTGTGACCCAGCCACCCTGGCACGCGACGTTAAACGTATTCTTCAACGTGGCTATCACCTTCAATCGGTGACCCCTTTTGACCTCTTTCCGCACACAGCACACGTGGAGAGCGTAACATTGATGTCACGAGTTTGAAACGACACCTTAGAAATGGCTTAATTTCTGGAATTTGTGAGGTCGGTTGAAAACATCAACATTTAATCTGCATCTGAAAAACAACTTTCTTTAGAAAATTTCACATCAGTAAACCTGAAAATTTAAAGTCGTCTCAGGTGTTTCTGGTGTGGTTGAAATTGTTCAGAACTCCGCCTTTTAAAATAATTACGAAATCACTTTTTTGTAAGCACTGATTAAAATTTATCCTTCTACATTCAGTAATTTAGCGGTCATAATTGACCACTTATCTGTGAAATCAGACCACCTGTAAAAAAAAGGTTGAATGTCTAACCCTGCTGGCTATAATGTAACACATAAGGAGATGAGAAAATGCAAATTGAGATCGTAGAAGATGAAAATTGCAAGGAACTTAAAATAATTATTGTTACCCAAAATATGTCAAATGAAGTGAATGAAATTATTAAGAAGTTATCGGATGAATCGCCACAAATATTACTTGGGTTTCGTGATGGGGCTGCCACAATCTTGAACGAAGCTGAACTCTATCGGATTTACTCGGCAAATGGCAAAATATTCGCCGTTACGGACCATGGCGAATACACTTTGCGTTTGAAATTGTATGAACTTGAACAGAAGCTGGATAAAGCCACTTTCGTGCGCATATCAAATTCGGAAATTATTAATATTAAGAAAGCTAAAAAATTTGATCTAAGCTTTGCCGGTACGATCTGTATTAATTTAGTTGATGGCACAAGGAGCTATGTTTCCAGACGGTATGTCTCTAAAATTAAACAATTATTAGGAATATGAGGTGAAAAACATGAAAAAGCAAGCATTATTACGCGGTCTATTAGGTTTTCCATTGGGGATCGCTCTGAATTGTATTTTAGCATTGATCATTTCCTTAATTAAAGGAGATGGGCACTTTTATCCCTGCGTCCCCACATTGGTTGAAAGCGTTGGAAGCGAGATATGGGCGGTAACAATACAGGTTGCATTAAGCGGGTTGCTCGGAGCGTCTTTTGCGGCTGCTTCTGTTATTTGGGAAATTGAGGATTGGAGCATAGCCAAGCAAACGGCGACTTACTTTTTTGTCACCGCCATTGCGATGCTCCCGATCGCATACCTTACCGAATGGATGGAGCATACACTCATCGGTTTTTTGATCTATTTCGGGGTTTTTCTGGTGATTTTCTTTGTAATCTGGTTATTTCAGTATTTTTATTGGATAAGAAAAATTCGAGCACTGAATATGAAAACCAATCATTACAATTTGAATGACCGGTCGCATTGATTGTGGATAGCGCATGGTTTGGAACCGTATCGCCTGGCATTAAGCCTTGCCTTTACAATCTGTGCAGAAATGATCTTAAATTATTTCACCATGTGAGGAGCAATCATTGTGTCACCAATTAATAAAACAGAAGTTGGAAAAATCATAATAACAAGATTGTCAAGGGCTTCCTGGTTCATGATAGAAACTGATAACAAGATTCTGCACTTTGATCCGGGGTATGCAGGTTATTTCCAAAATCAGAGAATACCATTGGATGAATTAAAAAAGAAAGCGGATATTGTTTTTGTTTCACATTGTCATAAAGATCATCTTCAGCAAGAAGCGCTTAATAGGATTATCAAACAAGACACGGTCATTGTTGCACCAATAAAATGCGCAAGCAGAATAAATTCTAAGAATTTAAGAATCGTTCAGCCGGGGGATTCTTTGGAATTCACTGAGATTGGGATCACGGTTGTGAATGCATATAATACCCAGGAGGGACATTCAACCAGAAAAGTTCACCATAAAGGCGATTTTGTTGGATATTTAATCAATCTTAAGGGTAAGTCACTCTATTTTGCCGGAGATACTGATTTAATTCCTGAAATGAAAGATCTCGGCAAAGTTGATATTGCGTTCCTTCCCATTGGTGGAACTTTCGTAATGGACATTGAGGAAGCCGTTGCAGCAGTTTGCGTCATTGACCCAAATATCACATTTCCCATGCATCAATCCAATGAGAATCTGCAGATTTTTAAAAGTGCGGTGAAATCCAAATCTGGGTCAAGAGTAGTTACTCTTGAAGTTGGAGATAAAACAACTGTGTAAACCAGGGTCAATACTCAGCGTTTGGTCATATGAGCGTGAAAACCGGCATTCACCAGTGGTTGAGCATCTTTATGTCGAAATTAACCGCATGGGATGATGTGGTTTAACCCCGAAGCTGTGGGCTTGAAGATGACAAGATGCACCGAAAGCCTCCTTGAGAATACTGTGTTTCTGGAACTGTAACGACGTGGCTATCGAGTATTTGCGGGAATGCGGGAGATAACCAGATCGATTTCATCATTAGAAAAGGTCAGGGCATGGCGTATGTCTAAGTGATTGCTTCTCTGGAAAACGAAAAAACAAGGGAACATGAATTTCGCAGTCAAAAGGCAATCTAAGGCAACTCCTCAAAACATGTACTGACGCTGGATCGACTGGGCTGATCCGAAGGAGGGATTATGCAGGTAAATCTAATTGGTTTCCTGCTCGGCAGACAACTGATCCTGGTTGAATAATCACCAAACCAGTCATCCATCTGAGGTTTTCGCGCCTTCTCGAGACGGTCGTATTGATGCTAAAGGAAAAAGATTGAGGATTTGACGAGTCCTTATACATCAATGCTTTCAGCGCATATGGATACGAGGCCCATTGAGCGAAAATTGCGAGTTTATCGCCTGTATGAAACAAGACCGTCTTTGAAGTGCTTGAATCTGAAATTTAAAAAAAGATGAACGAATTTACCGTGATATGCTTGTTTTAACAGGTTAGGAAACGCGTGCATCTGATGAGATCGGTACCACCTGAAGCGTTAGAAATCGGCACGCCCGACAATCAAATCCTGATTCCTGATTCCCAATCCCCCATTCACCACACCTAAAACAACGCTGACGCCAAATCCTTGCGGTATTGCGGTACCTCGGGGTGTGCATCTCCCAACAAGGTCAGCAGCCCAACAAAGATGTCTTTCACCTCGCCCCCTCGATAGTGGCGATCTTTGCGCAAGATGTCTAAAAAGCCGTCCAGGGCGGCGAAAATGTTTCCTCGTTTAGCCAGGCGAACGCTGTTCCTGAAAGCCGCTTCCAGGGGCTGGTCGGTTCCTGACCATTCGTCTTTGACCTCAGAAAAAGCCCTGGCGACTGGTTTGAGCTGCTGGGCGGTTGCATATTCCGAGCTGGCTGGGAAAGTTTTCAGCAATATGCCGGCAGTTTGGCCCTCACCCTGGAGGAGCAAGGCGCGGATCAACCCCAGCAGAGCGCCGGAGTGGTCAGGCTGAACAGAAAGGAATTTCCGGTAGGCTTGTTCAGATTCGCCATATTCGCCCAATTCTAACAGGCTGTTGCCCTTGGCAAACAACAGGTCTTCAGGAGCCGGTGACAGGCGACGCACAAAAGCCCGCAAGCCTTCATCTGCAGGTATGCCGGTAAATTCACCGACCACATTGCCGTCCACAAAAGCTTTTACAGCGGGGAGATTGCGGATTTTGAACCTTCTGGCCAGCTTTTCATTTTCGTCGACGTTGAGTTTAGCCAGTCGAAAACGCCCTTCGGCTTCAAGGGCAAGTGCCTCCAGCTTGGGGCTCAAAACACGGCAGGCGACGCACCAGGTCGCCCAGAAATCAACCAACACCGGTGCTTGGGTTGAATATTGCAAAACTTCGTATTCAAAATCAGATTCATCAACGTGAATGATAAAATCCGGGGTCACGATTATTCTCCTCAGCTTTATTTTACTGCGAATCTCATCCGGAGGGGGTTAATCGTCATTGGAGTTGTCAACAATCCCGGGCTGGATGACCTCTAAAACTTCGCCGTGGATGGAAATGATGATGCGAAACCCCATCATTCCCAGGTACATACGGCTCTCCTCGGGGAGGCCAATCTCTGCCAGTTTTTCGTAATGGGCATCCAGGTTTTTAAACTGGCTTTGAATGGCAGCTACGGTGAAGATATCATCCTGTCCCAGCATTTCTGCGGCTTTTGCAGATAGCAAGTCTTCATGACCTTCAACCTGTTCCTGGAAGTGAGCCCATACCTGCCGATCGACTTCCTCAGCCGAGATATGCCGTCTGAACCCATCATCATCAACAATGTAACAGGGTTCCGAACCAATCCAACCGGTTTCAACCGGATTTCCGAATTCATCGTAAACCAGGCCTTCAAAAACAGCTTTTTTACGCAAGTTGTCCTCCAAAAATTTTAATTTACGTTCTATTGAACTATAGCCCTATTGTATAAGATTTCAGTTAACCGAAATGGAGTATTGGGCGGCTATTGAATGATGACACGCGTCCCCTGATCGTCGGCAAAATAATATTCATCCGGGGGCACCGTGGGCGTTGTCCAGAGATAAATCCATTTGGCATTCTGGGGATGCAGGTTAATGCAGCCATGGCTGTGAGGTATGCCAAAGTCGTTGTGCCAGTAAGTGCCGTGGAGTGCGACGCCATCAACCGTGAAATAACTAACCCAGGGGACACCGGGCAGATCAAAGCCTGTGCCAAATTCACTGGGCAGGGCAACCATGTGCCTGCAGGGTCGCTTACGGACGGTGCGGAAGGCGCCCTTAGGGGTGGCAAACCCCCCTTCGCCCTGCCGGATACCGCTGGAAATGCGCATGGTTGTGATGACCCTCTCCCCAATCAGCGCCGTCAGGGTTTGTTTAGCCAAATCAATCACCAGTTGCTTGTCTTGATAGGGGATGTGGGGATAAAGCGCGGTGAGTTCATCGTCGGGGACCAGACGCATGCTGATGGCTGGGATATAAAATTTCGTATAGTTACGGTCATCCAACAGCTCATACCAGGCTACGCCATTTTCATCGCTCTTCACGCCGGTGACCCAGAAGGTTGAGGCGTAATAAAAACGGTACAGCCATTTGCGCTTTGTGCCCAGGGATGAATAGGCATCCACATAAGGAAGGGTAATTTCACCCAGGCAACCTTTTTCGGGTATTGTGAGCGCGGGCGTATTGACCTCCATCCTGACGGGTTGGATATGTCGTGAGTGGGTATAACCGGCGCCATCGAGTTGATACCAAACCCGATTGCCGGAAGTGTCGTCTTTCCCGGTTGTGACGTCGGTGATGCGATGGATTTGATCCTTGACCAGCTCGTTAAGGATGGCAGAACCTTCGCTGGGAACGGTATACAGCGGGGCTTGATCTTTTAGCACCCGCCCTAAAAGCTGGGGATTTCTGCGTGTGGCAGGATCAGCATCTAAACGCGAGAGCAGATTGCGCGGAAGCATTAAGCCGACCAGGGTTGTGGCACTAAGTTTTAAAAACTCTCGACGTGAAATATTAATGCTCATTGTGTTTCGCAATCCGAGTTAGTAACGAACGTTGACAACAATCCCCACATGAGACCAATTGAAAAGCCATTCTGCTTCTTCAGTGAGCATATTGACGCAGCCGTGGCTCATCGGCATGCCGAAATTATTATGCCAGTAGGTGCCATGGATGCCGTATCCCTTGTAATAGTACATGGTAAAGGGAACATTGGGTAGATAATAACCCGGACCGGCCATGTCAGCCCAGCGCAATTTGACATAAACCGCATAGGTGCCCACCAGTGTGGGCGTGTTGGGCAACCCGGTGGAGACTAAAAAGGACTGTACAACGGTGTCGCCCTCATAGGCGTACAGGCGCTGTTCTGAGAGGACGATATCGATCCAGCGCTCACCGGCGCCTGACACGGGTGGGATAACCGGCTCGGGAGTGCTGGTTGGCCAGGGGGTGGGAGTCAACGTAAAGGTGGGTGTAAAAGTGGGTGTGGCTGTAGGCGTACTGGTCGGCGTTGAGGTGGGTGTGCTGGTCGGTGTTGAGGTGGGCGTGTTGGTTGGTGTGGGGGTAAAGGTTGCTGTCGGCGTCAGCGAAGGTTTCGTAAAACCCTCAGCAAGCATGGGAGCGGCTTGTTTGGCGCGGCTCGGCGACCGGGTTGGGAACATGTCAACGGTCAGCATCAACGCGGCAAAAACCACCAGAATGATCAGGGTCCACAGCCATACCGGGTGATGAACTTCTGCAATTATCGGGGGCCGGATTTTCCCAGTTTGTGGCTCAACAAGGGTGCGAATTTCGCGGGTTACTTCCTGGTCTGGCTCGGGACGAATTGTTGAGCGCTTCTGAGCCCAAGTGATGGCAGCAATCACACGCGGATCGTCTGGGGCGATGTTGCGAGCGATTTCAAGATAGGCAAGGCTAGCATTTGGTTTTGACAATCCTCCCAGGATCAGCCAGCCCTCCAGGGACTCCGGGTTAAGGGCAACAGCTCGCTGAGCCAATCGCCGTGCCAGGGCGCGATCACCGCGCCGTAAGGCGGCTTTGCTCTCCAATAGCAATTGACTGTCCGATTGGGGTTTCATTTTCAGGGATTTTGTACGGGTTGCAACGGTTCGTTATTGAGGAAACACAGGATTCCGGCAACGATCCCTTCAGCAACCTGTTCGGTGTGTTCGGTAATCAAGGGATAATCCAGGTTCATGAACCCAGCTTCGATGATGGCAGCCATTGTGCGAATATCAATCTCATTGAAGGCATGGTAATAGGTCATGTCGTCGGTGACTGAGCCGGCGTGATAGGGTAACCCCGTAACCTCGCCATAGCGGGTAGCCAGACACTGGGTTAGCCGCTGGCTGTTAACAGCATCCCTGGCGGACAATGCTGAAGCCACTTTGAAACCGGTCGCCTGGTCGTTGATATATGCGCAGGAATCCAAATGGATAGAAACCAGAACTGCCGCCTGGTAGCCCTGCAAGCGCGGATCAAACTCCTGCAGTAAATCCACCTGATACCCCTGGTCGGCGAGCATTTTTTGAACCAATGTGGCAATCTTCAGGTTTAATTCAACTTCTGTCGTGCCATCGGGGCATACCGCGCCGGAATCAAAACCATAGTGCCCGGCAACAATGCCGATATTGTCCCAATGGGCTGAATCTTCGGAATCTGCATGTGTGCTGGCAAGAATTTCATCTTCAGCAGGATCGGGTTCAAGAACCTGTACCATCCTGGCCTGCAAGCTGCTATCGACCACGCTGCCTGGCGTCCAGATTGTGAACAGGGTTGCCGCGAGGAACGCTGAAGCCAGTACCGTTGTTAGACCACTCCAAAAGGTCAACACATGCGGTTTACGTCCCCTGGTGCGCTGATCGTGTTTCGGGGGTTCTTCATTGATCGGTTCTTCCGGAAACAGGTCTTGTTCGTCTGGTGGTGTTTGCTCGCTCATGCCATAAATATTACTATGAATCTCAAGTTTTTGATAGGAGATTATTTGAACCCAGGGTATTGAATGTCGATAGGGGCGTGAGGGTCAGCAATGGTCAACGGCAGGTTGTTAAGTTGCAGGTCATCATGTTTACCCCTGAATGCTTGCTAACCTGCAGTTAAATTATTGGCAATTGCAATTGCGTAAACAAAAAATCGGTAGTCTTTGATATGATATAGATAGTCAATCTCATTAACGGAAGCTGTGGAGAGATGAAAATGAAATTAAAACAGGAAGAACAAACGCTGTTACTGCAGATTGCACGCCAGGCATTAGAAAATGCCGTGCTCGGAAAACCCTTGCCGGAACTTGACCTGGCTCAACTTCCGTCCTCGCTGGTGGAATTGGGCGCATCCTTTGTAACCCTGACCATTGACGGACGTTTGCGAGGTTGTATCGGCACACTTGAGGCTTACCAACCCCTTGCCAGGGATGTTCAGGTGCACGCCGCCGCTGCTGGATTGCAAGACTATCGTTTTAATGAAGTTCAGCCTGCTGAGCTGCCATTGATAAAAATCGAAATCTCGGTTCTGACGCCGCCCTCTCCCCTGGATTATGATCATCCCCAGGATCTGGTTGCCAAACTCAAGCCGAGTATTGACGGTGTCATTCTACAGGATGGGTTGAAAAAAGCCACTTTTTTACCCCAGGTGTGGGAGAAACTGCCCAATCCTGAAGAATTCCTGTATCATTTGTGCCAAAAAATGGGCGTCGATGGGGATATATGGCGCAAAAAACGGCTGGAAGTGTTTGTTTACCAGGTGCTGGAATTCCAGGAATAGAAGATCAACCCCTCTCAAATGACTATCAAGGTGCGATTAACGATAAGATCGAGAGTTATTGATAGCTGTAAAGGTTAAAATCAAGGTCAATGTCCCCGACACATTAAAGTTAACCGGAAAGGCTAATAATGATGACTGAACATACACCTGAAAATCTAAAAGAAACACAGGTTCAAATCGCAACTCCTTTTTTACCCCACATCATTTCACTGATCATCATGGTGATCTTTGATCAGCTTGCCTGGGAACGAAAATTTGGATTGCAATTCTTCTTGCTGGTGCTGATGATTCTGCTGGCATTGTTTATTATGGCAAGGGTCGAGAAGAAACATATCCCCTGGCGTTCGTACTTGCTCCTGGCGCCCATTCTGCTGGGAGCGACCATGACGATATTTCAGAAGGCATCCAGCACCACGTTTTTTAATATTGTACTCACCCTTTTAGGGCTAATTCTGCTCGCAATCGCCCTGCGAAACGGACAATGGCTGGGTTACCGCATCCGGGAAGTAGCGATGGGCATATTGTTGCTGATCGAATCAATGATTGTTGACCCGATAAAAATCTTAATTGAGAATAAGCGGACTCAGAAGAAGCCCCCAGCCGGTGAGAAAAATAGAACCTGGCGAAGAATTCGACCTTTTTTCATCGGGCTGGTGATCGCCATCCCATTGCTATTGATCTTCGGGGCACTGCTAGCCAGTGCAGACCTGATCTTTCGGGAGCAACTCTCCAGCTTTTTTGATCTGTTTAAAATTGAGAACCTTGCGGAATTACTGTTTCGTACTTTTTACATCATCACCCTGGGATATTTTATGACCGGCGCTTATGTGCATACGCTTGTGAGGAGCGCAAAGGAGAAAGACATCACTCCCGACAAGCCTTTGGTGCAACCTTTCCTGGGGCATGTGGAAGCTTTTATCGTTCTTGGACTGGTGAATCTTTTATTCCTGAGTTTTATCATCATCCAATTTCGCTATTTCTTTGCCGGGCAGGCGAATATCTCCATCGAGGGTTTTACCTACGCTGAATACGCCAGGCGCGGCTTTTTCGAGTTGATCATTGTCGCTGTACTCAGCCTGGGGGTGTTTTACCTGATGAGCGCCTTCACCAAGCGGTCAACGCGCGCTACCAGGCGCACCTTTTCTGCCCTGGGCATCCTGCTGATGCTCCAGGTTGGATGCATGCTTGTCTCTGCATTTCAACGCTTGAGTTTGTACGAAGCAGCTTATGGCTTTACCACCCTGCGAGCGATGACCTATATTTTTATGATTTGGTTAGGTGTTCTGATCATCGCGGTTGCTTTGATGGAGGTTTTCAACCAGTTTAAGCGGCTGGCGCTGGTCCTTTTGATCATTTTCTTCGGATTTACGTTAACGCTGAACCTGTTTAATTTAGATCGCTTCATCACTCAGCGCAACATTGCGCATGCCCAGGCTGGAAATCCTCTGGATGCCAGTTATTTAGTGCATAATCTGAGCGTCGATAGTGTCCCAGCCTTGTTTGAGGCTGAACAAGCGTCGGAAACATCGCCTGAACTCAAAGAAGCGCTGACCGCTATCCTGGCCTGTAAATTAACCCTCCGCGATCACTCGGGACGGGAGGGTTCCTGGCCGGAATGGCATTTTTCGGAATCCACAGCAGACCGTTTGTTTGAACAACACCGCGGTAGACTTGAAAACTACCCCTTAAGTTTGAAGAGCGAAAGTTCTATCTATGAAGAAGGTGGTCAGCGTTTTGAAGATACCTATCAATACTATTATTTTGAAGTGGGTGGTGAGGAAATTTATTGCATGCCCGTTGATTGATGAACTCAGTCAAGTTTGAAGACCACCTGGGCGAAAAATCGAGATGTTTTGTTGCGGATCGTCACCAATTAGGGAAAATGGATTTCGACTGCTGACCTGGCAGGGTAAAAACTGGCAAAAATTTTAATCTGGAAGGAAGTCACTCTGCTAAACAGCCCTTAGCAGAGTGATACTTTTCGCCGTCAGTAATAGGGGAACAACAGCGGCAGCAGGAGAACACTCACCAGGATCACGATCAACGAAATTGGCAACCCGTGTTTGACGTAATCGGAAAAGCGGTAACTGCCGGGTGTCATCACCATGAGTGTGATTGGATGCGCCAGGGGGCTGATAAACGATGCAGCCAGGGCGTAAGAAATGCCCACCATGAACGGGTAGGGTGAAACGCCCAATTCAAATGCAACACTGAGGGCAATCGGTGCCATGAACACGGCTAGAACTGTGGAAGGAATCACTAATTTTCCTAAAATAACCAGTGCCATCAACCCCGCCAGCACCCAGGAAGGTCCCAGGCCACCGATTAAAGATACCAACCAGCGGCTGACCATCAGTGCTGCGCCCGTTTCCTGGATGGCAATGCCCATGGGCAGCATGGCTGCAAGCAAAAAGATCGAGCTCCAATCGATGCTTTCATAGGCGTTTTCCATGCTCAACGCGCCGAAAAGCACCATCAACGCGCCGCCCGCGATTGCTGAGATCGCAATGGGGACATTAAAGAAAACGACCGACAAAACTACTCCGGCCATGATCAACGCTGTCTGCGGCGCTTTGTTATACAAAGGGGGCTCTTGAAGGTCCATCTTCAGCACCACAAAATCGCTTTCACGCGCCATTGCTTTCAGGTTTTCAACGGTTCCAAAGCACAGCAAGGCATCTCCGTGCTGCAGGGTTAATTCGCCCAAACCACTTCTGTAAGCCCGGTCTCTACGCCAGATGGCAAGTACCGTCACGTTATACTTCCCCCTGAAATGGACGTCCCGCAGGGTCTTTCCCGCGAGTTTTGAGGTCGGTGAAAGCATGACTTCAACCATCTGCAGCGAACCGCTGGTTAATTCTTCCAAATCAACCTCAACCTTTGGCACGACCTGCACTAATTGTAAGCCACGGAAAGTGTCGATATCGGAAGGACGTCCCTCTACGATTAATACATCATCCGCTTGCAAACGAAATTCATGATCAGGCAGGTAAGCCTGAGCGCCGTCCCTGATGACCCTTAATACGGAGATCCCGTAAGCGGAGCCGAAACGGCTTTCCTGGAGAGTTTTGTCTATCAGCGATGAATTTTCAGGGATGTGTAGCGATAACAGCCGTTCATCAAGGAGATACTTAGACAAGTCCTTACTTTCGAGCTGACAAAAACCCGGGTGCTGACAGAATTCCTCAATGCTGGCTTGCGGGCCTTCGATCAATACCTGGTCGCCGGGCATTAATGCGATGTGCTGCAGGTTGGTTCTTCTGATAATATCGCTTTGCTGGATGCCAAGTACATTGACCCGATACTTATTTCGGAAATCAATCTCGTTAAGGGTTCTTTTTACAAAGGGGGATTCTGGCGTGATCAATAACTCCGCCATGGCGATTCCTTCCGACACCAAATGTTCAGCGATGGGTCGGATATCATCAATAACGAAGAGCGGCTGCTGGCAAAGCTCGTTGATTCGGTCCAGGCGCCCCAATACCAGCAGTTGATCATCATCTTTGATGATTGCGTCTGCTGTTGCCTGGATGATCTCGCCGTCTTTGCGCTTGATGCTTAATACCGTCAATCCCAAAGCCTGACCGATGCGGCTTTCGGTCAGGGTTTTTCCCGCCAGCGGGTTGCCATCCTGGATGATTAACATAGCCAGTCGCTCTTGCAAAGCATACTGATTCTGGGCAAAGCCCTCATTAATGGTATCAGCAGCGGAGAGTGCCTTGGGAGCTTGACGGAACGGAAGAAAGCGTCGCCCAATGAGGACCATGTAAGCGATGCTGATGATTAAAATAATCAGCCCACCCGGGGCAAAATCTAAAAAATTTAGCGGTTTAAGGTTGGCTTCAATCATGACCTCGCGGACAATCAGGATGGCGGAGGTGCCAATCAAAGGCATCATGCTGCCATGTAATGCGCCGTAAGCCATTGGCAGCAATAAACGCGAAGCAGGACGCTTGGTGCGGCGGGCAATATCCAGGGTAATCGGTAAAAACATGGCTGCAACGCCGACATTATTCATAATGGCGGATAATAACGCGGAGATTCCCATCAGAAAAGCCATTAACCGGCTCTCACTCTTGCCCGCTAATTTGAGCAAGCGGGCGCCAATCAGATTGGAGATGCCCGTCCGGTTAAAGCCCGCAGAAAGGATGAACATCGCCCACAGGATGACGATCGCCGGACTGCTGAAACCAGAAAGCGCCTGGGAAGGTGAAACCAGTCCGGTGAGCGCCAGCGCAACCAGGACGAATAATGCCGTTAAATCCATGGGGATCAGGCCGGTGGCAAACAAGAGAGCCGCAATAACGATGATGATGGCTAAGATGACGATCTCAGGTAGCATTGGAGCACTCCGGGATGAAAGATCATCCCTTGATGAGATTATACTCAATAATTATGCAACCCAATTTATAGATCACGGCTTCTTAATTCTTGACAAACCGATTTAAAAATAATACACTATACCCCAGTATAGTATATTGGAGAGTGAAACCTATGCCGCTTTATGCTTATCACTGTGATAATTGCGACCAGGACTTTGAGAAACTGGTGCGCTTTTCTGACCCAAACAGCAACACCCCGGAGTGCCCGGGATGCCAATCGAGGAAGACGCGCAAACGCCTTTCAACAATTGCAGCGATCAGTTCCGGGCAATCCCAAAGCGCTGGGGGTTGCGTCAGTTCTGGGCCCTTCCGTTGAGCAGGATAACATTCCTAAGACCGGTGGTCTGGAAAGAATAAATCCATATGTTGCAGACAAAAAACATCCGAGAAAAAGAACCGGTGATTCATCGCCTGGCGAGGGTGGAAGGTCAGTTGCGGGGTGTGCAGAAGATGATTGCCGACGACCGAGATTGCAGAGAGGTCTTTCAGCAGTTGATTGCCATCCGTGCTGCGGTGCAATCCGCCAGCCTGAGCTATTTACAGGGTGTGGTCAGCGAATGCCTGTTGAACATGGACGACTCGGACGACCTGGATGTTCAAAAAGCCACGATGACGGATTTAATTAAAATGTTGGGAAAACTCTCTGAGTGAAAGACATGATTAAGGAGCAATAATGGCAGCTAACACCGTATTACGCTGGATTCCGGATGGAAGACGATTCGTCTCCACCGATTCGACGGGTCACTCGGTGACTCTATCCGCACCGGGTGAGAATTTTGGCATGAAACCCTCTGAGCTGATCCTTTCGGCGCTGGCAGGTTGCGCTGCTTTCGACGTGGTGGGCATTTTGGAGAAGAAAAAAACGCCGCTTTCGTTCCTTGAAGCCAAGGTGACTGCGGAACAGGATGAAAGCGCACCCTGGGCTTTTCGAAAAATTCACCTGCATTTCCTCCTCAAAGGTGAGGGGCTGAGTGCGAAAAGCGTTCAGCAAGCGATCGATCTGTCGGAAGAAAAATATTGCTCGGTGGCAGCAACCCTGCGCGGCGTTGCAGAAATCAGCACCAGTTTCGAGATATTAGAAGGCTGATAATCACGGCTCAGTGATGGTCAACCTTCAACGGGGTAAAACCTTCTCCCAGGGCTTCCTGTGCCTGACCAATCACCATAAAGGCATGGGGATCATTTTCGTGAACCAGGGTTTTTAAGCGGGGAACATCCATGCGGGAGACCACACAATAAACCACATCGCGCGGCTCACCCGTGTAACCGCCTGTGCCTTCAAGGATGGTGACGCCGCGTTCAAGATCTTTCATGATTGCCTGTGTAATCGCATCGGTTTGCGTGGTGACGATCATGGCTGAGCGAACGACATTGGTTCCCTCCAGTGCGAGTTCTGCCGCCAACCCGCTGACATAGATCAAAACTAAGCCATAAAGCGCTTTGGTCCAGCCAAAGACAAAGCCTGCTGCCAGCACCACCAGCGAATCGGTGATTAAATACGCATGCGAGATGGTGAGATGAAAGCGGAAGTTGAGGATGCGTCCGAGAATATCTGAGCCTCCGCTGGTGCCGCGTCCACGGTAGACGATTCCCAACCCGACGCCCAACAACAACCCCCCGTAGATGGTGTTGAGCACGGGGTCATCCGTTACGCCGCCGCGCGGCAAAAACAGCATCAGCAGGTCAGTAAAGGCTGAAAATGCGATGATCGACACCACAGTGCGGATGGCAAACCGCGGACCGCCCAGATGTTTCCATCCCAGGATAAATAAGGGAATATTACCTAAAAAGACCATCAAGCCAATTGGAAATTCTGTGTAATGATGGATTAATTGCGCCAGGCCGCTGATTCCACCGCTGACCAGGTCCGCCGGTACCAGAAATAAGCTCATCGCTGCCGCCTGGATCAGGGCGCCAACCAGGATCAATGCGAAATCCCACACATCGTTTCGTGAAAAATGAATTTCTGAAAAGAATTTTTTAATCTGATTGGAAGAGTTTGACTTCATCCAGAAACCTCAATCATTTCAATTGCCGATGATTTGCTTTTCATAGCCTCACCATTATACCTTTTGCTCCAACAGAGACAGTGGTTTTGCCTCGGATTAGCCTCAATAAAGGTTGAATTTATCCTTGACACTGAACAGATGTTCGGGTATGATTGGAGGTAATCATAGCACAAATGAGCAGTATTTAGCAAAAGGAGCCTGAGATGATGGCGAGAAAAAGAGCAGGACTTAGCGAACGACATAAGAAAATTTTGAAATTTCTGAAACAATTTCAAGCAGAAAATGGCTATCCCCCCTCAATCCGAGAAATTGGTGAAAACACCGACATCTCCTCCACCTCGGTGGTCAATTATTACCTTAAACAACTCGAAGAAATGCATTACATTGAGCGTGAGGACAACGTTTCGCGCGGGATTCGGTTATTGCGAAACCTGGAAGGCAATCTGCTCAAGACAGCCCAGGACATCACAGAGATGTTCAGCGTGCCGGTGATTGGGCGCATCGTTGCGGGTGAACCGGTGCCGGTGCCCTCCTCGGATTTCAATTATTTTGACTCAGAAACCGGCATTGACATTGCGCGCAGCCTGCTCCCGCTCAAGGAGAAAGCAGAAGACCTGTTTGCGCTGGAAGTCCAGGGGGATTCGATGATCGATGCCATGGTCAACGATGGCGATATTGTCATCATGCGACCGGTAACTCAAGCCAATAACGGCGAAATGGTGGCGGTGTGGCTTGCTGACCGTGATGAAACCACGCTCAAGTATTTTTACCTTGAAGGCGGGCATGTCCGCTTGCAACCTGCCAACCCGCTGATGAAACCGATCATCATTGATGACCCTGCCCATGTACAGGTGCAAGGCAAGGTCGTCCTGGTCATTCGCCGGCTGGATCAAGCATAGCTCACGGCTGCTTGATTGATCATAATCTCAATAAAAATGCCCCCAGGCTGATTGCCGACGGGGACGTTTCTAAACGGGAACAAGCCCCATCCTAAAGTGCACACATGTGCCAATAGAGCGGGGCTTGTTGGTTGGTTTGTGAATTGCGAACGATGTTATTGTAGTTCGACAACCGCGCCAGCGGCTTCGAGTTTTTCTTTCGCTTCGTTAGCAATATCTTTGCCGACGGCTTCGAGAACCTTGCCACCGGCTGTTTCAGCCAAGGTCTTGGCGTCAACCAAGCCCAGGTTGGTCAATTGACGAATGACTTTGATGGTTTCAATCTTCTTTGGTCCAGCGTCTTTGATGATCACATCAAATTCAGTCTTCTCTTCAACTTCTTCCACTACTTCAGCAGCGGCCGGGCCTGCGACCATGGCAGCAACAGGAGCAGCAGCGGAAACGCCCCATTTTTCTTCCAGCATTTTGACGAGTTCAGAGGCTTCTAACACGGTCAACTCGCTTAATTCAGCCATTAATTTTTCTAAATCAGCCATTTTTATAATTCTCCTTACAATTGGTTTGTATGATTTTTACTTATTATTGATTAATATTAAACTTGCCAGAACACTCAGGCAGCCTGGCCTTCTTCTGA